>NZ_JBJHAL010000001.1:0-294291 GCF_054050995.1 Blastococcus sp. SYSU DS1021 | reverse complement strand
CGTCCACCCGGTCGCGCCGTCGTCGCTGACGTACACCCCGCCGGTGCTCATGGCGACGGTCACCCGGTCGGTTCCCGGGTCCGGCAGGACCGTGTGCACCGCGCCGGCGCCCCCCCCGGGTTCCCAGGTGGGCCGGTGCGGGTGGTCCCCCACCCCCCCCCCCCCGCGCCAGCCAACCCCCCCGGCCCCCCCCCCCCCCACCCCCCCGCCCCCCCCCCCCCCCGCCCCCCCCCCCCCCCCCCCCCCACCGCCCGTTCCGGCTCGTGCGGCCACCCCTCCGGCACCGGCGCGACAGGGGTCTTCCTGCGTGCGTGGCGCGGCACCAGGGCCCGCTGGAGCCTTCCGCCTCACCGCCCCGCCAGCGCCACGTCGGTGGCGCGGCGGATGGCCCCGTAGCAGTCGCAGGCGTGGGCACGCAGGCGCGGCCGGTCGACGATGGTGATCGCGCCGCGGGTGTAGGTGATGCAGCCGTCCTCGGCCAGTGACCGCGCCACCTCGCTGACCGAGGTCCGCCGCACCGCGAGCATCTGGGCGAGGAAGTGCTGGGTGAGTTCGAAGGTGGGTCGGTCCATCCGGTCGGCGGTCATCAGCAGCCACCGGGCGGCCCGCTGGCGCACTGTGTGCACCCGGTTGCAGGCGGCGTTGCGGGCGAGCTGGGTGAACATCGCCTGCGTGACGCGGCGGAGTCGGGCCGCCAGCGGGCCGTCGACGTCGGCGGTGTGCCGGTGGAGGTCCTCGGCGCTCATGGTCAGCGCATCCCCAGCCACCTGCACCAGGGCGCGCTCGGTCGGGGCGCCGCCGTCGGCGCCGAGGAACGCCGACAGGCCGACCATGCCCTCCTGGCCGATGGTGGCGGTCTCCACCAGCTCGTCGTCGCCGACGTCCGCGACGACGGAGACGACACCCACGAGCGGGAAGTAGACGGCGGTGACCGGCTCGCCGGGCTCGTGCAGCACCTGCCCCAGCGTCAGCGGGGTCTGGTGCAGATCGGGCAGCAGGGGGGCGAGCGCCTGTTCGTCCATGCCGCCCAGGACCGCGTTGCGGCGTGCGGCGGCGGGGTCGGTGGCCACGAGCGGGCTCCTCCGTGCGGTGCTGCCTGGGCCGGACCTTCGACGGGATGAGGTGATCCCACGTCCAGGTCTGCGTACTCAGGCGGAGGCTGCTCCTACGTGCGGGGCGCCCTCATCCTGGCACACGAGAGCCCGTCAGCGGATCGGCGCCGATCGGCTGCTCCTCCGCGGCAATGTCCGATAGCGTGCATTCAGCCACCGGACCTGCCCGGCCACCGACGAGTGCGCCCAGTGGTGACAGCTGGATCGCTCGAGACCCACCGCGGCTCCGGGCGGCCGTCGGGTGGGCCCGGGCGACCACCGTCGGAGCCCACCGGGCTGACAGCGGCTCCGGTGTGCCGTCGGCCGTTCGTGCAACTCGTCCGCGGCGACCAGAGCAGGGGGACGACGCCGGTGACCGATCCCGTGGCCAGGCCCATCCCGCCGGGGCCCCGGAAGGCGGTGGACGAGCTCGCTCGGCTGGTGCTGGCGGAGGAGGACCGCCAGTCGGTGCTGGAGCGCGCCGTCGGACTGGTGACGAGCCTGATGCCGGCCGGTGCGCAGGCCTCGATCACGGTGGTGCGCAACCGGCGGCCCACGACCGCGGCCTTCACCGGGGAGCTGGCGCTGCGGCTGGACGAGACGCAGTACGGGCAGGGGTACGGCCCCTGCATGGACGCCGCCCTGAGCGGCCAGTTCATCGAGATCACCGACGGCCGCACCGAGGACCGGTGGCCGGACTACGTGGCGACCTTCCTCCGCCACGGCGCCCTGAGCTCCCTCTCGGTACCGGCGCCCGCCACGCAGCTGGCCGCGTGCGTGAACGTGTACTCCCCGGCCGCCGGCGCCTTCACCGGAGAGCACCGGCAGGCCCTGGCTGAGTTCGCTGCCTACGCCGGCGTGGTGCTGACCAACATCGAGGCCCTGCAGGACGCCCGCGACCAGGCGGAGAACATGCGGGCGGCGCTGGAGTCCCGGGCGGCCATCGAGCAGGCCAAGGGCATCTTGATGGAGCGGCACAAGCTCACCCCGGACCAGGCCTTCCGACTGCTGGCCGACGCCTCGATGCACACCAACCGCAAGGTCCGCGACCTGGCCGAGCAGCTCGTGCTCACCGGCGAGCTCACCCCTGATCCCACCCCAGCCGGCCGGCACGTCGCCCACCGCCTGCCGCACGCAGCCCCGACATCCACCGCCGGACGGGAACACCGATGACCGATCCCACCGCACCGGGGAACGTCACCGCTGACGGCATGGCGAGGACCGTGCCGAGCAGGTGCCCGGCCGTGGCCACCCACGACCGCCGGCGACTCGGCCGGTGGTCGCCTGGCCGCCGCGCAACCTCCCCCACCTGACCGAACGGTCGGGAACGAGGACGACCCCATTGTGGCCCAGAGCACATTGAGCTACCGTCCCGCACCGGACTGACCGTCCGGTCAGTAAATGCACACCCACCGAGCGACGGCGGAGCTGCCATGCCCCTCTCCACAGATGCCCCCTCTCGCGAGCGCCACCGAATGACCACCGAGGAGCGCAAGGTCCTCGCGGGCACCCTCGCCGGCACCACGATCGAGTGGTACGACTTCTTCATCTACGCCCAGGCGGCGAGCCTGGTGCTGGCCCCGCTCTTCCTCTCCCCGCTCAGCGAGGACTCCCCCGGGCTGGCCACCGTGCTGTCGCTGGCCACCATCGGCATCAGCTTCCTGTTCCGCCCACTCGGGGCCATCGTGGCCGGGCGCTTCGGCGACCGGCTCGGCCGCAAGCGGATGCTGGTCTTCACCCTGCTGCTGATGGGGACGGCCACCGCACTCATCGGGCTGCTGCCGACGTACGAGCAGATCGGGTTCGCCGCGCCGGCCATCCTGATCCTGCTGCGAATCCTGCAGGGCTTCTCCGCAGGCGGCGAGTGGGGCGGCGCGGCGCTCATGTCGGTGGAGCACGCCCCGGTGGCGCGGCGCGGCCTGTTCGGCGCCTACCCGCAGGTGGGCGTGCCGGTCGGCATGATCCTCGCGACGGGCGTGCTGTGGCTGCTGTCGACGCTGACCACGCCCGAGCAGTTCCAGTCCTGGGGCTGGCGCATCCCCTTCCTGCTGTCGGTCGTGCTGATCGTCATCGGCTACCTGATCCGCCGCGCCGTGGAGGAGAGCCCGGTCTTCAAGGAGATGCAGCTGCGGAAGAAGGAGTCGTCCGCCCCGCTGCGCGACCTCTTCCGCCGCAACACCCGGCAGGTGGTGCTCAGCGCACTGATCTTCATCGCCAACAACGCCGCCGGTTACCTGCTCATCGCCTTCTTCATCGCCTACGCCAGCACCACCTTGGACATGCCGCGCGAATCCGTCCTGCTGGCCACCACCCTGGCGTCCTTCGGCTGGCTCGCCTTCACGATGTACGGCGGCATCCTGTCCGACCGGATCGGCCGGGTGCGCACGTTCCAGATCGGCTACGCCCTGGTCTTCCTCTGGATGATCCCGATGTTCCTGCTCATCGACACGGGGAACATCTGGCTCTACGGCGTCGCGCTGTTCCTGCTGACCATCGGGCTCGGGCTGTCGTACGGGCCGATGTCGGCGATGTACGCCGAGATGTTCCCGGTCGCGGTCCGCTACTCCGGTGTCTCGATCGGCTACGCCCTGGGAGCGATCCTCGGAGGCGCCTTCGCCCCGATGATCGCCGAGCTGCTCCTGCAGTCGACCGGGTGGTCGGGCTCGGTCGGCATCTACATCATGGTGCTCTGCGTCATCTCCTTCACCGCGGTGACGGTCGCCGGGGAGACGAAGGGCGCGAGCCTGCGGGTGGCCGAGGCCCACGAGGAGTACCTGCGCGCGCACCCCGAGGAGGCCGAGGCCCTCGGCTTCCGGCCCTGACCGGCGAGCGGGGGCACCTCCGTGCCTGACGGAGCGGGACCGGCGGCGCCGGGTGGCGGACGCGTCCGCCGCTCGGCGCCGCACCCCGGCGGGGCCCCCGGCGCCGTGGTGGCCGCGGCCGTCGACCCTGGTCGCGACGGCGGCAGGCGTCGCCGGCGATTGCTTCCCGGAGACGCCGCCACCACAGTGGGGCCACCACCTCCGGACCGGACGGTCGGCCCTCCCCCACCCCCCGGGACCCGCCGGGTCCGGCGAATTCCAGGAGCGACGATGCAGGAGCACACCGAGATCCGCCAGGTCGGCCGACGGGTCGCACGCGGGCGCGGGTGCGCGTCGACCGGGACACCACGACGAACGCGGAGACGGCGTGAGCGCCCCGGTCCCCGCCCGCGTCGCCGTCATCGGCGGCGGGCGCATGGGCGCCGGCATCGCCCAGGCCTTCCTGACCGCCGGCGCCCGCGTCGAGGTCGTGGAGGCCGGCGCAGAGGCTGCCGACGCCGCCCACGGCCGGGTGGCCGAGGGGCTGGCGGAGGCCGCCCGCCGCGGAAAGCTCGACGGCGACGTCGCCGCCGCGCTGGACCGGCTGACCCTGGTGGACTCCCCCGCCGCGCTGGACCGGGAGAACGGGCTGGTCGTCGAGGCCGTCCCCGAGCGGGCCGACCTCAAGGCGGAGGTGCTGGGCGCCGCGGAGTCCGCCGTCGGCCCGGACGCGGTGCTCGCCACGAACACCAGCTCCCTCTCGGTCACCGAGCTCGCCGCGGCGCTGGAGCGCCCGGCCCGGTTCCTCGGCCTGCACTTCTTCAACCCCGTGCCGGCGTCCAAGCTCGTGGAGGTGGTGGTCGCCCGCGAGACCGCGGCCGAGCTCGTCGGGATCGCCTCCGGCTGGGTGCGCGCACTCGGCAAGACCGACGTCGTGGTGAAGGACTCCCCCGGCTTCGCCTCCTCCCGGCTCGGGGTGCTGCTGGGGCTGGAGGCGATCCGGATGCTCGAGGAGGGGGTCGCCGACGCCGAGGCCATCGACGCCGCCATGGAGCTGGGCTACCGGCACCCGATGGGGCCCCTGCGCTCCACCGACCTCGTGGGCCTCGACGTGCGGCTGGCGATCGCCGAGTACCTCCACCGGACCCTCGGCGAGCGGTTCGCCCCACCGCAACTGCTCCGCGACAAGGTCGCGGCGGGCGAGCTCGGCCGCACCACCGGTCGCGGATTCCACACCTACGACTGACCCGAGGCGGCCCCGATGACCAGCCCTGCCCCGCAGCGCCTCGCCGAGGAGACCGTCCGCCGCTACCTGGCGGAGGATTCCGCGGCGCGGGCACTCGGCGTCACCGTCAGCTCCGTGGCGCCGGGTTCGGTCACGGCGCACATGATCATCCGGCCCCAGATGCTCAACGGGCACGGCACCGCGCACGGCGCTGCACTGTTCGCCGTCGCCGACATCGCCTTCGCGATGGCCTGCAACTCGCACGGACAGCCGGCGGTGGGGCGGTCGTGCAGCATCGAGTACCTCGCGCCGGCCCGCGCCGGCGACACCGTCACCGCCACCGCGGTGGAACGATCGCTCGTGGGGCGGGGCGGGATCTACGACGTCGCGGTGACCCGCGACGCGGACGGGCTGCTCCTCGCCGAGATGCGGGGACACAGCCGCCAGGTGCCCCCCGCCCCGCCCGGACGCGCCTGACGGTCCGAGGCGCGCTCCGCGCACGTCCGGCCGGCCGGCCCGGGTCAGGACGCCGGTGGCGCCGGGGCGCGGGTCCGCAGGCCCCGGAAGGTCGTGGTCACGAGGGCGTCGGCGAGGTCGTCCGCGGACAGGCCGCCGCCGGGCCGGTACCACTCGGTCAGCGAGTTGACGGTGCCGAAGAGCAGGCGGCTGGTGACGGCGGGATCGACGTCGGGGCGCACGTCGCCCTCGTCCTCGGCGGCGCGCACCAGGTCGGTGACGACCCGGTCGAACTCCCGTCGCCGCTGCAGCGCCGCCTGCTCGACCGGGGAGTTGCCCCGGACCCGGAGCAGGAGCGTCACGAAGGGCAGCTCGGCCGCGAGCACGCGGACCGACCCGCGGACGACGTGCTCCAGCCGGTCGATCGCCGGGCCGGTGGTGCCGCCGGGCTCATCGGTGACGGCGAACAACGCGTCCAGCGCACGGTCGAGCGCCAGCCGCAGCAGCTCCACCTTGCTGGGCACGTGGTGGTAGATCGCCGACTTGGTGACGCCGAGCCGGGTGGCCAGCTCCTCCATGCTGGTGGCGTCGTAGCCGCGCTCGTTGAAGACCTCGACGGCGACGTCGAGCAGCGAGTCCAGCGAGTGCCCCGGGCGGCCGCGTCGGGCCGGGGGCGCGTCGGCGGTCGACGTCATGCACGGTTCCGGTTGTCGGTCATGCGCTTGAGTTTGCCAACCGATCGGGGCAGCGTCTCGGGGTCCACCACGAGCACCTCGATGCTGGACCCGACGACGTCCTTGACGCCCGTGCGCACCGCGGCCGCCGCGGCAGATCTCGCCTCCGCCGGGCAGTCCGGCCGCGCCTCGACGCGGCAGATCAGGTGGTCCATCCGCTCCCGGGTGACGAGCTCGAGGGCGAAGTGCGGGGAGAGCCCCGGCGTCCGCAGCACGATCTCCTCGATCTGGGTGGGGAACAGGTTCACCCCCCGCAGGATGATCATGTCGTCGGTGCGGCCGGTGATCTTCTGCATCCGCCGGAACGCCGGGCGCGCGGTGCCGGGCAGCAGCCGGGTGAGGTCGCGGGTCCGGTAGCGGACGACCGGCATCGCCTCCTTGGTCAGCGAGGTGAAGACGAGCTCCCCCTCCTCGCCGTCGGGCAGCACCTCACCGGTGAGCGGGTCGATGACCTCCGGGTAGAAGTGGTCCTCCCAGACGTGCAGCCCGTCCTTGGTCTCCACGCACTCCTGGGCGACGCCGGGGCCCATCACCTCGGACAGGCCGTAGATGTCCACGGCGTGGATGCCGGCCCGCTCCTCCATCTCGCGGCGCATCTGCTCGGTCCAGGGCTCGGCGCCGAAGATGCCGATCTCGAGGCTGCTCTCCCGCGGGTCCACGCCCTGCTTCTCGAACTCGTCGATGACGGTGAGCATGTAGGAGGGCGTGACCATGATGATCCGCGGCTCGAAGTCGCGGATCAGCTGCACCTGCCGCGGCGTCATGCCACCGGACACGGGGACGACGGTGCACCCCAGCTTCTCGGCTCCGTAGTGGGCGCCCAGGCCGCCGGTGAACAGGCCGTAGCCGTAGGCGTTGTGCAGCGTGTCCCCCGGCCGGCCCCCCGCGGCGCGGATGGAGCGGGCCATGACCGTCGCCCAGGTGTCGAGGTCGCGCTCGGTGTAGCCGACGACGGTCGGCTTGCCGGTGGTGCCGGAGGAGGCGTGCACGCGGCGCACCTGGTCCTTCGGGACCGCGAACATCCCGAAGGGGTAGTTCTCGCGCAGGTCGGCCTTGCTGGTCGTCGGGAACTTCGCGAGGTCGGCGAGCTCCCGGCAGTCGTCGGGGTGCACGCCGGCCGCGTCGAAGGCCCGGCGGTAGTGCGGCACGTTGTCGTAGGCGTGCCGCAGCGACCACTGGAGCCGCTCCAGCTGCTGCGCGCGCAGCTCATCGACGCCCAGGCGCTCGGCGGGGTCCAGCAACGCCGGGTCGGGCGCCTCCCCCGGGCGCCCGTTCGTCTCCGTGGTCGCAACCGTCATGGCAGTGGCCTCCGATGTCCTGAGCGTCGTCACCGGGCGGTCGGCGCGCGAGCTCGGCTCCGAATTACCGACCGGGCGGTCAGGTAAGCATCCCCTCCTCTCGACCGCTGTCAAGACCGCCCGGGGAGCGCCGCGGACAGGGTTGTGCGGCGGCCTCCGCTCGTGCACACTGATTACCGACCGTCCGGTCAGTAAATGACCCGAGACGCACCCGAGGGGAACGAGATGTCCGCACCCACCCTGGACCGGCCCGCGCCCGACGAGACCGCGCTGCAGGACCAGTTCGACGCCACCATCGCGGCCGGCCATCGCATCGAGCCGCGGGACTGGATGCCCGAGGGGTACCGGAAGACGCTCATCCGCCAGGTCGCGCAGCACGCGCACTCGGAGATCATCGGCATGCAGCCCGAGGGCGACTGGCTGCTCGCCGCGCCCAGCCTGCGGCGCAAGGCCGTCCTGCTGGCCAAGGTGCAGGACGAGGCCGGTCACGGCCTGTACCTGTACTCCGCGGCCGAGACGCTCGGCGCCGACCGCGCCGACCTCACCGACAAGCTGATCGAGGGCAGGCAGAAGTACAGCTCGATCTTCAACTACCCGACGCTCACCTACGCCGACGTCGGCGTCATCGGCTGGCTGGTCGACGGCGCGGCCATCTGCAACCAGGTGCCGCTGTGCCGCTCCTCCTACGGGCCCTACGCCCGGGCGATGATCCGGGTCTGCAAGGAGGAGTCGTTCCACCAGCGGCAGGGCTACGAGCTGCTGATGACGATGATGCGCGGCACCGACGAACAGCGCGCCATGGTGCAGGACGCCGTCGACCGCTGGTGGTGGCCCTCGCTCATGATGTTCGGCCCGCCCGACGACGACAGCCCCAACACCGCGCAGTCGATGGCCTGGGGCATCAAGCGGCACACCAACGACGAGCTGCGCCAGCGGTTCGTGGACATGTCCGTGCCGCAGGCCGAGGTCCTCGGTGTCACGCTCCCCGACCCCGACCTCTCCTACGACCCCGAGACCGGCCACTACCGGTTCGGCCGGATCGACTGGGACGAGTTCAAGCGGGTCATCTCCGGCGAGGGCCCGATGAACGCCGTGCGCGTCGCCCGCCGCCGCGCGGCCCGGGACGACAACGCCTGGGTCACCGAGGCGGCCACGGCCTACGCCCGCAAGCACGAGGGGGCGGCCGCGTGAGCGGCGAGGTCACCGCCGAGGGCGGGCACGGCGCGGTCCCGACCGGGCCGGAGGTGCCGGTGCAGGCCCAGCGGCCGGCCGTGCGCCGGGACTGGCCGCTGTACGAGGTCTTCGTCCGCGGCAAGCGCGGGCTCAACCACGTGCACGTCGGCTCGCTGCACGCACCCGACGACGAGATGGCCGTGCACGCCGCCCGCGACCTCTACACCCGGCGCAACGAGGGCGTGAGCATCTGGGTGGTCAAGGCCGCCGACATCACCGCGTCCAGCCCCGACGAGAAGGACCCGATGTTCGCCCCCAGCGGCGACAAGGTCTACCGCCACCCGACGTTCTACGAGATCCCCGAGAACGTCCCCCACATGTGAGGCGAGATCTGCACAGTGGCCCGCATCGGCTCCCCGACGGCGGCCACTGTGCAGATCTCGCCGGAGTCAGGAGCGAGGCCATGCACGAGGAGACGGTGTACGACGCGCTGGCCAATGCGCACGACGACGCGGGGCACTGGGCCTTCGGCACCGGCTTCGACGACCCGCTGGCCGGCGTCGACACCACGGTGCCCCACGGCGTCGACGCCGCCGACCTCGGCACCTACTGCCTGATGCTCGGCGACGACGCGCTCGTGCTCGCCCAGCGGCTCACCCAGTGGATGACCAACGCGCCGGAGCTCGAGGAGGAGGTGGCGCTGGGCAACATCGGCCTGGACCTCCTCGGCCAGGCCCGGCTCCTGCTCGCCCGCGCCGGGGCGGCCGGGGTGCTCGGCCGCTCGCGGGAGCTCGCCGCGGAGACCATCCCCGACGAGGACGCCCTGGCCTACTTCCGGGACGCCGACGAGTTCCGCTGCACCGGCCTGGTCGAGGCGGAGAACGGCGACTTCGCGCAGACGATGGTCCGCCTGCTCGTCGCCTCGACGGTGCGGCTGGCGGCCTTCGCCCGGCTGCGGGAGTCCCGCGACCCGGTGCTCGCCGCCATCGCCGCGAAGGGCGTGCACGAGCTCGCCTACCACCGCGACCACGCCGCCCGCTGGGTGCTGCGCCTGGGCGACGGCACCGAGGAGTCGCACCGGCGGGCCCAGGACGGCGTCGCCGCGGTATGGCCGCTGCTGGCCGACCTGTTCACCGCCACGGATGTCGAGGCCCGGCTGGTCGCCGCCGGGGTCGCCGTCGACCCGGCCGACGTCCGCGACGAGGTGCGCGACGTCCTCACCACCGTGCTGGAGCGCGCCACGCTGCCGGTGCCCGCCTGGCCGGCCGACGCCGCCCCGCGCGGCCGGATCGGGCAGCACGGCGCGGAGCTGACCGAGCTGCTGGCCACCCTGCAGGGCCTGGCCCGCCGGCACCCGGCGGCGACCTGGTGAGCGCCGTGCTGACCGACCCCCGCTCGGTGGCGGAGACGGTCACCGACCCGGAGCTGCCGATGCTGACCCTCGCGGATCTCGGCGTGCTCCGCGAGGTGCGTGTCGAGCAGGGCACCGTCGTCGTCGAGATCACGCCGACCTACTCCGGCTGCCCCGCGATGGGCGTCATGCGGGCGGACCTCGTGCATGCCCTGCACCGGGCGGGCTTCGCCGACGTCGACGTCCGCACCGTGCTCTCGCCCGCCTGGTCCTCCGACTGGATCAGCGAGGAGGGCCGGCGCAAGCTCGCCGCGGCCGGCATCGCCCCGCCCGGGACGGCACCGGTCCGGTCCCCCGGCCCCGTCCCGCTCCAGCTGGGGCCGACGCGGCGGACGGCCGGCTGCCCCCAGTGCGGGTCGGCCGACACCGTCGAGCAGAGCGAGTTCGGCGCCACGGCCTGCAAGGCCCTGCGCCGCTGCCGCAGCTGCGGCGAGCCGTTCGAGCACTTCAAGGAGATCTGATGACGGCGACCGTTCCCGCCGCCGGTTCCGCCCCCACCCGTCCGCGGCGGCGGCCGCAGTTCCACCCGCTCCGGGTGGCCGCGGTCGAGCGGCTCACCGACGACTCCGTCGCGGTCACCTTCGACGTCCCCGCCGAGCTCGCCGAAGAGTACCGCTTCCGGCCCGGCCAGGCCCTCACCCTCCGCCGGGTCGACGGCGACCGGGACGAGCGCCGCTCCTACTCCATCTGCGCACCGATGGGCGCCGCTCCGCGGGTCGGCGTCCGCGAGGTCCCCGGCGGGTTCTTCTCCAGCTACCTGGTGCACGAGGTGCGCCCGGGCGACGAGATCGAGGTGCTCCCGCCCTCGGGCACCTTCACCGCTGACCTGTCGCAGCCCGCCGACCACGTCTTCGTCGTCGCCGGCTCGGGCATCACCCCGGCACTGAGCCTGGCCGCCACCGTGCTGCGCGACGGCGAGTCGACGGTCACCGTCTTCTACGGCAACCGCCGCACCAACACGGTGATGTTCGCCGACGAGCTCGCCGACCTGAAGGACGCCTACGGCACCCGGCTGCAGCTGGTGCACGTCCTCTCCCGCGAGCCCCGCGACGCCGAGCTGACCAGCGGTCGACTCGACGGCGAGCGGCTGCGCAGCCTCGTGCAGAACCTCGTCGAGGTCGAGCGCGTCGACCACTGGTGGCTGTGCGGTCCGCACGGGATGGTGACCGACGCCCGCGCCCTGCTCGCCGAGCTCGGCGTCCCCGCGGGGAAGGTCCACCAGGAGCTGTTCTTCGTCGACGACGTCCCGCCCCAGCCGGTGCGCGGCGACGAGCAGACCGTCACCGGGCCCAGCAGCCAGGTGACCGTCGTCCTCGACGGCCGCTCGACCACGCTGGCGCTGCCGAAGGACCAGAGCGTGCTGGACTCCGCGCAGCGCGTCCGCTCCGACCTGCCCTTCGCGTGCAAGGGCGGGGTGTGCGGCACCTGCCGGGCGCGGGTGACCGACGGCGAGGTGGCGATGCGGCGCAACTACGCGCTCGAGGCCCAGGAGGTCGAGGCCGGCTACGTGCTCACCTGCCAGTCGCTGCCCGTCTCCGACGCCGTCACCGTCGACTACGACGCCTGACCCCGGTGGGCGACGCGGCGCCGCGGGCGGCGCACCCGCACGGCGCCTCCCGGTGCGCGGTACGGACCTCTCGCGGGGTGCGCGCATGAGGCCCGTGCCCGTCGGCGAGTCCGCCGACCTCGACGTCGTGGTGACCCCGGAGATGACCGTCCGCTTCGACGAGCTCGGCCCGGTGCACCCGGTGTACGCCACCTACTCGATGGCCAAGCACTTCGAGGAGGCCGGCCGGAAGCTGCTGCTACGCCACCTCGAGCCCGGCGAGGCCGGGATCGGCAGCGCCCTGTCGGTGGAGCACCTGGCCCCGGCCTGGGTCGGCGACGCCATCCGGGTGACGGCCCGGTGCGCCGAGGTGCGCGGCAACCGCCTGACCTGCGACTGCAGCGCCGTCGATGCCGAGGGGCGGCTGCTGGGCCGTGGGACGACCGTCCAGGCAGTGCTGAGCGAGGCGGCGGTGCAGGCCCGGGTCACCCGCCCGCGGCGGACACGTCCGGGGGGCGCGCCGCCGGACGCCGGCTGACCCGAGGGCTCCAGGTCACGCGGGTTGCGGGAGAACCGGCCGCAGCCGACGCTGGAACCACTGGCGGCCGCGCCTGGGGCGCCGCCCCCGACCGCGCCACCGAACTCCCGGGGCGGTCGCTGCGACGGCGCGCGGCCGCCCCGGGGTCCGCCTCCCGAGGCGTCACCCCGGGGAGCGCGCGTCAGGTCGCCCGGCCCCGCATCCGCCGGTACTCGGCCACCACCGCCGTCGTGGCGGCATCCTGGTCCAGCGCCACGGGCTCCGGGCTGGTGAGCGCCGGCGCCAGCTCGCGCGCCATCACCTTGCCCAGCTCGACACCCCACTGGTCGAACGAGTCGATCTGCCAGATCACGCCCTGGGTGAGGACGACGTGCTCGTAGAGCGCCACCAGCTGCCCGAGCGTCCCCGGCGTCAGCCGCGGCGCGAGGATCACCGTGCTCGGCCGGTTCCCGGGCATGACCTTGTGCGGCACGAGGGCCGGGGGTGTGCCGTCGGCCGCCACCTCCTCGGCGGTGCGGCCGAAGGCCAGGACGGCCGCCTGGGCGAACATGTTGGCCATCAGCAGGTCGTGCATCTCACCGATGTCGTGGCTCGGCTCGCCGAAGCCGATGAAGTCGGCTGGGACCAGCGAGGTCCCCTGGTGCAGCAGCTGGTGGAAGGCGTGCTGGCCGTTCGTGCCGGGCTCCCCCCAGAACACCTCGCCCGTCGCCGTGGTGACCGGCTGCCCGTCCGTGCGCACCGACTTGCCGTTGCTCTCCATCGTCAGCTGCTGCAGGTAGGCCGGCAGCCGGGAGAGGTACTGGCTGTAGGGCAGGACGGCGTGGGTCTGGGCGTCGAAGAAGTTGCGGTACCAGACACCCAGCAGGCCCAGCAGCACCGGGACGTTGCGCTCGAGCGGGGTGGTGCGGAGGTGCTCGTCGACGGCGTGGAAGCCGGCGAGCATCTCGTCGTAGGCGTCCGGGCCGATCGCCACCATCAGCGAGAGCCCGATGGCGGAGGTGAAGGAGTACCGGCCCCCGACCCAGTCCCAGAACTCGAACATGTTCTGCGGATCGATGCCGAACGCGCGCACGGCGTCGGTGTTGGTGGACACCGCGGCGAAGTGCTTCGCCACGGCGGACTCGTCGGCCCCCAGCCCGCGCAGCAGCCAGTCCCGGGCGACGCCGGCGTTGGTGAGCGTCTCCAGCGTGGTGAAGGTCTTGGAGCTGACGACGAAGAGCGTCTCGGCGGGGTCGAGGTCGCGGGTGGCCTCGGCGAAGTCGGTGGGGTCGATGTTGGAGACGAACCGCAGGGTGAGGTTCCGGTCGGCGTGGTGCCGCAGGGCGGTGTACGCCATCGCGGGGCCCAGGTCGGAGCCGCCGATGCCGATGTTGACCACCGCCCGGATCGGCTTCCCCGTGTGCCCGCGCCATTCCCCCGAGCGCACCTGCTCGGCGAAACGGCGCATCCGCCCCAGCACCTCGTGCACGTCGCGGACCACGTGCTGGCCGTCCACCACGAGCTCCTCGCCCGGCGGCATGCGCAGCGCGACGTGCAGGACGGCGCGGTCCTCGGTGGTGTTGATGTGCTCGCCGCGGAACATCGCCTGGATGCGGTCGGGCAGACCCGCACGCTCGGCGAGGGCGACCAGCAGCCGCAGCGTCTCGTCGGTCACGCGGTGCCGGGACCAGTCGACGTGCAGCTCACCGACCTGCCCGGTCAGCCGCTCCGCGCGCTCGGGATCGCCGTCGAAGAGGTCCCGCAGGTGCGTGTCCCCGAGGGTGCGGCGGTGCTCGTCGAGCGCGCGCCACTCCGTGGTGTCCGTGATGTCCATGCTGGCTCCGTCCAGGTGCGGTCCGACGTCTGGGTCGATCCTGGCGCTGCTGGTCCTCCCCCGCTCACGGGGGTCCGAACGTGACGAACGGCTCACCACCCAACACTGACGTGAAGGACGAGTTCCCGGCAGACTGTCGATGACACCGGCGACGCCGCCGATGCGCACCGATGCTCCCGGCTCGGCGACCCCGACCGACATCGTCGCCACGGAACACGAGCTCCGCCGCTCCGGGTGCACCGCCGCACCGCCCTCAGAGACCTGGCACCGCCTCCGGTGCTGCCGCCCGCGCCGACGCCTGCGCACCGAACGAGACGGAACCATGTCCTCAGCCCTGCCTGCACTGCCCAAGCCCAGACTGTCGCGCCCCGCCTGGCTCTCGCCGAAGGTCGCCCGCACCGAGGTGCTCGCCGGCCTCGTCGTCGCCCTGGCGCTGATCCCCGAGGCGATCAGCTTCTCCATCCTCGCCGGCGTCGACCCCCGCGTCGGGCTGTTCTCCTCGTTCGTGATGGCCGTGGTCATCGCCTTCACCGGCGGCCGGCCGGCGATGATCACCGCTGCCACCGGCGCCATCGCCCTCGTCGTGGCCCCGCTGACGCTCGAGTACGGCGTCCAGTACCTGTTCGCCGCGGTGATCCTCGGCGGCATCTTCCAGATCGTGCTGGCCGCCACGGGCTTCGCCCGGCTGATGCGGTTCATCCCGCGCAGCGTCATGGTGGGCTTCGTCAACGCGCTGGCGATCCTCATCTTCACCGCGCAGCTGCCGCAGCTGACCGACGTGCCGTGGCTGGTCTACCCGATGGTGGCCGCCGGGCTGGCGATCATCTTCCTGCTCCCCCGGCTGACGACGGCGATCCCCGCACCCCTGGTCGCGATCGTCGTGCTGACGGCCCTGGCGGTGACAGCCGGCTGGGAGATCCCCGACGTCGGCGGCGAGGGCGACCTGCCCGACAGCCTGCCGTTCTTCCTGCTGCCCGACGTGCCGTTCACCGTCGAGACGCTGACCATCATCGCCCCCTACGCCCTCGGCGTGGCCTTCGTCGGGCTGATGGAGTCGCTGATGACGGCGAAGCTGGTCGACGACATCACCGACACCCACTCCGACAAGACCCGCGAGTCCTGGGGTCAGGGCGTGGCGAACATGGCCTCCGGCTTCTTCGGCGGCATGGGCGGCTGCGCGATGATCGGCCAGACGATGATCAACGTGAAGGCGTCGGGAGCCCGTACGCGGCTGTCCACATTCCTGTCCGGGGTGTTCCTGCTGATCCTCGTGGTCGCCCTCGGCGACATCGTGGCGACCATCCCGATGGCCGCCCTGGTCGCGGTGATGATCTTCGTGTCGATCGCCACCTTCGACTGGCACAGCCTGCGCACCATCCACCGGATGCCCAAGAGCGAGACCGCCGTCATGCTCACGACCGTCGCCGGCACGCTCTTCACCCACAACCTCGCCGTCGGCGTCGGCGCCGGCGTCCTCGCGGCCTGCGTGCTCTTCGCCCGCCGGGTCGCCCACCTGGCCGAGGTCACCAGCGTCACGGACGACGAAGGCACCCGGATCTACTCGGTGACGGGGGCGCTGTTCTTCGCCTCCAGCAACGACCTCTACACCCAGTTCGACTACGCCGGCGACCCCGGGAACGTGGTGATCGACCTGACCGACGCCCACATCTGGGACGCCTCGACCGTGGCTGCCCTCGACGCGATCACCCACAAGTACGAGACCCGCGGCAAGAACGTCCAGATCGTCGGGCTGACCGGGCACTCCGCCGACCGCTTCGACCGGCACACCGGCCAGCTCACCGGAGCGCACTGATGCCCGCTGCGGCAGCGCGCGCCGGGCGCGTGGCCTATGAAGGGGGCGTGACCGGAACGCCCCGCGAGCAACTCATGCAGATCGGTCAGGTCGCCGAGCGCACCGGTCTGAGCCTGCGCACGATCCGCTTCTACGAGGAGAACGGGCTGGTCATCCCCACCGCCCGCTCCGAGGGCGGGTTCCGGCTGTACAGCTCCGAGGACGTCGCCCGCCTCGAGGTCGTGAAGCGGATGAAGCCCCTGGGGTTCACCCTCGAGGAGATGCAGGAGCTGCTCACCCTGCTGGCCGACCTGGACTCCGGCAGCGGCGACCGGGCGCAGCTGGTGGATCGGCTGCGCATGTTCCACGAGGCGGCCACGGCTCGGGTCACCGCGCTGAAGGAGCAGCTCGCCGTCGCCGAAGGGTTCGCCGACACCCTCGCGGAGCGGCTGGAAACGAGCCGCTGACCTGCGGTCGACGGACTCGTCCAGGTCCTCGCCGGTGACCACGGCGATCCTGACCGACCCCGGTTCGAGCGGTGGTGGCGCGAGGTACCGCGCCACCACCGCGCCGTCGTCCGGCCTCGACAAGGCCCGGTGGGTGGCTGCGCGCCACTGCTCCACACCCCCGCCGGGCCACGGCGCACTCCCGGCACTACGGTCGTCGAGGTGGAATTCCGTCGACTGGGCCGGTCCGGCCTCAACGTCTCGCAGATCGCCTTCGGCAACTGGCTGACGCACGGCAGCCAGGTCGAGGAGGACGCCGCCGTGTCGTGCGTGCACGCCGCGCTCGACGTCGGGATCACCACGTTCGACACCGCTGACGTCTACGCCGGCACCGCCGCCGAGTCGGTGCTGGGCCGCGCCCTGGGCGGTCAGCGCCGCGAGGGCCTGGAGATCGCCACGAAGGTGTACTGGCCGACGGGTCCCGGGCCGAACGACCGCGGGCTCTCCCGCAAGCACGTCGTCGAGAGCTGCCACGCCTCCCTCCGGCGACTCGGCACCGACTACATCGACCTGTACCAGGCGCACCGCTACGACCCGACGGTGCCGCTGGAGGAGACCATGACCGCCTTCGCCGACCTGGTGCGGGCCGGCAAGGTGCTCTACCTGGGCGTCTCCGAGTGGCAGCCCGACCAGATCGCCGCGGCGGCGGCGCTCGCCCGCGAGCTGAACGTCCAGCTGGTCAGCAACCAGCCCCAGTACTCGATGCTCTGGCGGGTCATCGAGGGCGAGGTCGTGCCGACGTGCGAGCGGGAGGGCCTGTCGCAGATCGTCTGGTCCCCGCTGGCCCAGGGCGTGCTCACCGGCAAGTACCGGCCCGGCGAGCAGCCGCCGACCGGTAGCCGCGCCGGCCACTCGGCCGTCGGTTTCCAGATCGAGGGGTTCCTCGCCGACGAGGTGCTGGCCAAGGTGCAGGGGCTGCGCCCGGTCGCCGACGACCTCGGGCTGACGATGGCGCAGCTCGCGCTGGCCTGGGTGCTGCAGAACCCGAACGTGGCCGCCGCGATCATCGGCGCCAGCCGACCGGAGCAGGTCCGTGACAACGTCAAGGCGGTCGGCGTGCGGCTCGACGCCGACGTCATGGCCCGTGTCGACGAGGTGCTCGACGGTGTGGTCGAGCGTGATCCCGCCAAGGTCTTCCTGCCCGCGGACAAGGCGGCGAGGGGTACCGCCGCGTAGCGGACCGGCTCCGGCCGCCCGTCACTCCCCCGCGCGCCAGGGTCGGCACGACAGGGCTCTACCCTTACGTTAGGGTAGGGAGTGCTCACTCGCTCCGCCCCGCCCGGAACCGAACGAATCGTGCGCGTCCACGCCGGCGCCCTGCCCCCCCTCGCCGAGCGGGTGGAGGTGCCGCGCTACGACCGCCGGCGGATCCGCACCGGCATCGTGCACATCGGGGTCGGCGGCTTCCACCGTGCGCACCAGGCCATGTACCTCGACCGGCTCATGGACGGCGGGCTGGCTCCGGAGTGGGGGATCTGCGGAGTCGGCGTCCTCCCGTCCGACCACCGCATGCAGGAGGTCATGGCTGCCCAGGACGGCCTGTACACCCTCGTCGTCAAGCACCCGGACGGCGCCTTCGAGCCCCGGGTCGTCGGATCGATCGTCGACTACCTCCTCGCGCCCGACGACCCGGAGGCGGTGGTCGAGCGGATGGCGGACCCCGACACGCGGATCGTGTCGCTGACCATCACCGAGCGCGGGTACAACACCGACCCCGTGACCGGAGCCTTCGACGTCGACGCCCCGGGAATCCGGGACGACCTCCGGCCTGACGCCGCCCTGCGCACCACGTTCGGGCTCGTGACCGAGGCGCTGGCCCGCCGTCGCGAGCGGGGGCTGACACCGTTCACCGTGCTCTCCTGCGACAACCTGCAGAACAACGGCGACGTCGCGAGGCGCGCGTTCGGTGCGTTCGCGACGATGCGGGACGCCGATCTCGGGGACTGGGTCGGCCGCGAGGTGTCGTTCCCCAACAGCATGGTCGACCGGATCACCCCGCTGACCACCGCCGCGGACATCGCGGGTCTCCGTGAGCGCTTCGGGGTGGAGGACGCGTGGCCGGTCGTGTGCGAACCGTTCGCCCAGTGGGTGGTCGAGGATCGCTTCCCCGCCGGCCGCCCACCGTGGGAGGAGGCCGGTGTCCAGTTCGTGCAGGACGTCGCCCCCTACGAGGCGATGAAGCTGCGGTTGCTCAACGGCAGCCACCAGGCGCTGGCCCACTTCGCCCGGCTGGCGGGCTACGAGCACGTCCACGACGCCTGCCGGGACCCGCTTTGGACCGCCTTCCTGCGGGATTACATGGATCGCGAGGTGTCCCCCACGCTCGCGGACGTGCCCGGGATCGACCTGGACGACTACAAGCGGACACTCCTCGCCCGTTTCGCGAGCCCCTCCGTGGGCGACACCGTGGCCCGGCTCTGCGCGCAGACCTCGGCGCTGATCCCCAAGTACGTGCTGCCCGTCGTGCGCGACGGCCTGGCCAGGGGCGGAGACGTGCGCCGCGCAGCCGCTGTCGTCGCCAGCTGGGCCCGGTCCGCGGAGGGCCGGGACGACGCCGGGCGCCCCCTGCCGCTGGTCGACCGGCAGGCCGACCGGGTACGCGCCAACGCGAGCCGGCTCGACGAGGACCCGGTCGCCTTCATCGCGGACCGCAGCATCTTCGGGGACCTGGTGGACGACGAGCGCTTCGTGGCGGCCTACCGCCGGGCCCTCTCCCTCCTGCGCGAGCGCGGCGCCCGCGCCACCTTGGCGGCACTCGTCGATGCGCCGAACGCATCGGCTTGAGAACCGCCGGCGGGCGGTGACGCCGTCACCGCACACCGGCCGCACCGGGCCGGCCCGCAGGGAACGTCAGACCCGGGTGTTGCGCTTCGTCCAGCCCCAGGCTGCGGTGGCCAGGAAGAGCACCACACCGATGATCAGCAGCCAGAAGAGCCCCTCGACCACCGCGCCGACGACGGCGAGCACCAGCCAGACGACCAGCAGCAGTCCGATGAGTCCGAGCACGGGTTCCTCCTCTGTCCGCGCACGGGCGCTCCGGCCCGCGCGCACCTCGATGTGACCTTGATCGGAATCGCTACCCGATCGCCGGGTCGGTCACGCCTCGACGGGACGGTCGTGCGACCGTTCCACGCACACGGGTGACGGACACGCCAGGATGAGCGCGCGACGAGGAGTCCCGGGCCGGGCGGCAGCGGCCACCGGTGAACGCTGCGAGGGGAGGTGCGCATGACCGAGCCGACGTCGGCCCTCCCCCGGGACCGCCCCTCCCCCGGGCCCGGCCCCGCGCCGGCGACCGCGCCCGGCGCGCACGCCGCGACCCCGCCCCCGGCGGTCGGCCGCGCGTCGCTGCTGCAGCGCGAGGCGGTGATCGCCGGGCGGTTCCTGGTCATCGGGCTGGCCGTGCTGGGCGCCGTCTGGCTGGTGCTGCAGGTCCAGTTCGTCGCGGCCGCGGCGATGCTCGGGCTGGCGCAGGTCGCGATGCTCTGGCCCATCGCCCGGTGGCTGCGGGGGCAAGGGGTCCCGGCCGCGCTGGCCGCGATCCTCTGCGTCGTCGCCTACCTGGCCTTCTTCGTGAGCGTCCTGACCTTCCTCGTGCTCCAGATCATCGGCGCCTGGCCCGGCCTGATCGCCGCGGGCACCGATGCCGTGGAGGCGACCAGCACCTGGGTCCAGGACCGGACCGACGACCTGAACAACGCCGGGCTGAACCAGGTCATCGACCAGCTGGAGACCTCGGTCGGCTCCGCGATGAGCGGGTTGGGCAACGCGGCCGCGCAGGGGCTGAACGCGGCGGGCAACGTCGCCACCGTCCTGATCATCGCCCTGTTCTTCACCCTGTTCGCGCTGACCAGCGGCGACCGGCTGTGGCGGCAGTTCCTCGGGGTCCTGCCCGTGGTGGACCGAGCCCCGACCGACGCCGCCTTCCGCGCCGGGATGCGCACCGCCGGCGCGTGGTTCTACGCGGCCACCGCGACCGGGCTGATCGACGGCATCCTCATCGGTCTCGGGCTGTGGCTGCTCGACGTCCCGCTGGCCCTGCCCATCGGCGCGCTGACCTTCCTGCTCGGCTACGTGCCGCTGGTGGGCGCGACGATCGCGGGAGCGGTCGCGGTCGCGGTCGCCGGCGTCACCAACGGCTGGACCACCGCGCTGTGGGCACTCCTCGTCGTCATCGTGGTGCAGCAGATCGAGGGGAACGTCCTGGCCCCCCTGCTCCTGTCCCGCGCGATCAGCTTCCACCCCCTGGTCATCCTGCTGCTCACGACCGGGGCTGCCTCCGCCTTCGGCCTCCTGGGCCTGTTCGTGGCGGTGCCGGTCGCCGGTGTGCTCGCCGCCGCGGTCCAGGGCTGGCGGCGGGCGGTGCGCCGCTCCGTGGAGGGGCAGGCGGGCAGCCCCGCCACGGAAGACCCGGAGGACGCCGAGGACGACGGCCACGCACCGCGGGCGCACGCCGGCGCCCCTCCGGCCTGACCGGCGCCCCCCCGCCCCGCCACCGCTCGACCTGACGAGCGGTGTGATCCCGGTTACGGTTCGGCCCACATCGTCTCCGCCGGAGGTGTGCCCGTGCCCGAGTCCATCGTCGTGGGTCTCGACGGGAGCGAGTCGAGCAACCGCGCCGCGGACGCAGCCGCCGACGCCGCCCGCCACCACGGTCTGCGCCTGGTCCTCGCCTGCGTCGTCCCCTGGTCGCCCTACTCCTTCACCACCGCGGAGGAGAACGAACGCCGCTCCGTGGAGAAGGCGCGGGAGGCCGCGGCCGCCCGCGAGCGCGTGCTGGACCCGGTCGTCGCGCGGCTCTCCGAGCCCGGGGACCTCGTGGTCGAGGGGGTCGTCCGGCACGGGCACCCCGCCGAGACGCTGGTGCGCCTGGCCCGCGAGCACGATGCCGCCTGGATCACCGTCGGCCGCATCGGGCAGAGCCGGGTGCGCACCCTGCTCTTCGGGTCGACGCCGAGCAGCCTCATCCAGCTCTCCCCCGTCCCTGTCCTGGTGGTGCCGTGATGCCCTCGCCGTCCGACTCCCTGCTGGCCGCCACGTTCGACGAACAGGTCGACGGCTTCTTCGCACCGGTCTCCGAGTGGATCACCACGGTCGTCTTCTTCGCCGTGCCCCTGGACTTCATCGACGAGGGCGTCGAGCTGCCGCTCATCGTCGTCTGGCTCGTCATCGCCGGCGTCTTCTTCACCATCTACCTGCGGGGGTTCCAGTTCCGGGCGTTCAAGCACGCCATCCAGCTGGCGCGCGGGGACTACAACGATCCGCGAGATGCCGGCGAGGTGACCCACTTCCAGGCGCTGGCGACCGCCGTGTCGGGCACGGTCGGACTCGGGAACATCGCCGGGGTCGCGGTGGCGATCTCGCTGGGCGGGCCGGGTGCCACGCTGTGGATGATCATCGCCGGGCTGGTCGGCATGTGCACCAAGGGCGTGGAGTGCACGCTCGGCGTGAAGTACCGCAACGTCTACGCCGACGGCCGGGTCTCGGGCGGCCCGATGTACTACCTGACCAAGGGGCTGAAGGAGAAGAGCCCGAGGCTGGGCACGCTCGGCAAGGTCCTCGCCGTCCTCTTCTGCATCTTCACGCTCGGTGGCGCCGTGGGTGGCGGCAACATGTTCCAGGCCAACCAGGCGTTCAGCCAGGCGCAGTCGGTCACCGGCGGCGCGGACGGGCCCCTCGGCGGCGGCGCCGCGGGCGCGATCTTCGGTCTCGTGCTCGCCCTGTTCGTCGGCGCGGTCATCATCGGCGGGATCCGCAGCATCGCCCGGGTCACCGACAAGCTCGTGCCGTTCATGGCCGTCTTCTACGTCATCGCCTGCCTCACCGTGCTGTTCGCCAACCTCACGGAGATCCCCGAGGCGATGTGGGCGATCGTGTCGCAGGCGTTCAGCCCCGAGGCCGGGTTCGGCGGCATCGTCGGCGTCCTCATCCAGGGCTTCCGGCGAGCGGCCTTCAGCAACGAGGCGGGGCTGGGCTCGGCGGCGATCGCGCACTCGGCGGTCAAGACGAACGAGCCGGCGACCGAGGGGCACGTCGCCGTCCTCGAGCCGTTCATCGACACCGTCGTCATCTGCACCATGACGGCGCTCGCCATCGTCATCACCGGCACCTACGCCGACGACGCCAGCGACGCCGGCGTGCAGACGACGTCGGCCGCCTTCGGGTCGGTGGTCGGCTGGTTCCCGATCGTGCTCGCGGTCGCGGTGGTCCTGTTCGCCTACTCGACGATGCTGGCCTGGAGCTACTACGGGCTGAAGGCGGCGACCTACCTCTTCGGCGAGTCGATGATCGTCGACCGCACCTGGAAGCTCATCTTCTGCATCTTCGTGGTCATCGGCGCCTCGTCGACGCTGGAGGCGGTCATCGGCTTCTCCGACAGCATGATCTTCCTGATGTCCTTGCCCAACATCATCGGCCTCTACGTCCTGTCCCGCGTGGTCAAGGGGGAGATCGAGGGTTACCGCACCCGCCTGGCCAGCGGCGAGATCCGCCCCGTCGCCGACCGCGGCTGAGCCGCCCCGCCGATCAGGTGCGGGGGGCCAGCTCGTAGGTGGGGCCGAGATCGGTGGTGCCGGTGTCGGGTACCTCGTGCACGAGCTTCGGGTCCGCCTGCTGCAGCCGGTGGACCGCGGCCCGGGTCCGCTCGAGGTCCAGCCCGGTCTGCCGCGCCAGGTCCTGCAGGTGCGGCGCGCCGTCGGTCCCCTCCCGCTCGGCCACGGCCCGGTACACCGCTGCGTCGTCCCCGGACAGATCCTCCGCGCGCATGTGCTGTTCCTCCTCGAGGTCGGCACGGACATCGTCGGACGCGACCGGCCGGTGCAGGTCACCCGGTGGCCACGGCGTCCCCCTACCCGCTGGCGCACCGTCCACGCGAGCGGCGGGCGCACCTGTGGGACCACCGGGTACCCAGGGAGGCGGCTCCGGGGGCCGTCCGAGCAGCGCGGGGGGAGGAGCCACCCGGCCGGGCGGCTACATGCCGCTGACGATGCGCCGCAGGTCGTCGGCCACCCGCGTCGCCTCCCGGGAGGCGCCCGCGATGGCGTCCTGGGCCTGGGCCGTCGACGCGTTCTGCTCCTCGACCGCCGCGGCGATCGTGGTCTGCGCCTCCACGACGCCCCGGATGACCTCCTGGACGTTGCCGAGTGCGGCGCCCGCGGCTTCGACGTCACCGCGGACCGCCTCGACCACGCCCCGGATCCGCTCGGTGGCCCTCGCCGTCTCCGAGGCCAGGTCTTTGACCTCCCCGGCGACGACGGCGAACCCCTTGCCCGCCTCCCCGGCGCGGGCCGACTCGATGGTCGCGTTGAGCGCCAGCAGGTTGGTCTGGTCGGCGATGGCCGAGATGCTGCCGGCGATCTGGTCGATCTCGGCCATGGTCGCGGCCAGGCGCGCCACGGTCTCGGCGCTCTCCCGCGACCCGTCGCTGGCCTGGGTGGCCGTGGTGGTGGCGTGGCTGGCCGCCGCCGCGATCTCGGCGATGGCCGAGCGCAGCCCGGTCATGACGTCGGTCGCCGTGCCCACGTTCTCGTCCAGCCGCTGACCCGCCTGCACCAGCTCGGCGAGCTGCTCCTCCAGGCCGCTCGCCCGGAGCTCGCGCTGGGCCAGGGCAGCGGCCGCCTCCTCCGCGGCCCGCGCCCGCTCGGCGGCGAGCTCGGTCTGCGCCTGGGCCTGGGCGACCGCCTGGGCCTCGGCCCGGCGGGTCTCGGCCCGGCGACCGCGCTCGGCCTCCTCGGTGAACTTCCACGTGTAGGCGAGGAAGAACGCCTCGGCCAGCAGGAAGACCGCGTGCAGCAACGCGAACAGGAGCGGGTTCTCCTGCGCCTGCTCGGTCGAGTACACCGCCTCGGGCGCGACGAGGCTGGTCAGCGCGTGGTGGACCGCGACGAAGACGACGGCCAGCAGGAACGGCGTCCACAGCTGGTAGAGCGCGACCAGCGCCAGCAGGACGTAGAACCAGATGTGCAGGTCGGTGAGGCCGCCGCCGACGTGCACCAGCAGGTCGGCGCCGAACATCAGCCCGACGCTGGCCGCGCCGGCCCGCGCGAGCATGCCGCGCAGCACCAGGGCGGCGGCGAGCATGGTGACGAGCGCGGCCAGCTGCCCCCAGAGCGCCCAGCCGGTCACGTCGCGCACGAGCGGGATGGCCACCAGCGCGGGCGGGTGGAGGGCCAGGACCCAGCAGATGATGCGGTGCCGCCGGAGGAAGCCGGCCTCGTCCAGGCGCGCACCGCGCGGGATGGCTGCCCAGAGCCCGTTGCGGCGCGGGACATCGGTGAGGGTGGTCACGACGCGACTATCGGCAGGTGCAGCCACAATATCGAGCACAATAAGAACGGACCCTGCGGTTTTGGCGCCGAGCCGGCTCCACGCCCGGACGCCGGATCGACTGCCCCCGGCGGAGGCGGTCACTCCTCCGCGCTGCCGCGGGTACCCGGGGGGACGGGTGCGTGGACGTCGAAGAGGACACCGACCATGCGGATCGTGAAGCACACCGCGGCGGCGACGATCGAGGCGGCGGCGTTCCGGACGTCGAGCAGCTCGGCGACGACGACCGCGGTGGCGCCGACCAGCGCCGGTACGGCGTAGAGCCCGCTGCTGAGCACCGTGGGCACCTGCCGGACGAGGACGTCGCGAAGCGTGCCGCCCCCCACTCCGGTGAGAACGCCCACGATGACGGCTTGCGCGGGACCGAACCCGAGGTCGACCGCCTTGAGCGCCCCGGTGACGGCGAAGAGGCTCAGCCCGGCAGCGTCCAGGACGTTGATCGTCCCGTTGATCCGATCCAGGTGGGACCAGGAGAAGAAGGCGATCAGTCCGCCCCCGGCCGCCACGGCCAGGTAGCGCCAGTCGAGGAAGGTCGCCGGCGGCAGGGCGTCGAGGAAGACGTCGCGGATGGTGCCGCCACCCAGGGCGGTGATCATGCCGAGGGTCACCACGCCGACGATGTCCAACCGGGTCGCGCGCAGGGCGGTCAGGGCGCCGTTGAGCGCGAAGGCGAACGTGCCGACGAGGTCGAGCACGAGCAGCGCCGTGGTCGCCATGGGATGTCCTGCTCCTCACTGCGGGGCTCACCGACCGGCGTGACCGGGACGGCGGCTCCTGCCCGCCGTCCCGGCACCGTGCCGGGTCAGTCTCCCCGGCGGGTGAAGGCCTCGATGATCGACTGCCAGTGCTCGACGTGCGGGCCGGTGCGCGGCGCGTCGGGCTGCAGCGCGTAGGTGAGCGCCTGCCCGCGCATCGAGGTGAGCAGCACCTGGTAGACGGCCTCGGCCTGGGGGTGCCGCGCCACCCGTTCGCCGAACACCTCCATCGTCAGCGACCGCAGCTGCACGCCCAGCCGCCGCTCGTGCGGCAGCAGCGCGGCCCGCAGCTCGGCGTCCGTGCGGGCGGCGCCCCACAGCTCCATCGCGGCGACGAACAGCTCGCCGTGGAACCGCTCCCAGATCAGCTCCACGCCGAGCCGGGCGCGCGCGGTGGGGTCCGCCGGCAGGTCGGCGGCGGCCTGGCGGACGCTGGCGCTGAACTCCTCGTAGAGGTGGTCGACCGCGGCCAGCACGAGGTCGGCCTTGGCCGTGAACTGGTGGGTCAGGGCCCCTCGGGAGACCCCGGCCCGGCGCTGCACCTCCTGGGTGGTGGTCCGGGCGTAGCCGAGCTCGACCAGCGACTCCACGGTGGCCCGCACCAGCGCCGCGCGGGTGCTGGCCCGCCGTTCGGCCTGGGTGCGTCGCACGCTCGGGGCGGCGGTCACCTCGGCATGCTCGCTCCCCCGCGCCACGCGCTGATCCTAGGAAGGACGCCGGGGAACGGGGCGCCGCCTTGCGGCGACGCCCCGCTACCGGTGCTCAGGCCGCGGCGGCGGCCCGCAGGCTACCCGCCGGGACGGCCCGCTCCAGCAGGATCGCCGGTGGCCGGAACCGCTCGCCGTAGCGGTCGGCCAGCTCGTCGGCCCGGGCCACGAAGCCGGCCACCCCGCCGGCGTACTGGTCGACGTACTGCAGGACGCCGCCGTAGAGCGGCGGGAAGCCGATCCCCATGATCGACCCGATGTTGGCGTCCTCGACGGTGCGCAGCACCTGCTCCTCGAGGCAGCGCGCCGTCTCGACGGCCATGGCGAACAGCAGGCGCTCCTGGGCGTCGCGGAAGGACACCCCGTCGCTCGCCGGGAAGAGCTCGGCCAGCCCGGGCCACACCCGCTTCTCCGGCTGCCAGTCGAAGAACCCGGCGCCCGCGGCCTTGCCCGTGCGGCCGTGCTCGACCATCGTCCGCAGGACGGCCACGCCCGGGTGGTCGTCGGCGGCCCCGGCCTTCGCCGCCTCGTCGCGGATCTTCAGCGGCAGGGTCAGGGTGACCTCGTCGAGCAGGGTGAGCGGCCCGGCGGGGAAGCCGGCCTGCAGGGCGGCGCGCTCGACGCTCATCGGCGCCAGCCCCTCGGCCAGCAGCGCCGCGCCCTCCATGACCAGGGTGCCGAACACCCGGCTGGTGAAGAACCCCCGGCTGTCGGCGACGACGATCGGGGTCTTGCCGATCTGCCGGACGACGTCGTAGGCCCGCGCCAGCGCCTCGTCGGAGGTCCGCTCCCCCACGATCAGCTCGACCAGCGGCATCTTGTCCACCGGCGAGAAGAAGTGCATGCCGACCACGTCGGCCTGCCGCTGCACGCCCTCGGCCAGCCCGGTGATCGGCAGGGTCGAGGTGTTGGAGGCCAGCAGCGCACCCGGCGCGGCGTTCGCCTCCGCCTCGCTCAGCACCCGGTGCTTGAGCGCGGTGTCCTCGAAGACCGCCTCCACGATCACGTCACAGCCGGCCAGGTCCGCCGCGTCGCCGGTCGGGGTGATCCGGGCGAGGAACGCGTCGGCCTTCGCCTGGCTCATGCGCCCGCGCGACACCTGCTTCCCGACCAGCCCGGCGACGTGCGCCTTCCCCTTGTCGGCGGCCTCCGCGCTGACGTCCTTGAGGACGACGTCGACGCCCACCTTGGCGAACGCGTGCGCGATGCCGGCGCCCATCATCCCGGCGCCCAGGATGCCGACCTTCGACGCCGAGAACGTCTGCTCGACCGACGGCCGCGAGCCCCCGCCGTTGATCCGGTTCAGGTCGAACCACAGCGCCTGGATCATGTTGGTCGAGATCTGGCCGACGACCAGGTCGACGAAGTACCGGCCCTCCACGGTGAACGCGGTGTCGACGTCCACCTGCAGGCTCTCCACCGCCGCCGACAGGATGGCGTAGGGCGCCGGGTAGGGCGCGCCCTTGAGCTGCTTGGTCAGGTTCGCCGGGAACGCCGGCAGGTTGGCGGCCAGCGACGGCGACGACGGGGTCCCGCCGGGCACCTTGTAGCCCTTGGTGTCCCACAGCTGCGCGGCACCGGGATTCGCCAGCACCCAGGCGCGGGCCTTGGCGAGCAGCTCGTCGCGGTCGGTAGCCGTCTCGTGGACCAGCCCCAGCTCCAGCGCCTTCTGGGGACGGACCTGCTGGCCCTGGAGCAGCAGCTCGAGCAGCGCCGTCGTCAGGCCGAGCAGGCGGACCGAGCGGACGATGCCGCCGCCGCCGGGCAGCAGGCCGAGCGTGACCTCGGGGAAGCCGAGCTTGACCTTCGGGTCGTCGAGGACGACGCGGTGGTGGGTGGCCAGGGCGATCTCCAGCCCGCCACCCAGCGCGGCGCCGTTGATCGCCGACGCGACCGGGATGCCGAGCGTCTCCAGCCGGCGCAGCTGGCCCTTCACCAGCGTCACCTGAGCCAGGACGGCGTCCTTGCTCTCGGGCGTGGCCTGGATCAGGCTGCCCAGGTTGCCGCCGGCGAAGAAGGTCTTCTTCGCGCTGGTCAGGACGACGCCCCGGATCGAGTCCTTCTCGGCCTCGAGCCGGTCGATCGTCTCGCCCATCGAGGCCACGTACGCGTCGTTCATGGTGTTCGCCGACGACGACGGGTCGTCGAGGGTGAGGACGACGACGCCGTCGGCGTCGGACTCCCAGCGGATGGTGCTCTCACTCATCGGGTGTCGCTCCTCAGACTCGCTCGACGACGGTGGCGATGCCCATCCCGCCGCCGACGCACAGGGTGGCCAGGCCGTAGCGCAGGTCGCGCCGCTCGAGCTCGTCGACGAGCGAGCCCAGGATCATCGCGCCGGTCGCGCCCAGCGGGTGCCCCATCGAGATGGCGCCACCGTTGACGTTGACCTGCTCGTGGGCGAAGCCGGTGTCGGCCATGAACCGCAGCACGACGGCGGCGAACGCCTCGTTCATCTCGACCAGATCGATGTCGTCGACGGTGAGACCCGCCTTGGCCAGCGCCTTGTGCGTGGCCGGCGCCGGACCGGTCAGCATGATCACCGGGTCGGCACCGGAGACGGCGGTGCTCACGATGCGGGCGCGCGGGGTCAGCCCGTTGCGGCTGCCCGCCTCCTCGGTGCCGACGACGACCAGCGCGGCGCCGTCGACGATGCCGCTGGAGTTGCCGGCGGTGTGCACGTGGTCGATCCGCTCGACCCAGTGGTACTTGTTCAGCGCGACGGCGTCGAAGCCGCCCAGGTCGCCGATGCCGGCGAACGCCGAGGGCAGCGCGGCCAGCGACTCGACGGTGGTGCCGGGTCGCACCAGCTCGTCGGCGTCGAGGACGACGGTGCCGTTCTTGTCCGTCACCGGGACGACGGACCGCTCGAAGTAGCCGTTGGACCACGCCTTGGCCGCGCGGGCGTGGGACTCGGCGGCGTAGGCGTCGACGTCCTCCCGGCTCCAGCCGGCGAGGGTCGCGATCAGGTCGGCACCGATGCCCTGCGGCACGAAGCCGGTGCGCGCGGCGGTCTCGGGGTCCATGGGCCAGGCGCCGCCGTCGGAGCCCATGGGCACCCGCGACATCGACTCGACACCGCCGGCGAGCACCAGGTCCTCGAAGCCGGACCGGACCTTCTGCGCGGCCAGGTTGACCGCCTCCAGGCCGCTGGCGCAGAACCGGTTGATCTGGACGCCGGCCACGGTGTCGGGCAGCCCGGCCGCCAGCGCCGCCGTCCGGGCGATCACCGCACCCTGCTCCCCCACCGGGGAGACGACGCCGAGGACGATGTCGT
Source organism: Blastococcus sp. SYSU DS1021 (assembly GCF_054050995.1). Lineage (NCBI taxonomy): Bacteria > Bacillati > Actinomycetota > Actinomycetes > Geodermatophilales > Geodermatophilaceae > Blastococcus > Blastococcus sp. SYSU DS1021. The sequence continues at coordinate 264,843 of NZ_JBJHAL010000001.1, read as the reverse complement.
CGACCAGCGCCGGGTCGAGCCCGGGGTTGCGGTCGCGGACCGCGTCGATGAGACCGGTGGTCAGGCTGATCGGCTTGACCGAGTGCAGCCCGCCGGTCTTCTTGCCCTTGCCGCGCGGGGTGCGCACGGCGTCGTAGATGAACGCCTCGGTGCTCATGCTCGTGCCTCGGTGGCCATGCGAGTCCTCTCGGGTGCGTACGGGGAACGGGTTCAGACGCCGAGGGAGCGGCCGACGATCTCCTTCATGATCTCGGTCGTCCCGCCGTAGATGGTCTGGATGCGGCTGTCGAGGTAGGCCTTCGCGACCGGGTACTCGAGCATGTAGCCGTAGCCGCCGTGCAGCTGCAGGCACCGGTCGATCACCCGCTTCTGCAACTCGGTGGTCCACCACTTGGCCATGGCCGCGTCCTCGGCGGTGAACCGGCCGGCGTTGTGCTCGAGGACGGCCTTCTCGAGGTAGGTCTCGGCGACCGAGACCTCGGTGTGCATCTCGGCGAGCTCGAAGCGGGTGTTCTGGAACGCCCCGATCGGTCTGCCGAAGGCGGTGCGGTCCTTGCAGTACTGGACGGTCAGGTCGAGCACGATGCGGGCGGAGGCGACGGCGCCGGCGGCGATCGACAGGCGCTCCTGCGGCAGGTTCGCCATGAGGTGGAAGAAGCCGTGCCCCTCGGTGCCGAGCAGGTTGGCGGCCGGCACCCGCACGTCCTCGAAGAACAGCTCGGCCGTGTCCTGCGCCTTGAGGCCGACCTTGTCCAGGTTCCGCCCGCGCTCGAAGCCCGGCATGCCGCGCTCGACGACCAGCAGCGTGAACCCGCGGGCACCGGCCTCCGGGTCGGTGCGGGCGACCACGATGACCAGGTCGGCGTTGATGCCGTTGGTGATGAACGTCTTGCTCCCGTTGAGCACCCACTCGTCGCCGTCCCGGCGGGCCGTGGTCCGCAGGCCCTGCAGGTCGGAGCCGGCGCCCGGCTCGGTCATGGCGATCGCGGTGATGATCTCCCCGCTGACGACACCGGGCAGCCAGCGCCGCTTCTGCTCCTCGGTGGCGAGCCCGGTCAGGTACGGCGCGACGACGTCGTTCTGCAAGGTGAAGCCCAGGCCGCTGGCCCCCACCCGGCTGACCTCGGCGGAGAGGATGGCGTTGTAGCGGAAGTCCCGGACCCCGCCGCCGCCGTACTCCTCGGGCACGTCCATGCCGAGCAGGCCCTGCTCGCCGGCGCGGAGCCACACCGCGCGGTCGACGACGCCGGCCTTCTCCCACTCGTCGTGGTGGGGGACGACCTCCTTGGCCAGGAAGTCCCGCACCATCGCGCGGAACGACTCGTGCTCGGCCTCGTAGAGAGCGGACTGCACAGCAACCTCCGGGACGTTCGCCGACCACCGGCGATCACCGCGCCGGGAACCCGAACATACAGACCACCCGTTCTGTATCTTCGCGGTCCACGTCACAGCGTCGTGTCGTCGTCCCGAGGAGCCCACCCGTGCAGGAGTACGCCAGCCCCAGCACCTTCGAGATCCCCGCCACCGCCGCGCTGCCCGATGCGGTGGCCACCCACGCGCGCGAGAACCCGGACCGCATCGCGCTGAGCCGCAACGTGGGCGGCAGCTGGGTGCCGGTCACCAGCCGCGAGTTCGCCCAGCAGGTGTCTGCCCTGGCGCGCGGCATGATCGCGGCCGGGGTCGGGCCGGGCGACCGGGTCGGGATCCTGGGCCGGACCAGCTACGAGTGGACCCTGGCCGACTACGCCATCTGGACCGCCGGCGGCGTGGGCGTACCCATCTACGAGACCTCGTCGGCCGAGCAGGCGCAGTGGATCCTGGCGGACTCCGGCGCGGTCGCCGTCGTGGTGGAGACCGCCGCGCACCGGACCCTGGTCGAGTCGGTGCGCAGCGACCTGCACGAGCTCCGCGAGGTCTGGACTGTCGAGACCGGGGACCTGGACGCCGTGGCCGCGCGGGCCGGGGAGGTGCCGGAGGAGGAGCTGGCGGCGCGTCGGGCCGGCCTGACCACCGACTCGCTCGCCACGATCATCTACACCTCGGGGACCACCGGGCGCCCCAAGGGCTGCGAGCTGACGCACGGGAACCTGCTCTACGTCGCCGAACTCGCACCGGCGGTCATCCCGGCGATGGCGGCCGAGAACGCCAGCTCGTTGCTCTTCCTGCCGCTGGCGCACGTCTTCGCCCGGATCATCGAGGTCGGCTGCATCCAGCACGGCGCCCGGCTGGGCCACACTCCCGACCTCGCCTCGCTGCTGGCCGACCTCGACACGTTCCAGCCGACGTTCCTCGTCGCGGTGCCCCGAGTGTTCGAGAAGGTCTACAACGGTGCGCGGCAGAAGGCCCACGCCGGCGGCAAGGGCGCGATCTTCGACCGCGCCGAGCGGGTCGCCGTCGCCTGGTCGAAGGGTCAGGACACCGGGGGCCCCGCCCTCGCGGTCAGGCTCCAGCACGCACTGTTCGACCGGCTGGTCTACGGCAAGCTGCGGGCGGCGATGGGCGGCCAGGTGGAGTACGCCCTCTCCGGCGGCGCCCCGCTGGGCGAACGCCTCGGCCACTTCTTCCGGGGCATCGGCGTCACCATCCTCGAGGGCTACGGCCTCACCGAGACCACCGGCCCGGCGACCGTCAGCGGCCCGGACACCCTCAAGGTCGGCACCGTCGGCCGGCCGGCCCCCGGCACGGCGGTGCGCATCGACGACCTCGGCGAGATCCTCGTCCGCGGGCCGCAGGTGTTCCGCGGCTACTGGCACAACCCGGAGGCGACGGCCGAGGCGATGCGCGACGGCTGGTTCCGCACCGGCGACATCGGGGTGCTCGACCCCGAGGGGTACGTGACGATCACCGGACGGATCAAGGAGCTGATCGTGACCTCGGCCGGGAAGAACGTCTCCCCCGCCGTCCTCGAGGACAAGATCCGCGCGCACCCGCTGGTCAGCCAGTGCATCGTCGTCGGCGACAACCGGCCGTTCATCGGCTGCCTGATCACGCTGGACGCCGAGGCGCTGCCCGGGTGGCTGGAGAGCAAGGGCCGCCCCGGCGGCACCCCGCTGGCCGAGCTGGTCGACGACCCGGAGGTCCGGGCGGAGCTCCAGGCCGCCGTGGACGCCGCCAACAGGCAGGTGTCGAAGGCCGAGTCGATCCGCTCGTTCGCCGTCCTCCCCGTGGAGTGGACGGTGGAGGGCGGCCAGCTGACCCCCTCGCTGAAGCTCAAGCGCTCGGTGGTCATGCAGGAGAACGCCGACGAGATCGAGAGGATCTACGCCTCCTGAGCCGGCCGCCCGCGTGCCCCCGGTCGGGCGGTCCGGGGGCACGCGCGCACCTCCGGCGGGCCGGCCGGACCGGCCGCGCCGCTGAATCCGGAACGGATGGGACCGGTGTGACGCGTGCGGCCGACACGTGCCCGGCGGTGGTGGCGCAACGGGCGGCGGGCTCGGACTCTGGGCGCATGACGAGCGTCTACGCGTACGGCACGGCACACGCGGTCGTCATGGTCGGCTCCTTCGGCGCCGAAGGGCTCACCCCGCGGCAGATCGGCCCGGCGCACGCGACCATCGGCCGGGTCAGCGGGCAGAGCCGCAAGGCCCTCTGCGGCGCCTACGTCTCCATCGACGAGCAGCTGCCCTGGCCACCCGAGGGGTACGAGGAGACGCAGCTCTGCCCGAACTGCGCCGCCCTCGCCGCCCTCTGAGGCCCCCTGCAGGGTCCCGCCACGAGCTTGCGAGTGGTGGGGGCAGGGGGTCCTTCAACAGCCGCCCGCGACCGACGGCAGCACCTGCACGATCGCGCCGTCGCCGACCGCCGCCGCCAGGCCGCCCTGCCAGCGCACGTCCTCGCCGTCGACGTAGACGTTGACGAACCGCCGCAGCGCCCCGGCCTCGTCCCGGATCCGCCGGCCGAGCACCGGGTGACGCGCCGCCAGCGCGTCGAGCACCGCCCGCAGCGTGGTGCCGTCCGCACCGCCACCCGGATCGACCGTCACGTGCCGCGTCCCCCCGGCGAGGTCGGCCAGCGACCCGGGCAGCACCACCTCCACGCGCACGCCGCCTCCCGTCACGGCAGCCGGGCCGCCCGCACGACGAGCACGTCGGGCAGGTGCTCGGCCACCAGGGAGAAGGTGTCCCCCTCGTCGCTGCTGGCGTACACGCAGCCGTCGCGCGTGCCCAGGTAGAGGCCGCCCCGGTCGTCGGTGCAGAAGGCGTCGCGCAGCACCGCGGTCCAGGCGCCCTCGGGGAGCCCGGCGCCGACCTCGGTCCAGCTCGCGCCGGCGTCCCGGGTGCGGTGCACCCGCAGCCGGCCGTCCGGCGGCACGCGCTGCACGTCGGCCACCAGCGGGACGACCCAGGCGGTGCCGGGCACGGTGGGCGAGGCGGCGATCGGGAAGCCGAAGTCGGCCGGCAGGCCCTCGGCGATGGAGGTCCACGACCCGCCGCCGTCGTCGGTGCGGAACACCCCGAAGTGGTTCTGCGCGTACATCCGCGCCGGGCTCCCGGCGTCGAGCGCCACCTTGTGCACGCACTGGCCGTACTCGGGTGGCTCGGGCAGGAAGACTGCGCTGATCCCTCGGTTGCGCGGCGTCCACCCGGTCGCGCCGTCGTCGCTGACGTACACCCCGCCGGTGCTCATGGCGACGGTCACCCGGTCGGTTCCCGGGTCCGGCAGGACCGTGTGCACCGCGCCGCCGCCCGCCCCGGGTTCCCAGGTGGGCCGGTGCGGGTGGTCCCACAGCCCGCGCACCAGCGAGAAGCTGCAGCCGCCGTCGTCGCTGCGCCACAACGAATGCGGCTCGCAGCCGGCCCAGACGACGTCGGGGCGGGCGGCGGAGTCGGGCCGCAGCTGCCACACCCGGCCGAGCGCGGCGCCGGCGTCGCCCGGGAACCGGATGGCCCCGTGCTCGGTCTCCTGCCAGCTGCCCCCCAGGTCGTCCGACCAGGTGACGGTGGGGCCCCAGTGGCCGTACTGGACCCCCGCCAGCAGCCGCGGCGCCGGGCGGCGGATGTCCACGGACACCGCCGCCACCTCCTGGGCCAGCAGGTGTGGCCCGTCCAGGCTCCACGTCCGCCGGTCGTCGTCACTGCGGGCCAGCCACAGCCCCTTGCGCGTTCCGATGGCCAGCAGGTCGGTCATGGCGCCCCTCCGGTTCGACGGTCCTCGGAGGATGGACCGCCGACGGGGCGGGAACTGAGCGGCCGGCGCTCAGCGGCGCGTGGCGCCGCCCTCGGGGTGTCGCTGCTGCCCGTCGGAGACGACGTCGGGCGAGAGGCGCTGCGCCTGCGCGCGCAGCTGCTCGGCGGCGGCCCGGTCCTCGTCGGCGCGGGCCGCCCGCTGCCGGGCCTCCTGCTCGGCGAGCGCGGCCCGCTCCTGCACCTCGGCGAGCTCCCGGCGGGCGCGGGCCGCCTGCTCCTCGGCCAGCGCCTGCTCCTTCTCGGCGCGGGCGCCGCGGATCTCGGCCTCCCGCAGGTGGTCGCGGGCCTCCTCGCGCTGCTCCGCCCGCTTGCGCGCCCCGGTGGTCCGCGACCGCCGGGTGAACGCGAACGCCACCAGCGCCAGCACCAGCAGCACGACGACGACCAGCACCACGATCTGCCACGGCTCCACGACGATCCCCTCCTCGGACGCGCCGTCCTCGTGCCCCCGGCGGGTGTGGGGGAAACGCGGTGGCCGCTACTTCAGCGCGCTACCGGCCCGCCACTCCTCCCAGGGGATGGCCCAGTCGTAGATGGCGCCGTCGGCGGCCGAGAGCGTGGGGCCGATCGAGTTCCTGATCTCCACGACGTCGCCGGGCTGGGAGAAGTGGAAGAACCACGCGGCGCGCTCGGTGGAGAGGTTGATGCACCCGTGCGAGACGTTCTCCCGCCCCTGCTGGGCCACCGACCAGGGCGCCGCGTGCACGAACTCCCCGTTGTCCGAGAGCCGGACCGCGTACTCCACGGGCGTCCGGTAGCCGTCCGGGCTGTCGACCGGCGTGCCGTACGTGCTGGAGTCCATGACCCGGTTCCGGTTGAGCTCGGTGACCACGTGCGGCCCGTTGCGGCTCGGGAAGCCCGGGCCCCCGGCGCTCATCGGGAAGGTCTGCACCAGCTGGTCGCCGTCGTAGACCTCCATCGTGTGCGTCGCGGCGTCGGCGACCGAGACGTGCCGCTCGCCGATGGAGAAGGTGATGCTGCGGTCCTTCTCCCCCCAGACGCCGTCGCCGAAGTCGACGCCGTACAGGTTCGCGTCGAGGGTGACCTCGATGTTCTCGGGCCAGTAGGTGGACGGGCGGAAGTGCACCTCGCTGTCACCGAACCAGCTCCACACTCCGTCGGTGGGCGTCGTGCTCGTGACCACCAGGTTGCGCTCGACGGCGGCCTTGTCGGTCACCGGCTCGGAGAAGTACACGCGGATCGGCATGCCGACGCCGACGGTCTGGCCGTCCAGCGGGCCGATCCCCGGCGTCACGACCGCCTGCGGGTCCACGGTGGTGAACGTCGACGTCGCCCGCGTCGGTTCCTCGTCGGCGTTGGTGGCCGTCGCGGTCAGCGTGTAGGCGGTGTCGTAGGCCAGCGGCGTCGCCGGCTCCCAGACGGCGGTGCCGTCCTCCTCCTCGGCGACGACGCCCGGCACGGGTGCCCCGGTCGCGTCGGTGACGGCGACCTCGGCGAGCTCGCCACCGCTCACCGAGATCTCGAGCGGGACCACGGGCGAGAGGTCCACGGCCCCGTCGGCGACCGCGAGCTCGACCGTCGCCGGCTCGGCCGCGGCGGTCGGCTCACCGGCAGCGCCGGCGTCCGACCCGCTGCACCCGGCCAGGGCGACCAGCGCCCCAGCGGCGATCATCGTGGCTGTCCGTCGCACCCGTCCCGGCTCCTCTCGCCCTCCCACCCGGTCCGGACGGGAGCAATCCCCTCCAGTGTCCACGGCGGGACGACAGCGGAGCGTGGTGTCGGACACGGGCGTGGCGAAGAGCACCTGCCCCCACCACCGGGCGACCGCCCGGCGCTGGTATCGTTCTCTCTCGTGCCCGCCGGCCGGGCGCACCGCGCCATTAGCTCAATTGGCAGAGCAGCTGACTCTTAATCAGCGGGTTCGGGGTTCGAGTCCCTGATGGCGCACCGCAACCCTCTCCGACCTGTGCCCGTGTCGGAGGGGGTTTCGTGCGTGGTGGCTGATCCACCACGCACTCACTCCGATGCGTCGGTCGGTCACCTGCCTGTCGATCTCGGGCTATCACTCCCGTCCGGCGGCCTCGCGATCACGACAGCACCTCGGACGGCACCTGCTCCCGCACGGCGGCGGCCAGCATGTCCGCGGCTGCCGCCGTCAGGTGGGTCTCGTCCGTGCGCAGCAGCACGTCGCCGGCGAAGGCGGGGCAGCGGCCGTCCGCGCAGAACATCTCCTGGGTGTCCACGTAGGTCACGTCCGCGCCGGCCGCCTGCTGCGCGTCGACCGCGGCCCGCTCGGCCTCGGTCTTGTCCAGGAAGCCGCGGCTGATCGGCCTGACGCAGTCCTCGGGACCGCTCAGGCGCCCCCCGCACTCGCGGGGATCGGCGCCCAGCGGCGGGTTGCCCAGGACCACGACGGAGCCGACGAACGGCGCCACCGCCTCGAGGGTCGACTCCAGGCCGCGCTGCCACTCGTCGATGGCGGCGCCGCTGTCGCCCTCGCTGCCGGCCCCGCTGACGAAGTTGCCGAAGTACCCCTGGCCGGCCGAGAGGACCAGCACGTCGGGTGCCGTCTCCTCGATGAACCGCAGCGTGCGCTCGCGCGCGGCCGCGCACTCCTCCGGGAAACCGGGTGGCTCGGCCGGCGGCGCCACGGCGACGTCGACGAACGGGCAGGAGGCGTAACCCAGCGCGAGCACCTGCCAGTCGTCGCCCTCGAAGACCCCGTTGACCGTGGGCCCCCAGCTCATCGCGACCGAATCGCCGACCAGGAGCGCCGTCCTGGGCGCATCCGCGGGCCCGTGCCGGCAGACCAGCGGGTCATCTCCGGCGGCCACCGTGTTGCGGCACCCCGGAGCGGTGGTGCCCATCTCCACCGGCTGGTGCTCGGGCCCGAGCCCGTCGAGGGAGGGCGTCAGGTCGGCCGGCCAGGACTCGGCGGACAGGGCGGCCTCCACCTGGTCCGCGAGCTCGGTCGCCGACGGCCGCTCGTCACCGGTGGATCGTGCCGGGCCCCCGCTGTCGGGGTCGGCGACCCCCCTCCACCCGGGCACCAGGAACTGGGCTGCGCCCACCACGAGCAGCACGGCGGCCACGGTGACGGGGAGCCCGACCCCCTCGCGGCGGCGTCGCTCCCAGCCGGAGACGTAGCGGGGACGGGGACGGATGGCCAGCACGGGCTGCTCGATCCACCGGTACGAGGCGGCCGACAGGAGCACCGTGAGGGCCACGAGGGCCAGCTGCACCGCGACGGAGCTCCCGAAGGCGCCGACCCCGAACACCACCACCGGGAAGTGCCACAGGTAGATCGAGTACGACCACTGCCCGAGCCGTCGCGCCACCGGGTTGGTCAGCACGGCGGTGGCCGCGGACGGGGGCGGGTCGGCCAGGAGCACCAGCGCCGCGCCGAGCACCGGCGCCAGCACCCACGGGAAGGGGAACGGCGACGACGGCGAGATGACCACGGCGGAGCCGAGGATGACTCCCAGCCCGCCCAGGCTCAGCGCCGCGCGGAACCGGTCGGCGAGAACCAGCCGACCGCCGACGACGGCGACGAGCGCTCCGGCCAGCAACTCGCACGCACGCGCGAGGGTGTCGAAGTAGGCGGCCGTGGGAGCGGTGCTCGTCCGGTAGGCCGCCCAGGCCAGGGAGAGGGCGATCCCCGCGGTGAGGAACCACACCAGCCGCCCCGGTCGGCGACGGAGGTCGAACAGCGCGAAGCCACCGAGCAGGAGCAGCGGCCAGAGCGCGTAGAACTGCTCCTCGATCGACAGCGACCAGTAGTGCTGCACCGGCGACACCGGCCCCTGCGCCTGCAGGTAGTCGGCCCCGACGGCCACCAGGTGCCAGTTCTCGACGAAGAAGGCCGCGGCCAACGCGTCGAGCGCGGTCTGGTTCGCCCGCGGCAGGAACCAGACGACGTACCCGACGGCCACGGTCACCGCCAGCACGGCCATGGCCGCCGGCAGGATCCGCTTGGCGCGCCGGAGGTAGAAGGCCCGGAAGGAGACGGTGCCCGTCGAGGCGAGCTCGCGGAGGAGCAGCGCGGTGATCAGGTACCCGGAGATGACGAAGAAGACGTCGACGCCGACGAAGCCACCGTGGGGCCAGCCGAGGATGTGGTCGGCGACGACCAGCGCCACCGCCACGGCGCGCAGACCCTGGATGTCCGCACGGAAGCGCAGCGGACCGCCGGGCGGCCGCGGCGTGGTCCGGATTGCCGCCTGATCTCCCGCGGTCATGGGCACGAACGTACTGGCGCCGCCGGGTTCCTGGCGTCACCACGTTGCGCGACTCCCCCGGTTGGGCAGGTTCCCGGCGGCGTAGCGGCAGCAGACAGCGACCGGTACCCGAGCCGGACGTGGGACGGCGGGGCCTCGAGCGGGTCGTAGGGTCGCCCGGTGATCTGGAAGCGCGCCGTCTTCGCGCTCTTCGCCGTGGCCGCGGGCACGAACGTCCCCACCCCGCTGCTGCTGGTCTACCAGGAACGGCTCGGCCTCTCGGCCGAGGTCCTCACCGCGCTGTTCGGCTGCTACGCGGCCGGCCTCGTTCCCGCCCTCCTGCTGGCCGGGCCGCTGTCGGACCGGCTGGGCCGCCGCCGGGTCGCGATCCCCGGCATCGTGCTCTCCGCGCTGGCGTCGCTCGCCTTCGCCGCGGCGGGCGACTCGCTGGCGCTGCTGTTCGGCGCCCGCTTCCTCCAGGGCGTCGTCAGCGGCATCGTCTTCAGCGTCGGCAGCGCGTGGGTGGGCGAGCTCTCGCTCGCCTCGGGTGAGGGAGCCGGCGGACGGCGGGCCGCCTTCGCCATGACCGCCGGGTTCTCGCTGGGCCCGCTGACCAGCGGGCTGCTCGGCCAGTACGCCCCGGCGCCGACAGTGCTGCCGTACCTCCTGCACACCGTGCTCGTCGCGGTGGGCCTGGCGTTCGCCCTCCGGCTGCCGGAGACGGTCGAGCTGCACGACGCTCGCCCCACCGGATCCGGCTCGGCGCCGGCCGCGCCGCTGATCCGGCCGGGAGACGGCGCCCTGGTGGCGACCGTGCTGGCCCCGGTGGCGGTCTGCGTCTACGCGTTCCCCTCCACGGTCATCAACGCCGTCCCGCTGCTGGTGGAACTGCCCTACGGCGGCGTCGCGGTCACCGGCGTGCTGGCGGGCGTGACGCTGGGCGCCGGCACGGTCGTCGCCGGGCTGCAGCGCCGGCTGGGGCGGTGGACGGCCGTCGTCGGCACGGCGCTCGGCACGCTCGGGTTCGGCTGCGCCGCGTCGTTCGCCGGGACGGGCGCGCTGCCCTGGCTGGTCGCCGCCGCCCCGCTGCTGGGCGCGGGTGGTGGGCTGTGCCTCGCCGCCGGTCTGACACTGACCGCGCGGCTGGCCCCACCGGCCCGCCTCGGCGCCTTGACGTCGCTGTTCCTGGCCTGCGCCTACGTCGGGTTCGCCGCGCCGTTCGTCATGGCCGTGGCCGCGCGGGCGACGTCGGCGGTGCTGCCGCTGACCGTGGCGGCCGCGATCACCGCGCTGCTCGCCCTCCGCCTCCTCCCGGTGGCCCGAGCGCGACGGCTGTGAGCGCGCGACGGCGCCCCCTCCGCGAGGGAGGGGGCGCCGCCGGGAGTGCGAGGGTCAGCCGGCGATACCCGCCGCGAACTCGCCCTCGAAGGCCTCCTCCAGGACGGTGGCGCCACCCGGCACGTCGGCCGGCTGCAGGATGAAGCTCTGCAGGCTCGGGGACTGGCCGACCTCGAAGCCGCGGATCGGGACGACGAGGCCGCCGGTGTCGACCTCCTCCAGCTCGTTGAACGCGTTGAGCACGCCCTCACGGGTGAGGTCGCCGTCCTCGCAGGCCTGGTCGAGCACCTGCTTCATGATCTCGCTCATGCCGAAGCCGACGACCACACCGAGGCTCGGCACGGCGTCGGGGTAGGCCTCCTGGTACTGCTGGAGCAGCTCCGGGTGGGCGTCGAAGGAGGACACCGGCGAGGCCACGTAGAGGTGGGTCTTCAGCCACTCGGCGGCCGGGCCCTGGAGCAGTCCCGGCGCGAAGACGGGGTTGCTGCCCAGGATCGGGACGTCCAGCCCCTGCGCCGCGGCGACCGTCGCGACCGAGGCCGTCTGCCCCGGGGCCACGGTGAGCGCGATCAGGTCGACCCCGGCGGACCGGAACTGGGTGATCTGTGCGCTCATGTCCTGGTCGGTCGCCTTGATCTGCGCCTCGATCACCTCCAGGCCCTTCTCCTCGGCGACGGCCCGGGTGCCCTCGAGCCCGTTGGCGCCGTACTCGCCCTCGAAGTAGATGTGGCCGACCGTGTCGCCCTCGTTCAGCAGGCCCTCGCGGAACAGGTAGTCGTAGCCGTTGGCGAGCTCGACGTCGTAGGTGGCGCCCACCACGCCGGTGCCCGGGATCTCGGTCAGCGTCTTCGACCAGGCCGAGGGGAAGTTCACGATCTGGTCCGACTCGTACTCCGGTGCCAGCGCGGTGTTGATCGGCGACCCGATCGTCTGCTGCATCGCCAGGATGTTGTCCTGCATCCCGCTGTAGAGCGCGACGCCCTGCTGCGGGACGTACCCGGTGTCCTGGATGTCGAGCTGGACGTCGTAGGTGTCGCAGACCTGGTTGTTCTCCCAGAACAGGGAGTTGGCGTTGGTGATGTCGTTGCCCAGCGCGGCGAAGACACCGGTCAGGTCGGTGAGCACACCGAGGTTGATCGTCTCGCCCTCGATCCCGACGTCGGTGGCGACGTCGCCGGCGGCCGCTCCTCCCCCGCCGCCGCCACCCGAGGCCTCCGGCGCCTTGGTGCTGCAGCCGGTGGCGGCCAGGACGACGGTGGCGGCCAGCATCGTGGCGCCGGTCGAACGCTTGCTGAGTCTCACGTGGTGCTCCCTTGGGCTGGTGGGTCGGAGGGGGTGGGCTCGCTGGAACGGGTGGGCGTGTCGGGTGGGTGCTGGGTGATCCGTCCGCCCGGTCTGTGGCGGGCCCGGCCGGAGATGCGGCGGGCGATACCGGCGAGGCCGGCGGGCTCGAAGAGGATCACCAGGACGATGGCCGCGCCGAACAGGAACCGGGCCGCCTCACCGGCAGCCAGCCCCTCGTCCCGGCCCACGAAGGGGATCAGGTCGGCGTACCGCTGGAAGACCAGCGGCAGCGCGCTCACGAAGATCGCCCCGAGCACGGCTCCGTTCACCGAGCCGAGCCCGCCCAGCACGATCATGGCGAGGTAGAGGATGGACAGCTCCAGGCCGAAGGACTCCGGCGCGATGCTGCCGATGGAGAGCGCGTACATCACCCCAGCGAGGCCGGCGTACATCGAGCTGACCAGGAAGATCCGCGCCTTGTAGCCCTGCACGTTGACGCCCATCACCGACGCGGCGACCTCGCTGTCCCGCAGGGTCTGCAGGGCCCGGCCCGGCCGGCTGCGCAGCAGGTTGCGGGCGAAGAGGTAGGCCCCGAGGGCCAGGACGAGCCCCAGGTACCACAGCCGCTCGGACTCCCGGAACGGCACGCCGAGCACGTACAGCTCCGGGTCCCGGTTGGCGAAGGTGAAGCCGAACAGCGAGAAGTCCGGTGCCGCCCGGCCGTTGAAGCCGCCGGTGACCTCGGTCCAGCTGTTGAGCACGTGGACGCCGATGAACACCAGCGCCAGCGACGCGACCCCGAGGTAGATCCCGCGCAGCCGGGCCGCGAGCGGGCTGAAGATCAGCCCGGCGAGCCCCGCGAGGAGCACGCCCACGATCATCCCGACGATCGGGGGGAGCCCGAGCCCGCCGAGCTCGGCCACCCCGAGCCCGCCCGACTCCCCCGAGACGTAGACGTAGCTGACCGCCCCCACCGCCAGGAAGAAGGCGTGGGCGAGGGAGAGCTGGCCGCTGTTGCCGACGAGCAGGTTCAGGCCGATCGCGCCCACGATCGCGCCGAAGGCGGCGAACCCGGTGCGCAGCCAGAACTCCTCGACGTACAGCGGCAGCGCCAGCATCACCAGCAGGAAGGCGACCAGGAGCAGAGGGCGCAGCCAGGACCGCAGTCCGGACCGGCCGGAACCGGCCCGCTCCGCCGGGCCGGCCCCCGACGGGTGGGCCCCCGTCGCCGCCGTCATCGTCGCCTCAGACACGGGTCAGCTCCTTCGTCCCGAACAGGCCGGACGGACGGAACATGAGGACCGCGATCATCACGATGAAGGGGACGACGGCGCTGAACCCGCGGCCGAGGAAGAGCAGCTGGTCCTGGTAGCCCGCGGCCATCGCCTCGGCGATGCCGATCAGCAGGCCCCCGACGAGGGCGCCGCCGGTCGAGTCCAGGCCGCCGAGGATCGCCGCCGGGAAGGCCCGCAGCGCGACGGCGTAGGCCGTCGGGGTGACGCCCGGCGTCGGTGATCCGACCAGGAACAGCGCCGCGACGGCGGCGAGCACTCCGGCGACCACCCAGGCGAGCGCGGAGACCCGACCCTGCCGGATGCCCATCAGGGCCGCCGTCTCGCCGTCCTCCGCCGAGGCCCGCATCGCGATGCCCCAGTTCGAGTACTTGAACGCAACGAAGAAGAGCGCGATGAGGACGGCGGCCACGAGGAACGCGATCAGCCGGTTCTGCGCGAGCCCGACGTCGCCGATCCGGAACGACTGCCCGCCCCACGGGTGCGGCACGTTGAGGATGTCGGAGCCGAGCCGGCGGATGAGCTCGGTGAGCAGGATGATGTCGACGCCGATCGTCACGATGGCCAGGCTGATCACCGCGGCGCCGCGCAACCGGTTGATGATCAGGCGCTCGATGACGAACGCCGCCGCGGCCGTGATCAGGATTCCCACGAGCACGGCCGGCAGGAAGCCGATCGTGTCCGACAGCCGCGCGATGGAGTAGGCGCCCAGCAGCAGCAGGGACCCGTGGGTGAAGCTCACGACCTCGCTCGCCTTGAAGATGATCACGAAGCCGAGGGCGATGAGGGCGTACAGGGCGCCCAGGGAGATCCCGTTGAGGAGCAGGGAGAGGAACTGGGTCACGAGGTCGCCCCAGGGTTGTCGGAGGAGTGGTGGTGGGCGGCGGCTTCCGAGGGGCTCTCCTCGTCGCCGGAGCCGAGATAGGCACGGATGACCTCGGGGTCGGTCTGCACCTGCGCCGGTGTGCCGTCGGCGATGCGCCGGCCGAAGTCGAGCACGGTGACGCGGTCGGCCAGGGACATGACCATCCCCATGTCGTGCTCGACCAGGACGACGGAGATGCCCAGCGCCGACCGGATCTCGAGGATCGCCTCCGCCATGCGGTCGGTCTCCTCGGCGTTCATGCCGGCGACCGGCTCGTCCAGGAGCAGCAGCCGCGGCTCGGTGCACAGGGCCCGGGCCACCTCCACCCGCTTCTGGTCGCCGTAGGAGAGCACCCCGACGGGCGTGTGCAGCTTCTCGCCGAGATCCATGAACTCGGCGATCTCGGCGACGCGCGCGCCGTGCACCTTGCCCTCCCGCGTGGCCCGCGGGAGCCGCAGGCCGGCCGAGAGGAAGCCGGCCTTGGTCAGGTGGTGGCGGCCCAGCATGAGGTTCTCCGCCACCGACTGGGTGCCCGACAGCGCGATGTTCTGGAACGCGCGGGCCACCCCGATGCCGGCGATCTTGTACGGCCGCATCTGGTCCAGCCGGTGCTCACCGAACCGGACCTGGCCCTCGTTGGCCCGGTAGACGCCGGACAGGACGTTGAACATCGTCGACTTGCCCGCACCGTTGGGCCCGATGATCGCGTGGATCGTGCCGGGAGCGACCGTGAACGAGACGTCCGACAGGGCGTTGATCGCCCCGAAGCGGACGCTGACGCCGTCGACCTCGACCGTCGGGATGTCCGACCGCGTCCCCGACCCGACGTCGGGCGCCGCGGTCATGCCGTCCACCGGGAGAGCTTCTTGCCCGAGCTCACGCGCCGGGTCGGGGCCGCGCCGTCGCCGCCCCCGTCGTGGCCGAGGTACAGCCGCTGCACCTCGTCGGTCTGGGCGAGCTGCCGCGCGTCACCGGAGAGCGAGACCTCACCGACGTCGAGCACGTAGGCGAGATCGGCGACCCCGAGCGCCATCGTGGCGTTCTGCTCGACCAGCAGCACGGAGGTCCCCTGGCGGTTGATCTCGCCGATGACCTCGCCGATCTGGCCGATGATGCGCGGCGCCAGGCCGAGCGACGGCTCGTCGAGCAGGAGCAGCTTCGGGCTGGCCATCAACGCGCGCCCGATGGCCAGCATCTGCTGCTCGCCGCCGGAGAGCAGCGCACCCCGCTGGGAGCTGCGCTCCTTGAGCACCGGGAACAGGTCGTAGACGCGGTCCTGGGCCTGGGCCTTGGCCGCCTTGTCCCGGTTCCCCATGCCGCCGGCACGCAGGTTCTCCTCGACCGTCAGCCGGCCGAAGATGCGCCGCCCCTCGGGCACCTGCACGAGCCCGAGCCGGACGGCCTGGGCCGGGTCCTTCGACACGAGGTCGGTCCCGTCGAAGGTCACCGACCCGGAGTCGACCCGGCCGCGGTGCAGCCGCAGCGTGCCCGAGATGGTCCGCAGCAACGTCGTCTTCCCGGCGCCGTTGCTGCCCAGGACGGCGACGACCCTGCCGTCGGGGACCTCCATGGAGACCCCCCGCACGGCCTGGACGGCTCCGCCGTAGGTGACGTGCAGGGCGTCGATGCTCAGCACGGGCGGCTCCCTGCCGTGGCCCGGCCGGGCGGGATCGGGCGGGGGCGGCCGAGCGGCGGGCGGGTGGCCGTCACCGGGCCGCCTGTTCGGGAGCGCGACCGCAGGAGGTCAGGCGCGGAGAAGTGATCTGGCACACAGGCCGGGACTCTAGGCAGGCAATGGTCTGTGACGGGCGCCACAAAGGTCACGGATTGATCACGTGTTGCCGGGCTCCACCCAGGCATCCGTGCCCCTGATCCACAGCACGCTCCGTACGGCACCGTCCGGAAAGCCGGAGCCCGCCGCCGGAGCCCGCCGACCGGCCGGGCGGGGGCGGTCGATGCGGAGGGCCCGGCTAGACCGGCTGCAGCTCCTCGATCTCCACGCGGATCGCGTCCAGCGCGGCCGCCGCCCGGCGGCGGGACTGCTCGGGGGTGTCCCCGACGGTCACGACGTGGCCGAGGTGCGCCTGGCCGCAGGTCGCGGGCTCCGCCGCGCCACCCACGTCGGCGAACACCTCCGCGACGACGAGCCCCGGGATGCAGCCGACGTCCCGCAGGCCGGACACCGCCCGCACCCGCCCGGTGGCGTGCGAGCCGAGGAAGAACTGGGTGCTGGCCGCGACCGCCCGCCGGCGCCCCGGCCCGGGCCGGCCGAGCAGGCCGGCGACCACGAGGTCCGCGGCGTCGATCCCGCTCACCTGGTCCACGCAGGCGTGGGCCCCCGCGTCGGCGAGCCGCGGGACCAGGCCGGCCAGCCGCGGCCCCGCCGGGCCCAGCACGAACTCCAGGTGGAAGGGGCCGAGGTCGTAACCGGCCGCGGCGAGCACGGCGCCGACGAAGCCGGCGGCCTCCGCCGTCGGCGGCTGCGCGGTCGCGGTGAGCAGCAGGCCGGCGGAGTGCGGCGGGGGCGTGGTGAGCACCTCGCTCCACGCGTGCACGGTCGGGACGCCGCGGTCCACGTGCCCGTCGGCGGCGTACCGGTCCCCCGCCACGTGCTCACCGATCACCAGCCGGGGCGCCGACCGCCCACCGCGCCGGCAGCAGGCGCGGGCGGCGAGCACCCGCAGCTCGCCGTCGTCCTGCACCGGACCGAGCCGCGCACCGGCGCCGTCCACCGGCTCCACCGTGCACGGGTATCCCACCGGTGACGTGAGCTCCGGGTCGCCGGTGCGGACCTCCGCCCACCGCCCGTCGGCGACGCCCGCCGCGGCGAGGGCCGCGCGCAGGGCCACCGCGTCACCGGTCACCACGGGCGACGCGGGGTCCGGACCCCGCAGCCCCAGCGCACGGGCGGCGACGGCCGCCGGCAGGACGGCGCCGGGCGCCGAGCCGGTGACGACGGCGGCCTCTCCGGGCAGCGAGCGCACCGCGGCCGCGACCGCGACTGCGTCACCGGTGTCGCAGTCGATCCAGCGGTCCACCAGCCAGTCGAGCTCCTCCCCGTAGGAGCACCGGTCCGCCGTCAGCACCGCCGTCCGCAGGCCCCGGAACCGCGCCCGCTCGAGCAGGGCCACGCCCGCCGCGTCCAACCGCTCCCCGGCCGCGAACTCCGGCCGGGGAGCCGACGGCCGCACCTGGACCTCGACGGAGACGAACCACGGCTCCGGATCACCGGCCGGTGCACCGGAGGAACGGTCGCCTGCCACGGGCGTGGGCATGTGCACTCTCCCGTCGTGGGTGGGTGTGAGCAGGCGCACCATACCGGCCGGTCGGTTTACGCGGAACGGATACCGGCGGGTGCCGTTGGCCGGTGTGCCGGGGGCGGGAAGCAGCAGCGAGGGCGGCCGGTTGCCATGCGTGTGACCACTGCCCACCTCCGGGGCGACGTCGACGTCGTCGTGATCGGCGCGGGGCAGGCCGGGCTCTCCACCGCCTGGGCGCTGGCCCGCCAGGGCTTCGAGCGGCGCACCGGGTTCGTGGTGCTCGACGGCGAGCCGGGCCCCGGCGGCGCCTGGCGGCACCGCTGGCCGTCGCTCACCCTGGGCACGACGCACCGGGTGCACGACCTGCCCGGTCTGGCGTTCCGCCCGGCGGACGAGCGCACCCCCGCCGTCGAGTCGGTGCCCGCCTACTTCGCGGAGTACGAGCGCCGGTTCGACCTGCCCGTGGTGCGGCCGGTCCGGGTGACCGCCGTCCGCCGGAGCGACGACGGCCGTTTCTCCGTGGAGACCGACCGGGGCACCTGGACCGCGCGCGCCGTCGTCAACGCCACCGGCACCTGGACCCGGCCGTTCGTCCCCCGCTACCCGGGGCAGGAGACCTTCCGAGGGCGTCAGCTGCACACCGTCGACTACCGCAGCCCCGAGGAGTTCCGCGGACAGCACGTCGTGGTCGTCGGCGGCGGCGCCTCGGCCACCCAGCTGCTGGTCGAGATCTCCCGGGTCACCTCCACGACCTGGGTCACCCGCCGCCCGCCCGTGTGGCGCGAGGGGCCGTTCGACGAGGACCTGGGCCGCGAAGTGGTCGCGAAGGTCGAGGAGGCGGTGCGCGAGGGACGCCGCCCCGGGAGCGTGGTCGGCCTCACCGGGCTGGTGACCTCCACCCCCTACATCCGCGACGGGCTGGAGCGGGGCGTGCTCGACCGGCTGCCGGTGTTCGACCGGATCACCCCCGACGGGGTGGCCTGGGACCCGGTCGACGGACGACCGGGCCGGCTGGTCCGCGCCGACGTCATCCTGTGGGCCACCGGTTTCCGCGCGGCCGTCGGGCACCTGGCGCCCCTGCAGCTCCGTGGCCCCGGAGAGGGCTTCCGGCTGGACGGCACCCAGGTCGTCGGCGAGCCGCGGGTGCACCTGGTCGGCTACGGCCCCTCGGCGAGCACGATCGGCGCGAACCGCGCGGGCCAGGCCGCCGCCCGGGCCCTGCGCCGCGAGCTGCGCCCCGGGAGCACCCTGTCCCGCTCGGCCTGACCAGCTCGGGGACCGTTCAGGGTCGGATCAGGGCGCTCCCCGATGTTCCCGGGACGGCGCCGCCGACAGGCTCCAGGGCATGACTTCCCGATCGCTCCCCGGAGGCCCGCGATGATCGAGGCGCGGGGTCTGACCAAGAAGTACGGCGACCGCACCGCCGTCGACGGCATCTCCTTCACCGTGCACCCGGGCCGGGTCACCGGCTTCCTGGGCCCCAACGGTGCCGGCAAGTCCACGACCATGCGCATGCTGCTGGGCCTGGACCGGCCCACCGCCGGCAGCATCACCGTGCACGGCCGCAGCTACGCCGACTTCCCCGCGCCCCTGCGCCAGGTCGGCGCGCTGCTGGAGGCCCGCGCGCTGCACCCGGGGCGCTCCGCGCGCGACCACCTGCGCTGGATGGCGGCGAGCAACGGGCTGCCGGTGCGTCGCGTGGACGAGGTGCTCGACCTCGTCGGGCTCGCCGACGTCGCCGGGCAGCGGGTCGGCCGCTTCTCCCTCGGCATGGGCCAGCGCCTCGGCATCGCCGTCGCCCTGCTGGGCGACCCGCCGGTGGTGGTGCTCGACGAGCCGGTCAACGGCCTGGACCCCGAGGGCATCCGCTGGGTGCGCACGCTGACCCGGCAGCTGGCCGCCGAGGGCCGCACCGTCTTCCTCTCCAGCCACCTGATGAGCGAGATGGCGCTGACCGCCGACCACCTCGTGGTCATCGGGCGCGGCCGGGTGCTGGCCGACTGCTCGATGCCCGACTTCATCGCCGAGCACGCGGCCTCCTACGTGCGGGTGCGCACCCCCCAGCGGGCCGAGGTGGCCGAGCTGCTGCGCCGCGACGGCCTGGACGTCGACGTCGTCGACGACGAGCTGCGGGTGCAAGGGCGCGACGCCGCCGCCATCGGGGAGCTGGTCGGCCGGCAGGGGCTCTTCCTGCACGAGCTCACCCTGGTCCGCTCCTCGCTGGAGGACGCGTTCATGACCCTCACCGCCTCGAGCGTGGAGTACTCCGCGCGGGAGCAGACCCCGGCCGGAGCCCCCCGATGACCCAGACCGCGAGTGCCCCGATGACCGACACCGTCGTCCTCGACCCCAACCGGCACGTCCCCGGGGTGCGCCGGCCCGGCTTGGCAGACACCCTGCGGGCGGAGTGGATCAAGTTCTGGTCGGTGCGCTCGACACCGTGGTCGATCGCCGCGCTGGTCACCCTCGGCGCCGGGCTGACCGTCCTGGTCTGTGCCGTCAGCGCCGCAGACCTCGCCGACGGGACGGCGGGCGAGTCCGCCGGTGCGTTCATCACCTGGGGCATGACCGTCGCCCAGATCACCGCCATCGTGCTCGGCGCGCTGGTGGTGACGAGCGAGTACGGCACCGGGATGATCCGCGCGACGCTGACCGCGACGCCGCGCCGCGGCCGGGTGCTGGCGGCCAAGGCGGTCGTGCTCACCACGACGCTGTTCGTCGTCGGCACCGTCACCGCCGCCCTCGGCTACCTCGGCGGCAACTGGTTCCTCGAGCGCGAGGGCGTGGGCCTGGCGCTCAGCGACGACGGCGTGCTCCGCTCGCTGCTGGGCAGCGGCCTCTACATGGCCGGCATCGGGCTGTTCGCGGCCGCGGTCGGGCTGCTGGTGCGGCACACCGCCGCGGCGCTGTCGATCGTGCTGGCCCTGCTGCTGGTCGTCGGCAACATGGTGGTGCTCCTCCCGGGCGCCTGGGGCGAGTGGGCGACCAAGCTGATGCCGGGCAACGCCGGCTCCGTCGTCGCCACGCCGGTGTCGTTCAACCCGAACCTGCTCGACCCCTGGGTCGGCTTCGGGGTGTTCTGCGCCGAGGTGGCCGCCGTGCTGCTGGCCGGCTACCTGGTGCTGCGCCGCCGCGACGCCTGAGAAAGGACCCCCTTCCCCCCACCCCTCGCAGGCTCGGGGCGGTACCCGGAAGGGGGCCCTAGGCATCCGGACACGGGGCAGTCGTCCACGCCCCGCTGTGCCCCGGCCCGCCCGGCCGGGGCACAGTGGTGCCGTGACCATGCCCGACCCGGCCGCCGAGGGCCGCCGCCGCGCCGACGAACTGCTGACCGCTCTGACCGCGGGCGACGACGCCGCCGCCGAGCGGCTGCTCGCCGAGCTGACCGAGGTCCGCGACCTGGTCTTCGTGGGGGCGGGGCTCACCGCGGTCGCCCGCGCCGAGGGTCGCGCGCTGCCCACGGCGCAGCGCGCGCAGGCCAGCACCCGCCAGGTGCGGCTCGGCCAGATCCGCGACGCGAACCGCGACGACCCCGATGGTCTGCGCACCTGGCTGCGGCGCTCGGCCGAGGAGATCCTCTTCATCCGCTCGCTGCACGCCGCCGCCCGGCAGCGCTGAGGTCAGGGGCGGACCAGCACCGGGCGAGCGGCCAGCCGCGCCAACGGGAGCACCGCGGCCACGACGACGGCCGACAGCACGAAGGTCCAGGGCAGGCCGGCGGCGCCGTACGCGAAGCCGAGCAGCAGCGCCCCGGCCGCCGTCCCCGCGTCGAAGGAGGCGTTCCACAGCGCGCTGGCCGCCGTCGTCCCGCGTTCCCCGGCACGGGCGAACGCCCGGAGCAGGGTGAGGTTCTGCACCCCGCCGAACCCGGCACCGAACAGCGCCGCGCCCAGCAGCACCCAGCCCGCGCCCCACCACAGCCCGGCGCCGGCCACCGCGAGGCCCACCGCGGCGACCAGCACCGCCAGGGGCAGCAGCACCGCGGTGCCCAGGCGGTCGGCCAGCACGCCGGCGCGCCAGCGGGTCACCGCGCCGAACAACCCCCACAGCAGCAGGGCCCCGGTGGCCACCTGGCCGTCGGGGCGGTCGATGGGCAGGAACGTCACGAACCCACCGCCGGCCGTCGTCACCACGAGCAGCACCACCGACGGGGCCAGCGCGGCGCGCACGGCGGCCCGGGCGTTGCCGGCGGGTGCGGGCTCCTCGCGGCTGACCACCGACCGCAGCAGCGCGGGCAGGAAGAACAGGCCGAGCACCGGCGACGCCGCCAGCCAGGACAGCACGCCGACGTGCCCGCCGAGCACCAGGGCAACCCCGGCGGGGATGGCGGCCATGTTGGGCAGCGCGATGGCCAGCCCGTACAGGCCGATGGACTCCCCGCGCCGCTCCGGCGGGGCGACCCGGGCCGACAGGGTGGCGCCGAGGACCGTGATGACCGCGAAGCCGGCCCCGCGCACGGCGGACAGGGCCGAGATCCAGGCGACCCCGTCGTCGAGGACGTAGAAGGGCGCGGGCACGCCGAGCGCGAGCAGCCCCGCGGCGAACACCGGCCCCGTGCCGAAGCGGTCGACCAGCACGGGTACCACCGACTGCACCGCGATCGTGACGACCAGGAAGACCGCCGTCACCACCCCGGCCGTGCTCTCCGGGGCGCCGCCGGCCACGGCGTACGTGGGCAGCGAGGCCAGGGTGAGGAAGTAGCTCACGAACCCCAGGGCCGTGACCCCGACCAGCGACCGGACCCCGCGCGACCGCCACAAGGGGGCCGGCACCTCGACTGCTTCCCCGCTCACACCGCTCCGTCCACCGTTCCCGTGCGCGACGAGCATGCCGGGCCGGGCGCGGCCGCCCGCGCCCGGGTAGGCAGGAGGTCATGCCGCTGCTGACCGTGGGCCACGGATCCGACGACCGCACCGCGCTGGCGGCCCGGCTCGGCGGCGCGGGCGTGGAACTGCTCGTCGACGTGCGCCGGTTCCCCGGCAGCCGGACCAACCCCGACGTGCGGCAGGAGGCCCTGGCGGAGTGGCTGCCCGCGGCAGGGATGGGCTACCGCTGGGAGGAGCGCCTCGGCGGCCGACGCCGGCTGCCGCCCGGCAAGCCGGTCGCCGACGACTGGTGGACGGTCGCGCAGTTCGCCGCCTACGCGGCCCACACCCGCACGCCGGACTTCGCCGCCGCGCTCGACGAGGTGCTCGCCGCGGCCACAGGGGCGACGGTGGCGCTCATGTGCAGCGAGTACGTGTGGTGGCGCTGCCACCGGCGGCTGGTCGCCGACGTCGCCGTCCTCGCCCGGTCGACGCCGGTGCATCACCTCATGCCCGACGGCTGGCAGAGTCCGCACCGCCCCTCCGACGGCGCGGTCCTCGGCGACGACGGCCGCGTC
Organism: Blastococcus sp. SYSU DS1021; assembly: GCF_054050995.1. Taxonomy (NCBI): domain Bacteria; kingdom Bacillati; phylum Actinomycetota; class Actinomycetes; order Geodermatophilales; family Geodermatophilaceae; genus Blastococcus; species Blastococcus sp. SYSU DS1021. The sequence continues at coordinate 242,057 of NZ_JBJHAL010000001.1, read as the reverse complement.
CACTGGCCCGCCGCCCGCGATGTTGATCAGGTGACCTGATCGTTAGGGGTCCTGGCTCAGCGTCGACCGTGAGCCAGGACCCCACGAGGTGAGCCAGGACGGCGACTGTCCACAGGCTGCCCCGTTCCCGGCCCAGCGACCTCGCGGAATGGTGAGACTCCCCCGGTGCACCCGCTGCTGCAGTGCCGCGCGGACCGGCGTCTCGGAGTCTTCACGAGCCAGGAGGCGTTGGCGGCCGGCTACTCAGTCGATGACATCAAGACGGAGCTGCGCACCCGCCGGTGGACGCGGCTGTGCAAGGGCGTCTACGTCGAGTCCGCACGCCGGGGATCGGCGGACGCTGACGACCGCCATCTCATGGCAGGCATCGCCGTCCTGATGAGCCTCGCGCCCGGCCCGGTGCTCAGTCACGCGTCGGCCGCTCGCCGTCACGGGCTGCTCGTGCCTGCGTCCGCGGGTGGAGACGTGCGGGTCACCGCGGTCGACCAGTGGCGCGCCGGCCGGGGGTACCGCGTCGCCCGGGCCAGGCTCCCCGAGGCGGACGTCGTCCCCTGGATCGAGCCGTTCGCGACCACCTCCGTCCCCCGGACGCTGGTCGACTGCGGCCGGGAGTGGTCCCTGGTGGACACGGTGATCGCTCTGGACGCCGCTCTGCACAAGGGCCGCGTCCTCCGTTCGGAGTTGCAGCTCGCCGTGCACTCCGCCCGGCACCGGACCGGGGCTTCCCAGGCGGCCCGGGCGGCCCGGGCGGTCGGTCTCAGCGACGGACGGGCGGAGTCACCCCTGGAGAGCGAAGGCCGGCTCGCGCTGCTGGCCGCCGGGCTCCCCCGACCCGAACTGCAGGTCGATCTGCACGACGAGCGCGGGTTCATCGCCCGCATCGACGCCTGGTACGAGGAGGCGGCCGTGGCGATCGAGTTCGACGGCCAGGTGAAGTACAGCGATCCGTACGGGGGCCGATCACCGCACGACGTCCTCTGGGAGGAGAAACGCCGGGAGGACCGCGTCCGCCGCCTCGACGTCCGCGTGGTGCGCATCGCCAAGGCCGACCTGGGCGCTCCTTGGCCGCGGGTGACCGCCGACCTGCGGCGGATACTGGCGACGCCGCCCGCGAGGCCGCGGCGCTTCACCGTCGTCCGTCGTCCGGAGCCGGGGTCGGAGCTCGACGTCGCCTGAGCCCGCTGTCCTGGCTCACCGTATGGGGTCCTGGCTCACGGTCGACGCTGAGCCAGGACCCCTGACGATCAGGTCACCTGATCAACATGCACGGGTCAGCCCATGTACGGGTAGCGGTGGTCGGTCGGGGGCGCGAACGTCTCCTTGATCGACCGGCTGCTGGTCCAGCGCATGAGGTTCTGCTTGGCACCCGCCTTGTCGTTGGTGCCCGACGCCCGCCCCCCGCCGAAGGGCTGCTGCCCGACGACGGCGCCGGTGGGCTTGTCGTTGACGTAGAAGTTGCCCGCCGCGTGCCGCAGGAACTTCTGCGCGTGCGCGATCGCCACCCGGTCCTGCGCGATGACCGCACCGGTGAGCGCGTAGGGCGCGACCGACTCCATCTGGGTCAGCACGGCGTCGTAGTCGGCGTCGTCGTAGACGTGCACCGCCAGCACCGGCCCGAAGTACTCGGTGGTGAACACCTCGTGGCCCGGGTCGGTGCCCTCGATGATCGTCGGCCGGACGAAGAAGCCCTCGGCGTCGTCGGCGGTGCCCCCGGCCACGATCGACAGCGCCGGGTCGTCGTCCACCCGGTCCAGCACGCCGGAGAGCTTCGAGAACGACTTCCGGTCGATGACGGCGCCCATGAAGTTCGAGAAGTCGGTGACGTCGCCCATCGGCAGCGACTCGGTGGTGGCCACGAGGTCGTCCTTCAGCCGCGCCCACACCGAGCGGGGCACGTAGGCCCGGGACGCCGCCGAGCACTTCTGCCCCTGGTACTCGAACGCGCCGCGGACCAGTGCGGTGCGCAGCACGTCGACGTCGGCCGACGGGTGGGCGACGACGAAGTCCTTGCCCCCGGTCTCCCCCACGATCCGCGGGTAGCCGCGGTAGCCCGCGATGTTCTCCCCGACCGTGCGCCACAGGTGCTGGAACACCGGCGTCGACCCGGTGAAGTGGATGCCGGCGAGGTCGCGGTCGGCCAGGGCGACCTCGGAGACGGCGACCCCGTCGCCGGGCAGCATGTTGATCACACCCGGCGGGAGGCCGGCCTCCTCCAGCAAACGCATGAGGAAGTGCGCGGCGAACTGCTGCGTGGGCGCGGGCTTCCACACCACGGTGCTGCCCATGAGCGCGGGCGCCGTCGGCAGGTTCCCGGCGATCGCGGTGAAGTTGAACGGCGTGATCGCGTAGACGAAGCCCTCGAGCGGGCGGTGGTCGGTGCGGTTCCAGACGCCGGGTGAGGACTTCGGCTGCTCGGCGAGGATCTCGCGGGCGAAGTGCACGTTGAAGCGCCAGAAGTCGATGAGCTCGCAGGCGCTGTCGATCTCGGCCTGCTGCGCCGTCTTGCTCTGACCCAGCATCGTGGCGGCGTTCAGCGTCTGCCGCCACGGGCCGGCCAGCAGGTCGGCGGCGCGCAGGAAGACCGCCGCGCGGTCGTCGAAGGAGAGGTCCTGCCAGGCCGGCGCGGCCTCCTTGGCGCAACGGATCGCGTCCTGCGCGTCGGCGTGCGTGCTGTGCGCGGACGTGCCCAGCACGGCGGCGTGCCGGTGCGGCTGCACGACGTCGAACCGGTTGCCGCCCGCCATGCGCTGCCGGCCGCCGATGGTGCCGGTCAGCTCCACCGGGGCGCTCGCCAGCTCGGCGAGGCGCCGCTGCAGCTCGTCGCGCTCGGGCGTGCCGGGGGCGTAGGTGAGCACTGGCTCGTTGTGCGGAGGGGGGACCTGGGTGACGGCGTCCATGGGGACCTCTCGGGGTTCTGGAGCGGGTGGCCGGCGAACGGGTTCAGGAGCGGGTGGCCAGCGAACGGAGGAAGAAGGCCACGTTGGCGGGGCGCTCGGCCAGCCGGCGCATGAAGTAGCCGTACCAGTCGGCGCCGTAGGGGACGTAGGCGCGGACGCGGGTGCCGGCGGCGGCCAGCCGGCGCTGCTCGTCGGGGCGGATGCCGTAGAGCATCTGCACCTCCCAGGAGTCCGCCGACCGCGAGTGCTGCGCGGCCAGCTCGTGCGCCAGCGCGACCATGGCGGGGTCGTGCGACCCGACCATCGGGTACCCCGGGCCGGCCATGAGGATCTCCAGGCAGCGCGCGTAGGCGGCGTCGACGTCCTTCTTCTTCTGGTGCGCGACGGCGGGCGGCTCGTCGTAGGCGCCCTTGACCAGGCGCACCCGCGAGCCGGTGACGGCCAGCGCCTTGGCGTCGTCCTCGGTGCGGAAGAGCATCGCCTGCAGCGCGACGCCCGTGCCCGGGTGCTCCTTGCGCAGCTCGGCGAGGACGGCGAGCGTCGAGTCGACGGTCCGGGAGTCCTCCATGTCGAGGGTCACGGTCGTGCCGATCGCGGTGGCCGCCGCCACCACGGGCCGCACCAGGTCCACGGCGGTCTCGTGCCCGTCGGGCAGCGCCTGGCCGAACGCCGAGAGCTTCACCGTCACCTCGGCCCCGTCGCCCAGGCCCAGGGCGGCCAGCCCGTCGAGGGCGGCCAGGTAGGCGTCGCGGGAGCGCTCGGCCTCGGCGCGGGTGGTGACGTCCTCGCCGAGGTGGTCGAGGGTGACCGCGATCCCGTCGGCGGTCAGCGCGCGGACGGCGGCGAGGGCGTCGTCCAGCGACTCCCCGGCGACGAAGCGGTCGACCACCCGGCGGGTGGCCGGCGTGCCGGTGACCGCCCGCCGCAGGGCGGGCCGTCGGGAGGCGGCCAGCAGGGCCTTGGAGAGCAGCACGGGACCTCCCGGGAGCGGACGACGCCAGCACCCCGAACGCTAGGCACGCGGCCTCCTCAGGACCAGGGACAGATGTCCGGACTTCCCCGGTCTGCTCTCATACAGCTGTACGACGACGAGGAGGGACGGCGGTGCGGGACGAGCTGCAGGAGCTGGTCGACGACGTGTCCCGGGTGCTCGGCGCCCCCGCCACCCTGGAGGACGCCGCCTTCACGCTGCTGGCCTTCTGCGCGCACGACGACAGCGGTGCCGAGCCCATGGACGCCGTCCGTACCCGGTCGATCCTCACCCGCGGCTCCGCGCCCGAGACCCGGCGCTGGTTCGAGAACTTCGGCATCGCGTCGGCGACCCGCCCCATGCGGACGCCGGCCGATCCCGCCGCCGGCGTCCTCACCCGGCTGGTGATCCCCGTTCGCCACGAGGGCCGTACCCGGGGGTACCTCTGGCTCCTGGACGACGGCCGGATCGACCCCGGGGATCTCGCCGATCCGGCGCTGCGCCGGGCCCTGGACCTGGCCGCGGCGGCGGGGCGCGTGCTCGCCGGCCGCCCGGCCGACGACCTGGGGCCGGAGCTCGCCGACGCGCTGACCGGCCGCCCGGCGGCCCGGGCGCAGGCCGCCCGGCGGCTCGGCGACCGGCTGACCGGCGAGGGCGCCCAGGTGCTGGTCGCCCTCACCTCCGCCGACGGCGGCCCGTTGCCGGAGCGGCGGTTGCCGGCGGCCGGTGCGGTGGCGACGGTCCTCGACGACGGCGTCGCCGTCCTGGTGCCCACGCCCACGCCCACGGACCTCCGGCCGGCCGGCGCGCTCGCCGCCGCGACGCTGGCCACCCTGCCGGTGGGCAGCACGGCGGGCGTCTCGTCGGCCCGCCGCGGCGCCGACGACCTGCCCGGCCAGTGGGGTGAGGCCCGCGCCGCGGCACGGGTCGCCGCCGTCGTCGACCGGTTCTTCCCGGTCGCCCACTGGGGCGAGCTCGGCGGGTGGCGGCCGGTCACTGCACTACCGGGCCCCGATCCGCTGCTGGCGCCGCTGCTCGCCGACCCGGTGCTGACCACGACGGCCGAGACCTTCCTGGACTGCGCCGGCAGCGCCTCCCGGACGGCGGAGTCGCTGCACATCCACCGGCAGACGCTGTACTACCGGCTGGGCCGGATCGGGGCGCTGACCGGTCTCGACCTCGCCGACGGCGATGCCCGGCTGCTGCTGCACGCCGGGCTGCGCGCGGCCCGGCTGTCCGGCGGCCCGCGGCCGGCCCGCTCGTGACGGCCGCCGGTCGCCTAGGCTCGGGGCGATGGCTGCGGGAGAGATGGTTGCGCCGGTGGACCCCCGCGGCGGGCACGACGACGTGCTACGCGCGCTGCGCACCGGCACGGCGGAGGAGCACCAGCTCCTCGAGGACACCCTGGAGCTGCTGGACCCGGAGCTCGACCGGGAGCGGCTGGCGCACGTCCTCGGCCTGATGCACGGCTTCTGGGCGGCGGCCGAGCGGGGCCTCGACACCTGGGCCACCCAGCACCCCGCGGACGCCGCGACCGTGGACTGGACCCGCCGCCGCCGGGCCGATCTCTTCGCCGCGGACCTCGCGGCGCTGAGCACGCCCGTCCCCGCCGGGACGCCGGAGCTGCCGGCCGTTGCCAGCACCGACGAGGCCCTGGGCCGGCTCTACGTGCTCGAGGGGTCGACCCTCGGCGGCACGTTCATCGACCGCCACCTCGCGGCGCTCCCCCACCTGGCCGGCGTCCGCATCCGCGCCTTCTCGCCCTACGGCCAGGAGACGGGGGCGATGTGGGCCGCCTACCGCCGGGTCACGCGGGCGCACGTGGCCGCGGGCGGCGACGCCGACCGGGTCGTCGCCGCAGCGCGCGAGACGTTCCGCGTGCTCGCCGCGTGGTGCCGCCCCGCTGCCCGACAGCAGGCCCGGGGGTGACCGACGTCGAGCGCGGGGCCGGGTTGCTGGCCCCGGGCGACCCCGTCGACCTCACCAACTGCGAGCGCGAGCCGATCCACATCCCGGGCAGCATCCAGCCGCGTGGGGTGCTGATCGCCGTGCGCGACCCCGACTGGATCGTGCAGCAGGTGTCGGAGAACCTGGCCGACCTCACGGGCGTGGACTGGCGGCGCGCGCTGGGCCGGCCGCTGGCCGAGGTCATCGGCGCGGCACCGGCCGCCGCGGTGATCCGCTCCGCGAGCGCCTTCGGCGACCTGCGCGAGCGCAACCCGGTCGAGGTCACCCTCGACGTCGGCGGCGAGCCGCTGCCCGTGGACGCCCTCCTGCACCGGACGGAGATCGACCCCGGGCCCGTCCGCGCCGTGGACGCCGGGCCCGACCCCACCCCCGGGGAGTCGGCGCCGGTCACCACCCTCGTCGTCGAGCTGGAGCCGGCCCGCGGACCGCGACCGTTCTCCTTCCCGAACACCTACCAGGCCGTGCGCGGCACCGTCGGCGAGCTCAACCGCGCCGCGACGCTGCAGGAGCTCTACGACATCACCGCCCGGGCGGTGCGGGCGCTGACCGGCTTCGACCGGGTGATGGTCTACCGGTACGACGCCGACTACAACGGCGAGGTGGTGGCCGAGGCCAAGACCCTCGAGCTCAACTCCTTCCTCGGGCTGCACTACCCGGCCAGCGACATCCCCGCCCAGGCGCGGGCGCTGTACGAGAAGAACTGGATCCGGCTGATCTCCGACGTCGGGTACGCCCCCGTCCCCCTCCGTCCGACCGTCCACCCGGTCACCGGCCGGCCGCTGGACCTCACGTTCTCCACCCTGCGCAGCGTCTCGCCGATCCACGTCGAGTACCTGGGCAACATGGGCGTCCACGCCTCGATGTCCATCTCCCTGCTGCGCGGCGACCGGCTGTGGGGGCTCATCGCCTGCCACCACTACAGCGGACCGCACGCCCCGCCCTACGCCACCCGCGCCGCCGCGGAGTTCCTCGGCTCGACCCTCTCGCTGCGGCTGACCGACCGGGCGCAGGAGGACGAGTTCGACCGCGCCCTGCGGGTCCGCTCCACCCTGGCCTGGCTGACCGCCGCCGCCATGGACGAGGAGCGCCCGCTCACCGAGACGGTGCTGGGCTCCCCCAGCCTGCTGGACCTGCTGGCCGCCGACGGGGTCGTGGTGAACCTGCAGGGCGCCCGGGGCACCGCCGGCGCCGGGCTGCGGCCCGGGCTGGCCGACGCCATCGCCGGGTGGGCCGCCGCCCGCGGCGAGGACGTCGTCGCCACCGACGCGCTGGCCGCCGCCGCGCCGGGCCTCGGCCCGGTCGGCCCGGCCTGCGGCGTGCTCGTGATCCCGCTACCGGAGGGCCAGTACGTGCTCTGGTTCCGCGGCGAGGCGGTGCGGCACATCGACTGGGGCGGCGATCCCCGCAACAAGGCGATCGCCGAACGCGAGGGCGCGGAGGTCCGGCTCAGCCCGCGCAAGTCCTTCGAGCGCTGGCGGGAGACCGTCCGCGGCCGCTCCGAGTCGTGGACGCCGCACGAGCAGGGCGAGGCCGCCGAACTGCGCACCCACCTGCTGGAGGCGCTGTACGCGCGGTCGCGCCGCATCGTGCGCGCCGCGGAGACGCTGCAGCGCAGCCTGCTCTCCGACCCGCCCGAGCCCGACCACCTGGCGGTGGCGGTGCGGTACGTGCCGGCCGCGCGGGAGGCACAGGTCGGCGGCGACTGGTACGACGTCTTCCAGCAGCCCGACGGCTCGACGGTGCTCGTCATCGGCGACGTCGTGGGCCACGACACCGAGGCCGCGGCGACGATGTCCCAGCTGCGCGGCCTGCTGCGTGGCATCGCCTACGACAGCGCGGCCGGTCCCGCCGAGGTGCTGTCCCGGCTGGACGCGGCGATCGAGGGGCTGGACCTGGGCGCCCTGGCCACGGTGCTCGTGGGGCGGCTCGACCGGCCGGCGGGCTCGGCCGACGACCGCACCCGGTTGCGCTGGGCCAGCGCCGGGCACCTCCCGCCGCTGCTGGTCGCACCCGACGGCACGCAGCAGCTGCTGGTGCCCGACCGACCCGGCCTGCTCCTCGGCGTGGACCCCTCCGCCGTCCGCGCGGAGCACCAGACGGTGGTCCCCCCCGGCGCCACGCTGCTGCTCTACACCGACGGGCTGGTCGAGCGCCGCGACCAGGTCTTCGACGACGGCGTCGAGCTGCTCGGCCGCGCGCTCGCCGAGTTGCGCCACCTACCGGTGACCGAGATGTGCGACGCGCTCATCGACCGGCTGCTGCCCGAGGGCGGGGAGGACGACGTCGCGCTCGTCGCCGCCCGGCTCCGGCCCCCGCCGGGCTGAGCCGACCGCTCAGCTCCCGCCCGGGGCGGTGAAGCGGGGCGTCAGCCCGTCGTCGGGTGGGCCGCCGTCCGACGGCAGCGGGCGCTCGTCCTCGGCCGCGCGGACGACGGCGACGGGGTCCTCGGGGGCGACGGTGCGGCTCTGCTCCAGCGCGGCCAGCAGGCGCTCCTCGTCGGGCGCCAGGTCACCGGGGCCCAGCCGCCCGCCGGGGCTGCCCGCGTCGGAGCCCGACGCCATCGCGGTGTCCGGCGTGGGGTCGTCCGGGGCGTTCATGCGGCAGTTCCTCATGGTCGGTCAGCGCGGGAAGTTCGGTTCGAGCCGGGGCACGATCTGCATCTCGGGGACGAACGCCGCCGGGTGCAGGAGCAGCAGGGTGCGGATGGCCTCGGCGACCGCCGACGGCGGCATCATCAGGTGCCCGGGGATCCCCCACTGCTCCATCATCGGGGTGTCCATCGCGGCGGGGATGACGCTCTGCACCCGGCACGGGAACGGCCGCTCGGTGCCGTCGTCCAGCCGCACGGCCTTCTCCCGCAGCTCCCGCTGGATGCAGCGGGTCGCGTTGAGGAACCCCGCCTTGGAGCCGTTGTAGGCGATCGCCCCGCTGCCCGAGGTGATCGCCGAGAGCGACACCACGTGCACGACGTCGGCGGTGCGCCCCTCCGGCAGGTGCTGCACCCGCTTCGTGAACTCGCTGGTCAGGAAGATCGGGCCCTCGCAGTTGACCGCCTGCACCCGCTGGTAGTCGGCGAGGTCGATGTCGGTGATGTAGCCCGGCCGGTCGATGCCAGCCACGTTGACCAGGACGTCGAACGCGTCGCCGTGCCGGTCGAACAGGTCGGCCACGACGGTCCGCCGGCTCTCGTCCTGGGTGACGTCCAGGGGGACGACCTCCGCCGAGCCGCCCGCAGCGACCACCCGCGACCGCGTCTCCTCGCTGCCCGACGCGTCGATGTCGGCGACCACCACGTGCGCGCCGCTCTCGGCCAGCGCCAGCGCCGTGGCCCGGCCGAGCCCGCTGGCCCCGCCGGTCACCAGTGCGACCCGGCCCTTCAACGACGCCTCCACGGCAGCTCCTCGGTCGTCGGTGCGCGTCCGTCGCCGACAGCCTCGCCGACAACCGCCGGCAGCGCAGGTCGGGGCCGGCAGGGGCGACCGACCGCGCCTTTCCGGGGCCGCGGTCAGATGCGGTGGAGGCCCGCTTCCTCGATGAGCCTCGCCTGCTCACGGCACCACGGGGACCACGCGTCGCCCTCGGTCTCCTGCCGCCGGCGGAACGCAGCCCAGTCCAGCAGCTCCCACTCGGCCACCTCGCTGGGCTCCGGCGCCGGGGACCCGGAGAAGCGCCCGACGTAGACCGGGCAGATCTCGTTCTCGACGACGCCGCGGAACTCCGCCCGGTACCGGTAGCCCGGGAGGGCGGGGCGGATGTCGGCGACGGAGAGGCCCAGCTCGAAGCCGGCGCGTCGGGCGATCGCAGCCCCGTCGTCCTCACCGGGCCCCGGGTGACCGCAGACGGTGTTGGTCCACATCCCCGGGAACGTCGCCTTGTCCTCGGCCCGGCGGGTGATCAGCAGCCGGCCGTCGTCGGCGAAGAGGTAGGCGGAGAACGCGCGGTGCAGCGGCGTCTCGCCGTGGTGCACCTGTGGCTTGGGCATCGTGCCGATCGCCAGACCCTCCTCGTCCACCAGCACGATCATCTCGACAGGAGTGGCGGTCACCGGCCCATGGTCCCCGATCGACCGGGGGCGCGCCCGCTCCACTCCCCCGGTGCGCGAGGGCGGGCTTCGGGGCACAGTCGCGGTGTGGACAGCTTCGACCGGAACGGCCTGACCTTCGACGTCCGGGACGCCGGACCGACCGACGGCGACCCCGTCGTCCTCCTGCACGGCTTCCCGCAGGACTCCACCGCCTGGGACCGGGTGGCACCGGCGCTGCACCAGCACGGCCTGCGCACCCTGGCGCCCGACCAGCGCGGGTACTCGCCCCGGGCGCGGCCGCGCGGGCGGGCGGACTACCGGCTGCGCGAGACGGCAGGGGACGTCCTCGCCCTGCTCGATGCCGCCGGCCTGGAGTCCGCGCACGTGGTGGGCCACGACTGGGGCGGCATCGTCGGCTGGGCGCTGGGTGCCTGGCACCCCGACCGCGTGCGCACCCTGACCGCGCTCTCCGTACCGCACCCGGGCGCGATGGCCCGCGCCGTGGTGAGCAGCGACCAGGGGCTGCGCTCCTACTACGTGGGCCTGTTCCAGCTGCCCGTCGTGCCCGAGCGGCTGCTGCTCGCCGGCGACGGCGCCGCGCTGCGGAGAATGCTGCGGCACGGCGGCCTCCCCGAGGACGCCGTCGACCGGTACGCGCAGCGGGTGCGCGAACCGGGTGCGCTGACCGCGGCCCTGAACTGGTACCGGGCCCTGCCGTGGAGCGGGCGCGACCCGGTCGGGAAGGTGCGGGTGCCGACGCTGCACGTGTGGAGCACCGGGGACGCGTTCCTCGGCCGCGCCGCGACCGAGGACACCGCTCGCTTCGTCGAGGCGCCGTACCGGCTCGAGGTCCTCGACGACGTGACGCACTGGATCCCGGAGCTCGCCGCGGAGCGGACCGCCGAGCTGGTCACCGCCCACGTGCGCGGCTGAGCGCTGCGCCGCCCCCGCGCCACCGTCCGGATCGGCGGCCCGAAAGTCGGCATGGGGCTGTTCGGCGCCCCGGCTGCGGGGTAGCCCCGGAGCGTCCGGTAACCGACACCGAGGGAAGGGGACGACCTGATGACCACGTCGACCACGGAAACCGGTCGCGTCACGGGCACCGCCGACAAGGACTACAACCTGATCTGGTTCACCGAGGCCAGCCTCAGCAACGCGCTGCGCCTCGAGGCCTACATCCAGGACGCCGAGCGCGCCGGGGACCAGGAGCTCGCGGAGTTCTTCCGCAAGGCGCAGAACGAGAGCCGCAAGGGTGGCGAGCAGGGGAAGGCCCTGCTCAAGGCACGCCTGAGCAGCTGAGCGATCCGACGACCGTCCTGATCCGGGGCGGGGCCCGCACCCGCGGCGCCCCGCCCCGGTTCGCGTGCACGCCGGGGTAGTTTCCTCCGCGATGACCGCCGAACCGAGGACCACCGCCACCCGGGCCGAGCGCCTCGACCGGCTGCCCGTCACCCGTGAGCACGGCCGGCTGGTGGTCGGCTCGGGCATCGGGTGGGCGCTGGACGCCATGGACGTCGGCCTGATCTCGTTCGTGATGACCGCGCTCGTCGCGCAGTGGGGGTTGTCGAACAGCGAGGTCTCGTGGATCGGGTCGATCGGCTTCGTGGGCATGGCGCTGGGCGCCACGCTCGGCGGTCTGCTGGCCGACCGGTTCGGCCGCCGCCAGGTGTTCGCCCTGACCCTGCTCGTCTTCGGGGTGGCCACGGGCGCCGCGGCGCTGTCGTGGTCGGTCGGTGCGCTGCTGGTCTTCCGGTTCCTCATCGGCCTGGGGCTGGGCGCGGAGCTGCCGGTCGCCTCCACCCTGGTCAGCGAGTTCGCCCCGGCGCGGGTGCGCGGCCGGGTGGTCGTGCTGCTGGAGGCGTTCTGGGCGGTGGGCTGGACGCTGGCCGCGCTCATCGGCTACTTCGTCGTCCCCGTCGGCGACGACGGCTGGCGCTGGGCGCTCGCGATCGGGGCCGTGCCCGCCCTCTACGCCGTCGTCGTCCGCCGCGGGCTGCCCGAGTCGGTGCGCTTCCTCGAGCTGCGCGGTCGCACCGACGAGGCGGAGGCGACGGTGCGCCGGTTCGAGCGCGCCGCGGACGTCGCGCCGGTCGCGTCGCCGCCCCCCGCACCGCCGGCCACCCCGCCGGGTGTCGGTGCCCTCTGGGCGGCCGGCACCGCCCGCCGGACGGCCGCGCTCTGGATCGTCTGGTTCGGCATCAACTTCGCCTACTACGGCGCCTTCATCTGGCTGCCGACGCTGCTGTTCAACGAGGGCTTCTCCCTGGTGAGGTCCTTCCAGTACACGCTGATCATCACGATCGCCCAGTTGCCCGGGTACGCCCTGGCGGCCTACCTGATCGAGAAGTGGGGGCGCCGCCCGACGCTGGCCACCTTCCTGCTGGGCTCCGCGCTGGGCGCCGGGCTGTTCGCGGCCGCCGACGGCGACACCGCGGTGCTCGTGACCGGGATGGTGCTGTCGTTCTTCAACCTCGGCGCCTGGGGTGCCCTCTACGCGGTGACACCGGAGATCTACCCGACCGCGCTGCGGGCGACCGGCGCCGGCGCCGCCGCGGGCTTCGGCCGGCTGGCCTCCATCGCCGCGCCCCTGTGCGTGCCGCTGCTGGTCGACGCCGGGGGCACGGGGCTGGTGTTCGCCACCTTCGCCGTCTTCTTCGTGGTGGCCGCGATCGCGGCGTGGGCACTGCCCGAGCTACGGGGCCGGTCACTCGACGACGACGCCACCTCGCCCGACCCCGCCCGCTCGACCGGCTGATCGCGGGGGGCGCCGGTTGGCGCGGGGGCGGACGGGTAGCCGCAGGACATGCCGAACCTCTCCCCCGGCCAGCTCTCCGGCCGCACCATCGCCGTCACCGGAGCCAGCGGCAACGTCGGCACCGCCCTCCTGCGTCGGCTCACCGACCCGAGGGCCGGCGTGGCCGAGGTCCGCGGGCTGGCCCGGCGCCGGCCGCCGGCGACGGCCCCGTACGACGGCGTCCGCTGGCACTCCGCCGACCTGGGGGAGGCCGCGAGCGAGGCGGAGATCGCCGAGTTCGTCGAGGGAGCCGACGCGGTGGTGCACCTGGCCTGGGCGCTGCAGCCGGGCCGGCAGCCCGATCGCCTGCGCGAGGTGAACGTGGCGGGCACCCGGCGGGTGGCCCGCGCGGCGGCGGCCGCCGGGGTCGGCCAGTTCGTGCACATGAGCTCGATCGGCGCCTACGCCGCCGGCGCGCGCGGGCAGCGGGTGACGGAGGACTGGCCGACGACCGGCATCCCGAGCGCGCAGTACAGCCGCGACAAGTCCGAGGCCGAGCGGGTGGTCCGCGAGGTGTTCACCCGACACCCGGACACCACCCTGACCGTCGTCCGCCCCACCCTCGTCCTGCAGCCGGAGGCCAGCAGCGAGATCGGCCGCTACTTCCTGGGGCCGCTGCTGTTCGGGGCCGCGCGCATGCTGCCCGGCGCGGTCGCCCGGCTGCTCCCGCTCCCCCTGCCCGCGCTGGCCCTCTCGTTCGTGCACGCCGACGACGTCGCCGACGCCCTCGAGCGGATGCTCGACCGCCGTGCCCCCGGCCCGTTCAACCTGGCGGCCGAGCCGCTGATGGACGCCGACGCGCTGGCCCGCGCCCTCGGCTCGGTGCGGATCCCCACCCCGGCGTTCGCGGTGCGCGCCGGGCTGCACGCGGCGTTCACCGCGCACGTGGTGCCCACCGAGCCCGGCTGGGTGGACATCGGCACACAGGCGCCCGCGCTGAACACCGCCCGGGCGCGCAAGCTGCTCGACTGGGCCCCGTTCCACGCCGGCGACGACGTGCTGCGGCAGTTCGTGGCGGCGCTCGGCACCGGCACCGGTGCGCCCGGGCCGTTGCTGCGCCCGGCGGGCGGCCCGGAGCTGGACCCGGCCGGTGACCGGGCCAACGCGCCCGGGCCGCGGGCCAACTGACTCAGCCGGGCAGGCTGCCCAGCAGGGTGCGGGTCATCGCGTTGCGGGTGTCGAGCAGCTCGTCCAGCGCCGCGGTCAGATCACCCGCCGACACCGTGAGCCCGCCGCCGTCCGGGGTCCGCGCCGCCGCCACCAGCGCGGCCCGGCGGAGCAGCTCCTTGAGGAAGGACGCCGTCACGCCCTCGGTCCGGGCGATCACGTCGTCCAGGCCGCTGGTGTCCACCTCCAGCGTCCCGCGGTAGAGGTCGAACAGCGCCCGGCGCGCCGCCGCGTCGGGCAGCTCCAGCGCCACCGCCTGGTCCACCCGGCCCGGGCGTGCGGCCAGCGCAGGCTCCAGCAGGTCGGCGCGGTTCGTGGTGAGCACGAAGACGACGTCGGCGTCCTCGGCCAGCCCGTCCATCTCGTTGAGCAGCTGGAACAGCAGCGGATGCTGGCCCGGGTGCATGCCGCGGTCCTCGGCGATCAGGTCGACGTCCTCCACGACGAGCATGGCCGGCGCCAGCGCCCGTGCCACCGAGCACGCCTCGGCGATCAGGTGCAGCGCGTTGCCGGTGAGCTGGATGACCGTGGTGTCGCGCAGGTTGCTCACCAGATACCGGACGGTGTGGGTCTTGCCGACGCCGGGCGGGCCGTAGAGCAGCACCCCGCGCTTGAGGTGCTGGCCGGCCGCGAGCAGGCGCTCCTTGTGCCGGGCGACGTCCACCACCTGCCGCCGGATCTCGGCGAGAGTGGCCGGCGCCAGGATCAGCTGGTCGGCCCGCAGCTCCGGCCGGCGGTGGAACTGCAGCAACGTCTGCCCGTGCCCGAACACCTCCTGACCGAAGGAGAGAACCTGGCCGCGGAACACGTTGTGCTCGATGCTCGCGGCGCGGATCTCGGCGGCGGCACGGGCCACCGCGGCCGGGTCGGTGCCCACCAGCTGCACCGACACCTGCGGCACGCCGTACTCCGGTGCCGCACCCCGCAGCAGCAGCGCCGCGCGGCTGCCGTCGGGCTCGGTGACCAGGTAGATCGCGCACCGCTGGCAGGCCCGGACCTCGCCGTCGGGGCCGCAGGCGAGGTTGACCGTGGCCGGGTTGCCCGGCCGGGGTCCGTGCGGGTGCTCGCCGTCGGGACCGAGCAGGTCGCCGAGGCCGAACTGGGTGTGCTGGAACCCGGCCACCCCGACCAGCTCGTGCGTCCGCCCCGCCCCGGTCAGCCAGGCGTCGACCCCGGCCTGGACGTTGACGTGCTCGTAGCCGGGCCAGGTCTCCTCCACCACGTCCAGCCCCTCGGCCGCGTCGCCCAGGTGCGCAGCCAGCACCCGGGACAGCCGCGGCCGCTCCCCCGCGCGGGCGGCGCCGACCAGCGCCCGCACGCCGCGCCGGGCGAGCCGGCCGACGTCGGCCAGCTCCGGCCGCAGCCCGTCGGGAGCCGCGACAGCCGCCGCGGTGAGCGGCTGGTAGGAGCCGCTGTAGCTGACGTACGTGCGCCGCACGTGCCCTCCTGGTGCATCGGTGGAGGGCGGACGCTACCGGGTACCGGGCGGTTCCCGAACCCGTTTCAGCTGCGGTTGGTCCAGGCACCTACGTCGCGGCCGGTGCGCGCGAACACCTCCGAGGCCCGCTCCGCGCGCAGGGCGACCAGCAGCGCCTCCCCCTCGGCCAGCGTCGTCGCCGGGTCGTCCTCGGCCACCAGCCGGGCGGTCGCGGTGGCCCGCCGGCCGTCGACCGAGACCAGCTGACCGATCACCACCAGCGGCACGCCCAGGTGCACGGGCCGGCGGTAGGTGACGGAGAGGGTCGCCGTCAGCCCGCCGTGACCGGCGCCGCGCGCGGAGCGCGCCAGCACGTGGTCCAGGAGCGTGGCCACCACCCCGCCGTGCACGAGCCCGGGCGGGCCCTCGAGCTTCTTGCCGATCGTGACCCGGCCGACGCAGCGGCCCTCGTCCGGGAGGTCCTCGACGACCATCGGCGGCGCGACCGGGCTGCCCGGCCCGTACACCGGGCTGTACCACCGCTGGCCGGTCTCCGGGTCGTCCACCGAAGCGATCTCGTGCACCTCGCGCAGGTCCTCCGACAGCAGCGCGGTCAGCTCGCGCGCGGCCCGGGTCGCCTCGCTCAGCCGGTCGACCGGCGCCTCGGTGCGGACGGCGGCGTCGACCAGCTCGCGCAGGGCCTCACCGAGCTCCGCCGCCGCCTCGCGACGGACCCCGCGCTCGTCGTCGGTGAGCTCGGGCCTAGCCACGTGCCATGCCGGCCTCACGCAGCAGCGCGCCGCCGATGATGACCCGCTGCACCTCGCTGGTGCCCTCGTAGAGCCGGAACAGCCGGGCGTCGCGGTAGAAGCGCTCCACCGGCGTCGTCCGCAGGTAGCCCATGCCGCCATGCACCTGCACGGCCTTGTCGACGGCGCGGCCCACCATCTCGGTGCAGAAGAGCTTGGCCGACGACGGGCCGACGGAGGTGTCCTCGCCGGAGTCGTAGCGGGCGGCGACGTCGCGCACCATGCTGCGGCCGGCGAGCAGCTCGGCGTGCATGTCGGCGAGCATCGCCTGGACCAGCTGGAAGCGGCCGATCGGCGCCCCGCCCTGCTTGGCGGTGGCGGCGTAGGCGACCGACTCGTCGAGCACCCGCTGCGCCATGCCGACGCAGAGTGCGGCGATGTGCAGCCGGCCGCGGGAGAGCACGGTGAGGGCCTTCGCGTAGCCGCGGCCCTCCTCGCCGATCAGCGCGTCGGCGGGCACCCGCACGTCGTCGAAGAACACCTCGCTGGTCCAGGCGCCGGCCTGGCCCATCTTCGCGTCCTTGGGGCCGACGGTGACGCCCGGCGTCGTCGTCTCGACGACGAAGCTGGAGATGCCCCGGCCGCCCTTCTGCTCCGGGTCGGTGCGGGCGAAGACGACGAACAGGTCGGCGATCGGCGCGTTGGTGATGTAGCGCTTGCTGCCGTTGATGACCCACTCGTCGCCGTCCCGGCGGGCGCTGGTGCGCAGTGCCGAGGGGTCGGAGCCGGCCTCGGCCTCGGTGAGCGCGAAGGAGCCGATGAGCTCACCGGCCGACAGGCGCGGCAGGTACTTCTTCTTCTGCTCCTCGCTGCCGAACTTCGCGATCACCTGGCCGGAGATGCCGTTGTTCGTGCCGAAGAGGGAGCGGAAGGCGGGCGTCGTGTAGCCGAACTCCATCGCGAGCTCGACGTCCTCGCTCATCGTGACGCCGAGCCCGCCGTAGTCCTCGGGCAGCGCGTACCCGAACAGACCCATCTCCGCGGCCTGCGCCCGCAGGTCGTCGGGGATGCGGTCCTCGTCCTCGATCTGCTCCTCGCGGGGCAGCACCGATTCGCGGATCAGCTGTCGAACGGCGTCCTTGACCTGGCGGAAGTCCTCGGCGTCCACGCAGGCCATGGTGACGCGTGCCTCAGCCCTCCGGCGCGCCGGGGGTCCCGCCGCGCCGGTGAGGCATAGGAAGCTCTACCTGCATCCGGGGGTGGCTGAACGCGGGTAGAGCTTCCTATGCCCGGGCGGGCGGCGGCTCAGGCCAGCGCGTCCAGGCGGGCCATGTCCTCGTCGGACAGGGTCAGCCGAGCCGCACCGAGGTTCTCGGTGAGGTGGTCGACCGACTTGGTGCCCGGGATCGGCAGGATGACCGGCGACTTCTGCAGCAGCCAGGCCAGCGCCACCTGCGAGGGAGTGGCGTCGAGCTCGCGGGCGATGTCCGCCACCGGGCTGTCCGGGGCGGCCAGGTCACCCGTGGCGATCGGGAACCACGGGATGAAGGCGATGCCCTCGGCGGTGGCGTAGTCCAGGACGTCCTGGCTCTGGCGGGTGGTCAGGTTGTACAGGTTCTGCACGCTGACGATCTCGGTGATCCCGCGCGCCGCCTCCAGCTCATCCACCGACACCTCGGAGACGCCGATGTGCCGGACCTTGCCCTGCTCCTTGAGCTCTGCGAAGGCGCCGAGCTGGTCGGCCAGCGGCACCTCGGCGTCGATGCGGTGCAGCTGGATGAGGTCGATGCGGTCGACCTTCAGGTGCCGCAGGGAGAGCTCGACCTGCTGCTTGAGGTAGGCGGGCCGGCCGACCGGCGTCCAGATGCCCGGGCCCTGGCGGGTCAGCCCGGCCTTCGTCGCGATGACCAGGCCCTCAGGGTAGGGGTGCAGCGCCTCGGCGATGATCTGCTCGCTGACCTCGGGGCCGTAGGAGTCGGCGGTGTCGATGAAGTCCACGCCCTGCTCGACGGCGGCCTGCACGACGCGGACGGCGGCGGCCCGGTCGGCCGGCTCGCCCCACACGCCGGGGCCGGGCAGCTGCATGGCGCCGTAGCCGAGCCGGTGGACGGGGAGGTCTCCGCCGATGCTGAACGTGTCGCTGAGCTGTGCGGTGGTCATGCCGGGAGCCAGCGCGGCAGCCACCGCGCGTGTTCCCGGACGGGCGTGTTCGATGGACGACGTGGGCGAGATCGTCGGTGGACGGCTGGGAGAGCTCGTGGTGCTGCGGCACGGGCAGACCGAGTGGAGCCGCAGCGGCCAGCACACCGGGGCCACCGACCTGCCGCTGCTGCCCGAGGGCGAGGAGCAGGCCCGCTCCCTGCGCGCGGCGCTGGGCCGACGCAGCTTCGCCGAGGTGCGGGTCAGCCCGCTCCAGCGGGCCCGGCGGACCGCCGAGCTGGCCGGCCTGACCGCCACAGCGGTGGACGGCGACCTCGTCGAGCTCGACTACGGCGGCTACGAGGGCCGCACCACTGCCGAGATCAGCGAGGAGCTGGGCCGGGAGTGGTCGATCTGGCGGGACGGCACGGTCGACGCCGACGTCCCCGGCGAGACGCTGGCCGACGTCGGCGCCCGGGTCGACCGGGTCCTCGACCGGGTCCGTGACCGCCTTCCCGACGGCGACGTCGCGCTCGTCGCCCACGGCCACGTGCTGCGGGTGCTGACGGCCCGCTGGCTCGGGCTGGCGCCCGAGGCCGGGGCGCTGTTCGCGCTGCCCGCCGGCCGGTACGGCGTCCTGGGGCACGAGCACGGCCGGCCGGTGCTCACCGGCTGGGCCCTGGGCTGACCGGCGACGGCGTCAGCGGGTCCGCGCCACCGGCTGCCAGCGACCCTCGGGCTCCTCGGCGGGCGGCTCGGGGCGTACCGGCCGGCCGAACAGCCAGCCCTGGCCCATGTCGGCCCCCAGCGCGGTCACCTCCTCGGCCAGCCGCTCGGTCTCGATCCCCTCGGCCACGACCACCGCCCCCAGCTGGTGGGCCAGGTCGGTCACCGCCTTCAGCACCGTGCGGGCACCGTCGTCGGGCAGCTCCTGCACCAGCCCCTTGTCCAGCTTCACCACGTCGGGCCGGACCGCGGCGAGGAGCGACAGGCTGTTCCAGCCGGCGCCGACGTCGTCGAGCGCGACGCGCCACCCCAGCGAGCGGTAGTGCTCCAGCACCGAGACCAGGTGCCCGCGGTCGGCGATGGCGTGCGACTCGACCACCTCGAAGACCAGCTGGGTCGGCGCGATGCCGGCGTCGTGCGCGACCTGCTCGGTGCTGGCCAGGCAGACCTGCGGCCGGTAGATCGAGGCTGGGTTGAAGTTGATGAACAGGTCGTCCTCGCCCAGCCACGGCACTGCGCCGGCGATGGCGGACTCCCGGCCGATGCGGTCCAGCCGGTGCAGCCAGCCGGCGGACTCGGCCACGAAGAACAGGTCCCCGCCGCCGACCTCACGGCCGTCGACCAGCCCGCGCAGCAGCGCCTCGTGCGCGACGACGGAGCGGTCGGCCAGCGAGACGATCGGCTGGTACACCGACCAGAACTCGGCCTCGGCCAGGACGCCGACCTCGACCGTGACGCCGCGGCGCGCCAGCTCCACGGCCAGCGTGGGCGCGGTCAGCAGCCGGGCGGTCAGCGCGGCGCCGTCGTCCGGCGGGTCGGTGGCGACCCGCACCGCCTCGGTCTCGGCGGCGGTCAGCTCCCGCGCCAGCTTCTGGAACAGCCGCTCCAGACCCCGTCCACCCCGGTCGTCGACGACGTCGACCAGCTGGGGCGCGGAGTAGACGGTGAGGCCCAGCGCCTTGGCGGTGCGGGCCACGTGCGGCAGCACGTGCCCGATCGACGTCGCCAGCAGCGCACGACCCGCCCGCCCGGGCACCTCCCAGTTCTGGCGGCACCCGCAGACGCCGCCGCAGATGGTTCCCACGGAGGACAGGGTGACTCACGCGCACGGGCACACGGGACAGGCGCGCGGCGGTATCGGAACGCTCTTCCGGGGGTACTCGCAGGGGACTCCCAGCTAGTTCACAACTTGAATGTCTAAGGTTTCGCCCATGGCCGCTCTCCCCACCGCAGAAGCCGCTCGTCCGAGTCGTGGCGGCCGGCCGCGCGATCCCAGCCGGGACGGCGTGATCCGCGCGGCGATCCTCCGCCTGCTCGCCGACGTGGGTTACGGCGCGCTGACCATGGATGCGGTCGCCGCGGAGGCCGGCGTGGGCAAGGCGACGATCTACCGACGGTGGCGCACCAAGCAGGACCTGGTCGTCGACACGATCTCCGACCTCAACCGCGCCGAGGCGCACAGCCCCGACACCGGCTCCCTCGAGGGCGACCTGCGCGAGATCATGCACTCCCTCGTCGGCGTCGTGAACGGCCCGACGGGCGCGGCCACCCTCTCCCTGCTGTCGACCGTGCCGCGTCACCCGGCGCTGGCCGAGGCGTTCGAGAAGGGTCCGCTGGCCGTGTGGCAGCAGTCCTTCGAGCAGGTGTGGCAGAACGCCGAGGCGCGCGGCGAGCTCGACCCGTCGTTCCGCACCTCGGTCGCCGCCGAGACCGTCAGCGCGCTCCTCGTGCAGCGCTGGCTGCTCACCCACCGCCCGGTCGACGAGGCCTTCGTCGACGAGGTGCTGGAGACCGTCGTCCTGCCCCTGGTGCGCCACCGGGCGACCAGCGCCTGACCCGGCCGAGCACCCGAGAACCACGAGACCGGCCCGTCCCCCTGGGGGACGGGCCGGTCTCGTCGTGTCGGACGGCGATCAGCGCGTGCGGTACTGGACCTTCTTCTCCACGACGGGCCGACGGTTCCGCTTGGCCGGCGCCGCGGCCTTGCGGTGCCGGACCTTCTGCACCACCACCAGCGTGACCAGGAGCCCGACGGCGCCCATCGTGGCCTGACCGGCGGGCGTCTGCAGGAAGCGCTGCACGGCGTCCTTGCCCTGGGCCTTCAGGCGCGTGGGGCTGCTGCGGTAGGCGATCTGGTCCAGGGTGGCGGCCAGCGACTCGCGGGCCGCATCGATCTCGAGCTGGATCTGTCGTGGGTCGCGGGGCACGGCGACAGCCTGCCAGACGCGGCGCAGGTCAGCGCGGCGACGGTCCTCCCGGAGCACCCGCACAGGTGCTCCTAGACTCCGGAAGCACGCGGGAGTGGTGTAACGGCAGCCACGCCAGACTTAGGATCTGGTGCCTTCGGGCGTAGGGGTTCGACTCCCCTCTCCCGCACTGGAGCAACCCCGCAGGCCCGGGCCCCACGCCGGACGACGCCCGGGTCTCCCCCGCACGACGCCACGGCCCGCCGGAGAGCAGTGGGAGGCTGCGGAAGTGACCGATGCACTCGCCGTCGCGAACGAGTTGTGCGGGCCACCGGCCGATGCGGAGCGAGCGGGCGGACAGATCCCGCGTCGCTCCGGTCTCTACGCCTGGTGGGCTCGGGCGGCGACGCTGCCCGGGGTGTCCGGCCCGGCTCATCCGGGCGTCGAAGGGCTGGAGCTGCTGTACATCGGCTTGGCTCGGGACCTGCGTGCCAGAGTGGTCGGCAACCACTTCCGAGGCCCGACCGGTTCCTCCACCCTGCGCCGTGTCCTGGTCGCGCTGCTGATGCCGTCCGAGAGTTACACCACCCGGTGGACGACGGACCGCGTCGTCCCGGTCGACGCTGACGAGTCGCGGCTGTCCGAGTGGATGCGCACACACCTGCAGGTGACGTGGGCGGTGCACCCGGAACCGAAGGCGGTGGAGGCGGCCGTCATCGCCGAGTCGGCCCCGCCGCTCAACCAGCGGGACAACAAGGCCCACCCGTCGTACGAGATGATCAGAGCGGCGCGGGCGGCCTACCGCGCCTCCGCCGGCCCTCGCCCGTAGCCCACCCGCTGGACGGCGTTGGGACTCCGCCCGGAGCGACCGTTCAGGGCGACGGTGGTGGCACCTCCTTCACCTCGCGACCGGGCATCACGAACCGTCGTCGACAGTGCGGGCAGGTCAGGAGAGGTCCGTCAGGGTGGCCGCAGCGCCGCTCCACGACCTTCAGGTGGGCGGCGTCGTGCGGGCAGACGACGAAGTCCATGGGATGACGCCAACCGCCCCGGCCCGCCGCTCCCGCCCGTGCCGGCCGGTGGCGCGCTCCCGGGCGTGGGCGGCGGCTCAGCGCAGGTCGACGCGCAGGTCCAGCTCGGCCGACGGGGTGTCCGGGTCGTCGTCGTCCACGACGGCCAGCAGACGCACCACGCCGTCCTCGATGCCGCGCAGCGCCAGGCCCTCGACCTTCTGCACATGGCCGTCCACCTCGGGGATGGGCACGACCTCCTGCACGGTGTCGCCGTCCAGCAGCGCGATCGCGGTGGCCACCACCGGCCCGTCGTCGACCGCGTTCGGGGTGTCCTCGGCGGCGGCGCTCAGCAGCACCCGGCCGTCGGGCAGCGCGACCGCGTCGGTGACCGCGAGGCCCACGCCCTCCACCTCGCCCAGCTCGTACTCGCGGGGCCGGTCCACCGGGACGGCGGCGGGCTCGGCCCGGCGCAGGACGGCGGCGACCAGGTCGTGCAGCGGCACGTCGACGCTCGCCGAGCGGACGCCGGCGAAGAGGTTGCCCCGGTTGAACCACCGGACCACGTCCCCGTGCCGGCTCGCGCCTTCGAGGTTCACGTGGTCCATCGGCAGCCCCAGGCGCTCGGCCATGCGCTGGTACACCGGGGTCAGCTCGGCGGAGCGCACCACCGGCTGCCCGTCCTCGAGCCGCACGAGGACCGCGTGCATCCGCCGGGGCGTGGACCCCGAGCCCAGCAGGAGCACGGCGGGCTCCCCGTCCACCTCCGCGAGGCAGGCGACCTCCAGGTCGGGCTTGAGGTGCTTGGTGCCGTCGGACTCGCGGAAGCTGCGCAGCCCCTCGACGGGTGGGAGCACCGGCACCGCCAGCACCTCGCCGGGACGGCGCCAGGCGGCGATCGTCGAGTCGTCCTGCACCACGAGCCAGCCGTCCCCGAGCGGGGCCACGCCCGAGGCCGCGGTCACCGGGGTGCCGTCGGCGAAGCTCAGCGTCCGGGCGGCGTCCACGAAGACCTGCATCGCTGGGGTGTGCCCCGGGTGACGGCGGGTCACGCGCCCGCTCAGTAGTAGCCGGTCCCCCCGTCGAGCATCTCCCGGAGCAGGTCGAGGTGCCCCACGTGCCGGGCCACCTCCTCGACCATGTGCCCGAGGATCCAGCGCAGGGACAGCGCGTCGGCTCCGTACTGCCCGTTCCGGCCGCGGTCATCCAGCGACGCCGCCGCCACGATCCCGTCCGACACCGCGCACTGGCGGGCGTACTCGTCCAGCAGCCGCGCCAGCGGCACCCCCTCGACGCGGAAGTCGGCGTCCCCTTCCTGGCCGAACTGGGGGTTGGGTGCGGCGGGCCGATCGAGGAACAGCACCTCGAACCAGCAGTGTTCGACCCAGCGCAGGTGGGAGACCAGGCCGGCCACCGTCATCAGCGGCGAGGTCGGCAGGAGGGCGCGGTGGGCGTCGTCCTCGCCCAGGCCCTCGCACTTGTGGTGCACCAGCGAACGCTGCAGGTCCAGCCAGCCCCCGAGCTGAGCCCGCTCGTCCGCGGCCCCGGGCGGTCGGACACGCGGAGGCGGGTGCACGGGGCCGGACGCTAGCGCCCCGCCCCCGGAGCTGTCAGCCGGGTTCCGCTCCGGTCAGGTCCAGAGGACGGCGATGAAGACGTTCAGGATCGCCAGCGCCCCGGTGGAGTGGAAGAACGGCAGCGGCGACTTCGGAGCGGCCCGGCCGGCGTCGGCGGCCTGCTGCTTGCGCGCGGCCAGGAACACCGTGACCACGGCCAGCACCGTGACGACGAGCTTGACACCGATCTTGGCGTGGTCGACGGGGAGGTCGTCGGCCTCGCGGATGCCGACCAGCGCCAGGCCGCTCACCAGCTGGGTGAGCGCACCGATCGTCATCAGCGTCGTGTCGAACCCGGCCTTGCGGCTCACCTGGAACAGGAACGGCCCGATGATCAGGGAGAGGCCGAGGATGTGGACGACGACGAGGAGAAGACGGACGAGCTCCATGCCCCGGAGGCTACTGAGGCGGCGGGAGTGCACCCCGTCACAGAACCTGGTCGGGCCGTTCACCCAGCCGGGTGGCGTCGCCCCGGTGCCCCTCTCGCCCGGCGGGGCACCGGCCGATGGGAGGGCATGACCTCCGGCGCCACCCCGACCACGACCTGGCTGCCGGCCGCCATGGTGCGCGCCGCCGTCGTCCACTCCCCCGCCGCCGCACCTGCCCGTGGCCGGCACCGCGCCCCGGAGTTCGAGGCCCCGGCGCGGGTGCCCGACGAGGAGCAGCTGCTCCGCCCGGGCCGGCACGCCGAGCCCGAGGAGGAGGACTCACTCGCCTGGCTCGGCTTCGCGCTGCGCCGGGACTGACCCGACCGGGGGCTCAGCGCCCGGCGAGCACCTCGGTCAGCACGGGCACGAGCGCCACGAACGCCTGCCCCCGGTGGCTGCGGGCGTCCTTCTCGGCGGGCTCCAGCTCGGCCGAGGTGAGCTCCAGGCCTTCCGGGACGAACACCGGGTCGTAGCCGAAGCCGTTGCTCCCCCGCTTCTCGCGGATCACCCGCCCGCGCCACTCCCGCTCCAGCACCCGCTCGGCGCCGTCGGGGGTGACCAGCGCCGCCGCGCAGACGAACGCCGCTCCCCGCCGCTCGTCCGGCACGTCGGCGAGCTGCCCGAGCAGCAGCGCAGTGTTGGCGTCGTCGTCACCGTGCTGGCCCGACCAGCGCGCCGACAGCACGCCGGGCATGCCGTTCAGCGCGTCCACCGCGAGCCCGGAGTCGTCGGCCACCGCCGGCAGACCGGTGTAGCGGACCGCCTCGCGCGCCTTGAGCAGGGCGTTCTCGGCGAAGGTCGCCCCGGTCTCGGGTGCTTCGGGGTACTCCTGGACGTCGCGCAGCCCGACCACCTCGACGCCGGGCACCGCGCTCGCGAGCAGCCGCTGCAGCTCGGCGAGCTTGCCGGCGTTGCGGGTGGCCAGCAGCAGCCGGGTGCTCATCGGACCACCGGCTCCAGCGACAGCGCCGTGGCCTGCAGGCGGGTGAGCTCGGCGCAGCCGGCGACCGCCAGGTCGAGCAGCGCGTCCAGCGCCGCACGGTCGAAGACCGCGCCCTCCGCCGTCCCCTGCACCTCGACGAACCCGCCGTCGCCGGTGCAGACCACGTTCATGTCGGTGCCGGCCCGCACGTCCTCCTCGTAGGCGAGGTCCAGCCGGGGCTCGCCGTCGATGATCCCGACGCTGACCGCGGCGACCGACTGGACGATCGCCGTCGGCCGGGCCAGCCGCTTCCGCGCGCCGAGCCAGGAGACGGCGTCGGCCAGCGCGACGTAGGCGCCGGTGATGGCCGCGGTGCGGGTGCCGCCGTCGGCCTGCAGGACGTCGCAGTCGATGGCGATGCTGTTCTCCCCCAGCGCGCCGAGGTCGACGGCGGCGCGCAGCGAACGGCCGATCAGCCGGCTGATCTCGTGGGTGCGACCACCGATCTTCCCCTTCACCGACTCGCGGTCGCTGCGGGTGTGCGTGGCGCGCGGCAGCATCGAGTACTCGGCGGTCACCCACCCCAGTCCCGAGCCCTTGCGCCACCGCGGAACGCCCTCGGTGACGCTGGCCGCGCAGAGGACGCGGGTGCGGCCGAACTCGACGAGGACAGAGCCCTCGGCGTGATCCAGCCAGTTGCGGGTGATCGTCACCGGGCGGAGCTGCTCGGCCGTACGGCCGTCGGGGCGGGTCACGGCCACCGACAGTAGTGCCCCGTGCAGGACCACCACGGCGCATGCCCGGAGCGGTGTCCCGTTAGCGTCGGCGGGCATGGCGGCGACCTCCCTGACCGATCCGCGGCGGGAGCGCTGGGAGCGCTCCACCGACTGGATCCTCACCGCGGCCGCGCTGCTGTTCCTGGCCGCCTACGCCTGGCCGGTCCTCGAACCCGACCTCGCGCCGCCGTGGCCCACCGTCTGCCGCTGGGTCACCTGGCTGAGCTGGCTGTGGTTCGCCGTCGACTACGGGATCCGCCTCGCCCTGTCGGAGCACCGCCGGCGGTTCGTCCGGACCCACCTGTTCGACCTCGCCGTCATCGTCCTCCCGCTGCTGCGGCCGCTGCGGTTGCTCCGCCTGGTCACCCTGCTCCACGCGCTGAACCGGCACGCCGGGCACTCGCTGCGCGGCCGCGTCGCGGTGTTCGTCGTGGGCGCCACGGCCCTGCTCATGTTCGTCGCCGCCCTGGCCGTGCTCGACGCCGAGCGGAACCACCCGGAGGCGAACATCGACGGCTTCGGCGAGGCGCTGTGGTGGGCCTTCGCGACCGTGACCACGGTCGGGTACGGCGACCGCTACCCCGTGACCGCCGAGGGGCGGGTGGTCGCCGCCGGTCTCATGCTCACCGGTATCGCCCTGCTCGGGGTGATCACCGCGACGTTCGCGTCCTGGCTGGTCGAGCGCGTGCAGCAGGTGGGCGAGGAGTCCGAAGCGGTGACGCGACGCGACCTGCAGGCGCTCACCGAGGAGGTCGCCCGGCTGCGGTCGCTCCTGTCGGCGGATCCCCGCGGCGACGGATCCGACGCCGCCCCGGGGAGCCGCGGTACCCGTCCACCGCACACCGGGCCGGCGGACCGGGCAGGATCGTCGCCATGAGATCGGAGTTGCGTGCCGTCCGGACCGGGGGCGCCCCCGTCGTCGTCGACCTCACCGACGACTGCGCCGACTTCGTGCGGTCCGAGGACGACGGCCTGCTGCACGTCTTCGTCCCGCACGCCACCGCCGGCCTGGCGATCCTGGAGACCGGCTCGGGCAGTGACGACGACCTGCTGGCCCAGCTGGAGGAGCTGCTCCCCCGCGACGACCGCTGGCGCCACCGGCACGGCAGCCCGGGGCACGGGCGCGACCACGTGCTGCCGGCGTTCGTCCCGCCGCACGCCAGCGTGCCGGTCCTCGAGGGGCGGTTGATGCTGGGCACCTGGCAGCGGATCTGCCTGGTGGACACCAACACCGACAACCCCCAGCGGCAGGTGCGCTTCTCCTTCCTGCCCGGGTGAGCCCCGCCGCCCCCTTGCAGGGCCGCCCCCGGGACACGGCAGGATGCGCGGCATGAGCGAGACCGACGCCGCCCCCGTCCGCCTCACCCCCGGCGACCCGGCGCCGGACTTCACGTTGCCCGACGCCGACGGGAACCCGGTGTCGCTCTCCTCCTACCGCGGCCGGCGCGTGATCGTGTACTGCTACCCGGCGGCGCTGACCCCCGGCTGCACCACCCAGGCCGTCGACTTCACCGCCGCCGCCGGCGACCTCGCCGAGGCCGGGCTCGAGATCATCGGGATCTCGCCCGACCCGGTGGAGAAGCTCGCCCGCTTCCGCGAGAAGGAGGACCTGGACATCACGCTGGTGTCCGACCCGGACAAGCAGGTGATGCAGGCCTACGGCGCCTACGGCACCAAGAAGCTGTACGGCAAGGAGGTCGTCGGCGTGATCCGCTCGACGTTCGTGATCGACGCCGAGGGCCGGATCGAGCGCGCGTCCTACAACGTCAAGGCCACCGGGCACGTCGCCAAGCTGCGCCGCGACCTCGGCCTCGACTGAACGACGACCAACCCGCCACTCGCAGGCCGGCGGCGGGGCCCTGCGGGGCGGCCGTGCCCGGGACGTCGCTCTACGCGCGCCACGTCCCCGGCCGGGGCTGGCACTCGGGCGGGCAGGGATAGCCGGGATCCCAGGGGAAGACGCCCCCCTCGTGGGCCCAGGTGAGCTGGTGGGCGGGCACCGAGAACTCGTCCGGCCGCTGGTAGAAGCGATTGGCCGAGAACAGCACGTCGGCCGGGTTGGGCAGCGTCTCGACGGCGAGCCGGCGCTCCCGGTCGAGGACGAGGAGCTCGCCCGGCACCAGGTCCCGCCCGGCGAGGACCAGGCCGGCCACGGTGTTCAGCATGGCGCAGGCGGTCCCGTGGCCCACCCCCACGACGACGAGTTCGGGATGGCCCACCCCGAACAGGCCGACGGTGTAGCCGAACGGCGGTTCGTCGGACTCCTCGCCGCGCATGACGTATTGCACGGCGACGCGGTGGGCCCGGATCGTCTGCGCCATCCGGCTGTCCTCCTGGTCGAGCCAGGCCAGCGTCTGCGGATCGGTCGTCATGCGACAGAGAGTGCGGCTCACCACCGACAACCAGGGCGCGGCCGGCTCGGGCTGTGGACGGGCGGCGCGCCTGGGGACGACCGCCGCTCAGCGGTCGTCGAGGCCGAAGACGCTCGTGATCAGCGCGTCGAGCACCGTCGTCGCCGCCTTGAGGTCGGGCGCGCGCGCCGCCAGCACGTCGGAGTAGAGGAAGGACTCCCCGAGCCGGACCACGGCGAGCGCGAGCAGCGGAACGGCGATCTGCGGCTCGAGCCCGTGCTCGTCGACGTCGTGCTGGAACAGTTCGGTGTAGGCCTCGACCACCCGCGGCTGGACCCGGCCCTGCGGATCGGTGAGCACCCGGATCGCCGTCGCCGGCTCCTCGTCGAGGAGGCGGCGGATCGGGAGGGCGGTGCTGAGGGCGTAGCGGAAGTCCTCGCTGACGGCCAGCGAGCGCAGCCGGGTGGGCGCCCCGGAGGGAGCCGGGCGGGCGTCGTGCTCGCGCTCGATCGCCCGCAGGGTCCGCAGGCCGAGGAAGGCCAGGGCCTCACCGAGGATCGCGTCCCGGTTGCCGGCCCGGCGGAACAGCGTCGCGCGGGAGATGCCCAGCTCCACGGCGAGGGCGCCGGTGTCCAGCCGGCGGCCGCTCATCAGCGTCCGCGCCGCGTGGCGGACGATCTCCTCGGGGACGCCGCTCACAGCAGTGAGCCTAGGCCAGGAGGGGCGGGCCCCGACGTCGTCGGAACCCGCCCCGCCGGCCTAGGGGGTGCTCACATCGGGCAGGTGGACCGGTAGTCCGAGATGCTGCCGAAGATCGACACCGTCGGGCCGGGGCACAGGAACTGGGTGTACCGGGTGTCGGCGTCGACGTACCGCTTCAGCCAGGCGATCGAGCTGGACGCGATGTCGGCGTTGGGGCTGTTCGGCGCGAAGTGGCTCGCGTTGTTCAGCTCCAGGTAGGCCCGCTCGGAGGCGTTGGTCAGGCTGTTGTAGAACGGGATCGAGTGGTTGCTGACGGGCGCGACGCTGTCGTTCTCCGCGCCGATGACCAGGGTGGGCGTGCGGACCTCGGGCCAGGTCTTGTCGACGTTCCAGCCGGTCAGCGGGATCGCCGCGCGCAGCGCGGGCCGGTCCTTGGCCGCCTCGAGCGAGCCGCCACCACCCATGGAGTGCCCCATCACCGCCAGCCGGGAGGCGTCGACCCGCGACCGGACGGCGCTGGAACCGGTGAGGTAGTCCAGCGCGGCCAGCAACTGGTCACCGCGGGAGGCCGGCTGGTCGTAGCGGGAGTTGGTGTTGAACGTGATGACGACGAAGCCCTGCGAGGCGATCCGCGGGCCCAGCCAGGCGATCGTCGACTCCGACGCGGTGTACCCGGGCGAGATCGCCACCCCGCCGAACGTGCCCGCCGACGTCGTCGTCGGGTAGTAGATGGTCGCCGAGCCGAAGCCCGGGGTCGACCAGTCCGACACCGACGTCGTCGAGACGGCGAACGGACCGCGCTCGGCGGTGATGCTGGCCTGGGTGGGGGCGGGGCCCCGCCACCAGGCGGGGTCGGCGGAGGCGGGGACCGACGTGGCGACGACCGTCGCCAGCGTGAGGGCGAGCGCCGCGGAGGCGCGCGCCAACAGGCGTGGAATGGGCACGGTGGACCTTTCGGAAGGAGTGTCGCGACCGACGGTCGCGACGACCGAGGAGGACGTACGCCGGCGCACCGGGCCCGGTTGTGATGCACATCACCGCCGACGTGGCGTCAAGGTAGCGTCACGCTCTGCAGGTGCGCAACACTTTCGGCAAGTGTTTCAGAACTGCCTGGTCCAGGGCCCGTCGGCCGCCTGCGTGGGGGCCGCCCACGCCTCCCTCCGGCAGGCGTCCGGGGCCGGGACCGGCCGATCCGCCCCCTCCCGGCCCTCCGGCCTGCCCTCGACCCGGA
This sequence comes from Blastococcus sp. SYSU DS1021, assembly GCF_054050995.1. Lineage (NCBI taxonomy): Bacteria > Bacillati > Actinomycetota > Actinomycetes > Geodermatophilales > Geodermatophilaceae > Blastococcus > Blastococcus sp. SYSU DS1021. The sequence goes on along the minus strand of NZ_JBJHAL010000001.1, from coordinate 211,984 downwards.
CACGCGAACGGCCGGCCCCCGGAGGGGCCGGCCGTCCGACGTGCCAGGTGCTCAGCCGCGGTCGTCCCGCAGCTGCTGCCGCAGTTGGCGCTCGACGACCAGCGCCTCCTGGTAGTTCTCCTTCGCGTCGGCCTTCTCGATGTAGCCGGCCCGCAGGTTGGCGTGGTCGACCGCCAGCACGCCGTTGATGTACTCACCCTTGCGCGGGTACAGCGCCGTGAGCTGCTCGAGCGTGAACGGCTGGTGGGTGCCGAACAGGCGGCAGAAGCTCGCGCCGCTGTTGTAGCCCGCGTTCAGGGCGGTGGGCACCGCCACCTGGGAGAGCTGGATGCCGCCCTGCGCCAGCCCCAGCTCGTTGCGCACCTTGTTGCCCTCGTCGTCGAACTCCAGGTACGGCGCCGACGGAGGTGCGATCCCCTTCTCGGCCCAGCGCGCGAGGTGCGCGTAGGCGGCCGCCGTCACGTGGTGCATCGGCACCCGGCTGAACGGCGGGAGGTCGCAGTCGTACTGCGGTGCGCCACCGAGGTCGCGCTCGGAGAGCGGGGCGCGGTACTCCTGCCCCTGCCAGCCCGAGTGGGCCGCGCCCGCGACTTCCCAGCGCCGGAACACCTCGTCGTCGGGACGCCGGGCCGCCGCCGCGGCGGCCGTCACGTCGGTCTCGGACTGCACCTGGAACACCGGCTCGTCCCCGGCCCGGCTCGGTGCCGTCCCGACGATGATCGCGTAACCGTCGAACACCGGCTCGACCTTCGGCAGGACGTGGTCGTAGTAGGCGCTCTGGTACCGGGTGGACTGCGATGCACCGATGGAGAGCAGCGTCTCGATGTCCAGGCCACCCATCGGGTCGACACCGGTCGGGGCGACGAGCGCCTTGGCCGCCTGCGCGTAGATGTCCATCGCCAGCTGGTCGAGGGCGTACTCACCCCCCGCCGTGACGTCCAGCGAGCCGTACCGGGTCGGGCTCCACTCCCGCAGCTGGTCGACGCCGACCTGCTGGGCGGAGACCCCGATCCAGGCGTCACCGTCGCGGGTCACGTCCTCGAAGTTCCACAGCGCGTCGAGGTCGTAGCCCGCCGTGACGTTCTGCCACTCGACCAGGGCGGTGCCGCTGAAGTGCCGGGGGTTCGCCGGCCGGCGGACGACGATCCGCGTGGTGTAGGGGACGTCCTCCTCCAGCAGCGTGCCCGGGGCGATGTCCGGGGTGCGGGGGCTGGCGTAGGCATCGGCGAGGCCGGAGACGAGGAACTCCTCCTCGACGTACCCGACGCCGGCGAGGTCCTGGTACGTCGCGAAGAACGGGTAGGTCTCCGCCAGGTCGTCGGAGAGCGGGCTGCCACCGAGATCGCTGGGCAGCGGCCCGGTGACCTCGGCGTCGCGGATCGGCACACGGACGTCGTCCGCAGCTCCGGCCGGGAGGGCCGGGGCCAGCAGTGCCAGGGCCACACCCAGGGCGACGGTGGTGCCGCCGGCCCGGGCGCTCAGGGGCGTGGGAACGGGCAAGGGAACTCCTTCTGCTGCCCCTGGGCACCCCGACGGGCACCCTCGAGGAGCAGCGGTCAGATGGGGAGCGAACGAGTTCCAGGCCCAGAACCATGACGCCGATCACATGGCGTCCCCTGCAAGCTAGCCCGACGGAGGACCGCTCGACAACGGTTGCTGCAACAAATCCTCGCCTTGTTGCGGAGCCTGCCGCCGCACGGGCCGGAGCCGCCCGGCGCCCGTCACCCGTCGTCCCCGGCTTCCCGCCGGAGGCGGGCCCGTCGCTTGCCCTCGTGCATCGCCTGCACACGGGCGACCGGGATGGTGTGCCCCTCGGCGACCAGGTCGGCCGGCAGCCGCTGGGGATCGGGCAGCAGGGCCGCCCAGTCGGGGAGCCCCGCCGCCCCGGAGGCGACGGTGGGCTCCCCCGGGCGGACGGACCCCAGGTCGTTCCAGTCGACCGGGGCGGACACCGGCAGACCCGGCCGCACCCGCGGGCTGTAGGCGGCGGCGACCGTGCCCGTGCCCGAGCGGGTGGAGTCCACGAAGACCCGCCCCTGCCGCTCATCCTTGAGGAACGCCGTCGTGGCGATCCCCGGGTCTAGCTGCGCCGTGCGCTGCGCGAGCGCCCGGGTCGCCGCGGCGACGTCCTCGACCGGAGCGCCGCGCACGGGCACCACGACGTGCAGGCCGGTGGCGCCGCTGGTCTTCACCGCGCCGGCCAGGCCGGCCTCCTCGAGCGCCCGCCGGGCCAGCCGGGCGACCGCCACGACGGTGGAGAACTCCACCCCGTCGGGCGGGTCCAGGTCCAGCACGAGGCCGGTGGGCTCGCGCGACCCGGCCCGCAGGAACGGGACGTGGAACTCGACCGCGCGCTGGTTGGCCAGCCACATCAGGGTGCGCCGGTCCTCGCAGAGCACCTGGTGCACCTCGCGGTGCGCCGACTCGGCCCAGACGGGCACGGTGCGCACCCACGCGGGGGCGCCCTTGCTCACGTTCCGCTGCATGAACGGCGCCTGGCCCGGCCGCACCCGCACCACCGAGAGCGGCCGGCCGGCCAGCAGCGGGACCAGCCGGTCGGCGACGGCGTCGAGGTGGTCGACCAGCGCGCGCTTCGAGACCCCCAGCCCGTCACCGAGCGGCGAGTCGAGGCTGCTCAGCGGCACGCCGTCCCGCTCGTCCATGGGGTCACCGTTCCGCGATCGCGGCCATCCGGCAACCGGCCCTCGTGCGGGGGCCCGCCGCGAGCCTGCGAGCGGTGGGGGCAGGAGGGCCGGTTCCTCAGATCTCGTAGGTGGCGCCGGGGCTGACCAGCTCGGTCTCGGAGAACACCGAGCTGGCCGCGAACAGCTGGCCGATGTGGTCGACCCAGGCGGGCACGTGGGTGAGCAGCAGCCGGCCCACCCCCGCGGCCGCCGCGTGCTGGGCTGCCTGCCGCCCGGTGAGGTGCAGACCGGGCGGCTGGTCGGGGGCGTTGTCCGGGTGCGCCGCCTCGGCGAGCAGGACGTCGGCCCCGCGGGCGAGCTCCACCAGCCGGTCGCTGGGGCCGGTGTCGCCGGTGTAGACCATCGACCGGCCACCCGCGGTCAGCCGGATGGCGTAGGTCTCGACCGGGTGGGCCGTGCGGGCCAGCTCCACCTCGAAGGGCCCGATGCGGAGGGCGCCCGGGCCCACGGGGACGAAGTCGAAGACGTCGGTCAACCCGTCGCCGTCGCCGTCGTAGGCCAGCGCCAGCCGGCGCTCGGCACCCACCGGCGCGTACAGCGGTACGAGCGCTCCCCGGGACCGGCCGGAGTAGCGGTGCCAGACGACGAACGGGGCGACGTCCAGGCAGTGGTCGGCGTGCAGGTGCGACAGGAAGACCGCGTCCACGGCGCCCGGGTCCACGACCCGTTGCAGCGCGCCGAACGCGCCGTTGCCGAGATCGAGCACGAGCTGGAAGCCGTCGTGCTCCACGAGGTAGCAGGACGCGGGCGAGTCGGGACCGGGGCCGCTGCCGCAGCACCCCACGACGGTCAGCTTCACGCGACCCCCGCCCGTCCGGCGCCGAGCACGGCCCCGATCTCCGGCCCGAGGAAGCGGCGGCCGAGCCGGGCGAACGGCTCGGGGTCGCCCGTGGCCAGGAAGGCGTGCTCCGGCGCGGGCGCGTCGGGGTCGCGCAGCAGATCGGTTCGGGTGAGCACCCGGTAGACGTCCTTGGCGGTCTCCTCGGCACTGGAGACCAGCGTGACCCCGTCGCCGAGCACGACCGAGAGCACGCCGGTGAGCAGCGGGTAGTGGGTGCACCCGAGGACGACGGTGTCCACGCCGGCCGCCATGAGCGGATCCAGGTAGGACTGCGCGAGCCCGAGCAGCTGCCGGCCGCTGGTGATCCCGCGCTCGACGAAGTCGACGAAGCTGGGGCAGGCCGCAGAGGTGACCGACACGTGCGGGGCGGCGGCGAACGCGTCGTCGTAGGCGCCGCTGGTGACGGTGGCCTGGGTGCCGATGACGCCGATGCGGCCGTTGCGGGTGGCGGCGATCGCCCGGCGGACCGCGGGGAGGACCACCTCGACCACCGGGACGTCGTAGCGCTCCCGGGCGTCCCGCAGCGACGCGGCGCTGGCGGAGTTGCAGGCGACGACGAGCATCTTGACGCCGCTGTCGACGAGTTCGTCCATGACCGCCAGGGAGTGCCGGCGCACCTCGGCGATCGGGAGCGGGCCGTAGGGCCCGTTCGCGGTGTCCCCGATGTAGCGGACCGCCTCGTTCGGCAGCTGGTCGAGCACCGCCCGGGCGACGGTGAGCCCACCGACCCCCGAGTCGAAGATGCCGATCGGCGCGTCGGCTGCTGGCTGCGTCCCCATGTCGCCGGTCAGGCTAGCCGCCCGCCTCGCCGCTCGCCCCGACGGCGGCGGTGACGGTGGTCGCAGCGCGGATCAGCTCGGCGTTGCCCGGGGCCGGCGAGCCGTCGGGCAGCTCGAGCACGTCTTCCAGACCGATGCGGGTGTCCAGCCCGCGGCGGGCCGCCAGCCGCAGCGCCGGCCAGGCGCTGCTCCCCTCCCCGTGCAGCAGCACCGGCGCCCGGTCGCCGACGGCCGTCAGCAGGCGCCCGGCCGCCGTCCCGGTGCCCGCCTCGTCCAGCCCGTCAGGCAGCTCCAACAGCACGCGCAGGCAGCGGTCGCGGTGCGGCGAGGCGGCCCACGCGGCCGCACCGGCGAGGTGCCAGAGCCCGGCCTCCACCCCGATGCCACGGTCGAGCAGCGCCGCCGCGACGCCGTCCGCGCCGTCCTCGTGCCAATTCAGGGAAGCGAAGTCCGGCACCACCGCCCAGCCGCGGATCGCCGCGATCCAGTCGGCGGGGTCGGGCGCCGCCCAGGCCCCCGTGGTGACCCCCACGGGGATGCCCGGGGCGGCCGCCCGCACCGCGTCGACGACGGCGGCCACGTCGCCCGGTCGGAGCGAGTCCGCGCCGGCGTCGTCCTTGGGGTGGACGTGGACGGCGCCGGCGCCGGACGCCACGACGAGCGCGGCGTCCCGGGCCACGGCCGCCGGTGTCACCGGCAGCGCAGGGTGCTCCCCGGGCCGGCGGGACCCGTTGAGGCAGGCCTGGAGGAGCACGCGCCGCACCCTGCCAGACACCACCGACCGAGGTCACGCGCGGGAACGGCCACCCGTCAGCGACCAGCGGGCCGAGCGGGACCGCCTCAGGCCCAGAGCTGGCCCTCCAGCGCGGAGGCCGCCTCCTCGAGCGTGCCGGCGTAGGCGCCGGTGGAGAGGTACTTCCAGCCGCCGTCGCAGACGACGAACACGATGTCGGCCCGGCGGCCCGCCGCGACCTCCTTGTCGGCGATGCCCAGCGCCGCGTGCAGGATCGCGCCGGTCGAGATCCCGGCGAAGATGCCCTCGCGCTCCACCAGCTGGCGGGTGCGGTGGATCGCGTCGTCGGGGCCCACGGAGAACCGTGAGTCCAGCAGCGAGGCGTCGTAGAGCTCGGGGATGAAGCCCTCGTCGATGTTGCGCAGGCCGTAGACCAGCTCGCCGTAGCGGGGCTCGGCGGCGATCACCTGCACCCCGGGCTTGTGCTCGCGGAAGTACCGGGAGCAGCCCATGAGCGTGCCGGTCGTCCCCAGGCCGGCGACGAAGTGGGTGATCGACGGCAGGTCGGCCAGGATCTCCGGGGCGGTGCCCTCGTAGTGCGCGTGTGCGTTCGCGGGGTTGCCGTACTGGTAGAGCATCACCCAGTCGTCGTGCTGGGCGGCCAGCTCCTTGGCGACGGCGACGGCCTGGTTCGAGCCACCGGCCGCGGGCGAGGAGATGATCTGCGCCCCGTACATCTCCAGCAGCTGCCGGCGCTCCACCGAGGTGTTCTCCGGCATCACGCAGATCAGCTTGTAGCCGCGCTGCCGGGCCACCATGGCCAGCGAGATCCCGGTGTTGCCGCTCGTGGGCTCCAGGATGGTCGAACCGGGCTTCAGCAGCCCGTCCTTCTCGGCCGCCTCGATCATCTTGATCGCCGCGCGGTCCTTGATGGAGCCCGTGGGGTTGTGGTCCTCGAGCTTGGCCCACAACCGGACGTCGGGCGTCGGCGAGAGGTTCGGCAGCCCCACCAGCGGGGTGCCGCCGAGGGAGTCGACGAGGGAGGCGAAGCGGGCCATCGGGATGCTCTTCCGGGGAGACGGGCGGGGGCGGAGCGGGGACCGCTCAGCAGCCGCCCGCGACCGCCGGGAGGATCGTCACCGAGTCGCCGTCTTTCACCTGGGTGTCCAGGGCGCCGGTGAAGCGCACGTCCTCGTCGTTGACGTAGACGTTGACGAAACGGTGCAGCTTGCCCTCCTCGGTGACGAGGCGGTTCTTCAGGCCCGAGTGCTTGCTGTCGAGGTCGTCGATCAGCGCGCCGAGGGTGTCCCCGCTGCCCTCGACGGTCTTGTTGCCGCCGGTGTGGGTGCGCAGGATGGTCGGGATACGGACCTCGATGGCCATGGCGTGCTTCTCCTCGGGGACGTCGATGCGTGGGGGCGCTGCACAGGGCAGCGGTCGTGCGTCTGGCGGGTCAACGCCCGGCCGCCGCGCGGGATTCCGGCCCCGTTCAGGGACCCGCGCCGAGCCTGCGAGGCGCGGGGGGAACGGGGTGTTTCTTCAGTCGTAGACGACGGTCGTCGGCGAGTGCCCGAACAGGTAGGACTCGACGATCTCGACCTCCTCCTCCGACACCTCCCCGTCGACGATGCGGTAGCTGCGGAACTCGACCTCGTCACCGGCCAGGCCGGTCTGCGGCCCGTGGTGGCGCGTGGACACCAGCACGTAGTGGGTGCGCGGATCGGCGGCGGGACCGGAGGCGTACCCGATGTCGGTGCGCGAGGGGTAGGCCTCGGTGGCGGTGTGCGAGTGGTAGACGACGACCGGCCACTCGTCGCGGTCGTCCAGGTCGCGGTACAGCGCGAGCAGGTCGGCGCTGTCGAACTCGTAGAACGTCGGCGACCGTGCGGCGTTGAGCATGGGCACGAAGCGCTCGGGGCGCTCGGTCCCCTCCGGACCGGCGACGACACCGCAGGCCTCGTCCGGATGGTCCTTCCGGGCGTGGGCCACGATGGCGTCGTAGGTCGCGCGGTCGATGCGCAGCACGGGGCCAGTCTAGGCGGGGCCGCCGCGCCGCTCCCCCATCGCCCCCGGTCGCACGGACGGGCGGCCGTCGGGAGACGCTCCCGGACCGATACGGTCGGCGTCGTGTGGGTCCCGTCGCTCCTGACCGCCGGCGTCGTGCTGCTGGCCCTTCCGGCGCTCCTCCTGGGGCTACGGGGGCTGTTCCGGCACCGTGGCTACAGCGCGGTCCATCCGGGCGACCGGGCTCCCGTGGTGGTGATCGTCGTCGTGCGCGCCGTGCTCCTGCTGCTGCTGCTCGCCGCCTCGGCCCTGGTCCTGGTGTCCACGATCGGCGCGATGCTCGCCGACGTCGAGCTGCACCGCATGGTCTACGTGCTCTTCGTGCTCGACCTGCTGCTCGCCGCCCTGGTGCTGCTCACCTTCGGCCGGCGCGATCGGCGACGAGCGCGTCCACGAGCGACCCCTGCAGCGCGGTGAGCCAGTAGTAGACGGCGAGCTGGTGGTCGGCCTCGTCCACGATCTCGTCCGGCGGCTCGGTGTCCTCACCGACGTCGATCCGGGTGCCGAGCGCCAGCCGGAGGTCGTTGCTCGTGCGCAGCCAGGCACCGGCCTGGTCGGCGTCCAGGCGCACCTCTCCCCCGTCGGCCGGCAGGGTGGCGCGCACGGTGGCCAGGTCGTCGGCCTTGCCGCCGCGCAGCGCCTGCTCGGTGAGCCCCCGGTAGTCCTCGGCCAGCGCGGGGTCGGTGCGGTGCCCGGCGGGGAACAGCCGGGCCATCACCGGATCGCCGCTGCTGTCGGCCCGATCGGCGGCCAGGAGCTGCTCGAGCTGGTCGAGCAGCAGCCCGACGATGCCGGCCTCGGCCCGGTCGAGCCGGGCGACCAGCCACCCGCCCCGGGCACGGAACGGCTTCACGAGTCCCTCTGGTAGCTGGCCCACAGCCCGTAGGCGTGCAGCCGGCTGGTGTCGTGCTCCATCCGCTCGCGCGGGCCGGAGCTGACGATCGCCTTCCCCTCGTGGTGCACCTGCAGCATCAGCGAGGTCGCCGTCGGCTCGTCGTAGCCGAAGAGCTCCTGCAGCACGAAGGTCACGTAGGTCATCAGGTTCACCGGGTCGTTCCAGACGATGGTGACCCACGGCCGGTCGAGGTCGCCGCGTTCCTCGTCGGTCGTCTCGGGCGTCCGAGTCGGGGCGAGCGGTGCGGCCACGCATCCAGCTTAGGACGTCGCCCGGCCCCGCGGACCCGGCGCCGCCTACGCTGCGGAGCCATGCCGACGGCCCCCGCGCTGCTCACCGACCGCTACGAGCTGACGATGCTGGCCGCGGCGCTCGCCGACGGCACCGCCGAGCGGGACTGCGTGTTCGAGGTGTTCGCCCGCCGGCTGCCCCACGGCCGTCGCTACGGGGTGCTCGCGGGCACCGGCCGGCTGCTCGAGGCGCTGCCCGGTTTCCGGTTCGGCGACGAGGAGCTCGCGACCCTGCGTGCCCAGGGGCTGACCGACCAGCGGCTGCTGGACTGGCTGGCCGACTTCCGGTTCCGCGGGGACATCGACGGCTACGCGGAGGGAGAGCTGTTCTTCCCCGGGTCGCCGGTGCTCACCGTGCGCGCACCGTTCGGCGAAGGCGTCCTGCTGGAGACCCTGGCGCTGTCCATCCTCAACCACGACTCGGCGATCGCCTCGGCGGCCGCCCGCATGGTGGCGGCGGCGTGCGAGCGACCCTGCATCGAGATGGGCTCGCGCCGTACCCACGAGCGAGCCGCGGTGGCCGCGGCGCGCGCGGCCCACCTGGTCGGCTTCGCGTCCAGCTCGAACCTGGAGGCCGGCCGGCGCTACGGCGTCCCCACCACCGGCACCAGCGCCCACGCGTTCACGCTGCTGCACGACGACGAGCGGGCGGCCTTCCGTGCCCAGGTGGAGACGCTGGGGGTGGGCACGACGCTGCTCGTCGACACCTACGACGTCGAGCAGGGCATCCGGACGGCGATCGAGGTGGCCGGCCCGGAGCTGGGCGCCATCCGGCTGGACTCCGGCGACCTGCCCACGCTCGCCACCCGCGCCCGCCAGCTGCTCGACGAGCTCGGCGCGACCCGCACCCGGGTGATCGTCACCAGCGATCTCGACGAGTACGCGATCGCGGGGCTGATGGCCGCACCCGTCGACGGCTACGGGGTCGGGACCTCGCTGGTGACCGGCTCGGGGGCGCCGACGGCCGGCATGGTCTACAAGCTCGTCGAGCGCGACGGCATCCCGGTCGCGAAGCGGTCGGAGGGCAAGAACTCGATCGGCGGGCGCAAGCACGCCGTCCGGCGGCACGACGCCGACGGCACCGCGGTCGCCGAGGTGGTCAGCAGCACACCGGTCGGGCCGCGCGACGGCGACCGCGACCTCGTGGTCCCGCTGGTGCGTGGCGGCGCGCTCTGCGCCGACGTCTCCCCCGCCGAGGCGCTGCGGCTCGCCCGCGAGCACCACGCGCGCGTGCGGGAGGCGCTGCCCGCCGAGGCATGGGCGCTCTCACGCGGGGAACCGGTCCTGGAGACAGTTCCCGCTTGACCCGGGAGGAGCAGCCCATGACCCGCGCGCTGATCGTGGTCGACGTGCAGAACGACTTCTGCGAGGGCGGCAGCCTCGCGGTCGCCGGTGGCGCCGCCGTGGCGGCCGGCGTCACCGAGCACCTGCGGACGGCGGGCGCCGGGTACGCCCACGTCGTCGCCACCCGCGACCACCACATCGACCCCGGCGACCACTTCGCCGAGCACCCGGACTTCCTCGAGAGCTGGCCGCCGCACTGCGTGGTCGGCACCGACGGTGTCGAGCTGCACCCGGCGCTGGACCGCCAGCCGCTCGAAGCGGTCTTCGACAAGGGCGAGTACGCCGCCGCCTACTCCGGCTTCGAGGGCGCGGCCGACGGCGTCGGGATGGCCGACTGGCTCCGCGAGCGAGGGGTCGACGCCGTCGACGTCGTCGGCATCGCCACCGACCACTGCGTCCGCGCCACCGCGCTCGACGCCGTGGCGGCCGGGTTCGCCACCCGCGTGCTGCTGCCGCTCACCGCCGGCGTCTCCGAGGCGACGACCGACGCTGCGCTGGACCAGCTGCGCACGGCCGGCGTCGAGCTGGCCGGAGAGCTCGGACCCAACGCGTGAGCGAGGTCAGGCGCCCTCACCGTCCGTGCTGACCGCGACCACCTCGTCGGGCGCGTAGACCTCCACGCCCACCCCGTCGCGCCGGACGTGCACCTGTCCCATCGCGTCCCGGGAGATCACCACAGTGCCGATCGGCTGGTCCGGCGCGTCCTCCGGTTCCCGGATGCGCACCAGGGACCCGACGGGAAGCTGCTCGTCCACCGGGTCATGATGCCGGGCGCCCCGACGCTCGGCCGGGCTGACGCCCGCGTCGTCCCGCAGTACGGCGTCCTGGCTCGCCGTACCGCGTCCTGGCTCACCGTATGGGGTCCTGGCTCACGACCGACGCTGAGCCAGGACCCCTGACGATCAGGTCACCTGATCATCAGGGCGCCGCGTCGAGGACCTCGTCGCGGGTGAAGCCGAGCACCTGCAGCACCGCGTCGAGGTAGGGCTGGTTGAGCGCCGTGTGCGCCTGCTCGCGCACGAAGGGCTTCGCGTTGAAGGCGATGCCCAGGCCCGCGGTGTTGAGCATGTCCAGGTCGTTCGCGCCGTCGCCGACCGCGACCGTCTGGTCCAGCGGGATGCCGTACTCCTCGGCGAAGCGGATCAGGGCCCGGGCCTTCCCCGGCCGGTCGACGATGTCCCCGACCAGCCCACCGGTGAGGCGGCCGTCGCGGACCTCCAGGGTGTTGGCGGCGGCGAAGTCGAGCCCGAGGCTCTCCGCCAACGGGTCGGTGATCTGCGTGAACCCGCCGCTGACGATGCCGCAGCGGAAGCCGAGACGCTGGAGCGTGCGGATGAGGGTGCGCGCGCCGGGTGTGAGCACCAGGTGCTCGCGCACCTCGTCGAGCACCTCCTCGGGCAGGCCGGCCAGCACGGCGACCCGCGCCCGCAGCGACTCGGCGAAGTCCAGCTCGCCGTTCATGGCCGCGGCGGTGATGCGGGCGACCTCCGCCGCCCGCCCGGCGCGCGCCGCCAGCTCGTCGATCACCTCGCCGCGCACCAGGGTCGAGTCGACGTCCAGCACGATCAGCCGCTTGCTGCGCCGGGCGATCCCGACCTGCTCGACGGCGATGTCGGCACCTGTCGACGCCGCCACCGAGGCGAGCGCGGTACGCAGCGCCGTGGCCTCCGCCCCGGAGACGGTGAGCTCGAAGCTGGTGACCGGGTGGTCGGAGAGCCGGCGGATCGCGTCGATGTTCCCGCCGATGCCCGCGACGGCCCGCGCGGCGCCGGCCACGGCCTCGGGTGGCACCGGCCGCCCGAGCACGATGACGTGGTGCGGGCGCCCCTGCACGAGGGGCGCGTCGGGCCCGCTGGCCGACTCCACCGCCACGTGCACGCCCACGGCGGTCTCGACCTCACCCGCCACCCGCCGGAGGTGGCCGAGCAGCTCCGCCTCGCCCACCGCCGGTCGCCGATCGCCGGCGAGGGCACCGACCACGACGCCGAGCACCAGGTGGCCGTGCACGACGACCTGCTCGACGTCGAGGACCTCCACCTCCGGGCGCCCGTCCCCGTCCGAGGCCAGTGCGGCGAAGAGGTGGGCGGTCACCCCCGGCCGGTCCGCCCCGGTGACCGTGAGCAGCGCCCGCGCCGCGGTGGGGTCGGGCTCGGGCAGCTGGCGGGGCGTCAGGTCGAGCGGCACGCGGTCATCGTGCCGCACGTCCGCCCGGGGACCGCCCGGACCCCTGACCCGCCGGTCGCCGCGATGCGGGACCGCCCGCCGCCCGGGTCTTCCACCCGTGGACGACGGACGCCCCGCCGGCCAGTGGCCGGCGGGGCGTCCGTGACGTTCTGGAACGGCCACCCTTCAGGGACCCGCGCCGAGCCTGCGAGGCGCGGGGGGAAGGGTGGTCCTTCGTCAGGTCAGGTCGGGTCGGGGTCCTTCGGGCCCTGGCGCGCACCGCCGGTACCACCCAGCTCGCTGACACCGGCGTAGGGCTCGTGCCGCTTGCCGACGTGGGCCTCGGCCTGCAGCCGCTCGACGAGGTGCGGGTAGTGGGCCTCGAACGCGGGCCGCTCCGAGCGGATCCGGGGGATCTCGACGAAGTTGTGCCGCGGCGGCGGGGAGGAGGTGGCCCACTCCAGGCTGTTGCCATGGCCCCACGGGTCGTCGCGCAGCGCGAGCTCGCCGTACTTCCAGGACTTGACCACGTTGTAGATGAACGGGAGCACCGAGGCGCCGAGGATGAAGGAGCCGATCGTCGAGACCGTGTTGAGCACGGTGAACGCGTCGGTCTCCAGGTAGTCCACGTACCGGCGCGGCATGCCCTCGTTGCCCAGCCAGTGCTGCACCAGGAACGTGGCGTGAAAGCCGATGAAGGTCAGCCAGAACTGCAGCTTGCCCAGCCGCTCGTCCATCATCCGGCCGCACATCTTCGGGAACCAGAAGTAGATGCCGGCGTAGGCCGCGAACACCACGGTGCCGAAGACCACGTAGTGGAAGTGGGCGACGACGAAGTAGCTGTCGTTGACGTGCCAGTCCAGCGGCGGGCTGGCCAGCAGCACACCGGTCAGACCACCCAGGAGGAAGGTGATCATGAAGCCGATCGAGAACAGCATCGGCGTCTCGAAGGTCATCTGCCCCCGCCACATGGTGCCGATCCAGTTGAAGAACTTGATGCCGGTCGGCACGGCGATGAGGTAGGTCAGGAACGCGAAGAACGGCAGGAGCACCGCACCGGTCGCGTACATGTGGTGCGCCCACACCGCCAGCGACAGCGCGCCGATCGCGATGGTCGCGAAGACCATGCCCTTGTAGCCGAACAACGGCTTGCGGGCGAACACCGGGATGACCTCGGTGACGATGCCGAAGAACGGCAGCGCGATGATGTAGACCTCGGGGTGGCCGAAGAACCAGAACAGGTGCTGCCACAGCATCGGGCCACCGTTCTCGTCCGAGTAGATCAGCGCACCGAGGTTGCGGTCGGCCAGCATGCCCATGATCGCGGCGGTGAGGATCGGGAACGCCAGCAGGATGAGCAGGCTGGTGACCAGCGTGTTCCAGGTGAAGATCGGCATCCGGAACAGCGTCATGCCCGGGGCCCGCAGGCAGACGATCGTGGCGATGAAGTTGACGCCACCGAGGATCGTGCCCAGGCCGCTGACCGCCAGGCCGGCGAACCACATGTTCGCGCCCGCGCCCGGGGAGTTCACGACGTTCGACAGCGGTGCGTAGGCGTACCAGCCGAAGTCCGCCGCCCCACCGGGGGTGAGGAAGCCCCCCACCACGATCAGGCTGCCGAACAGGAACAGCCAGTAGGAGAAGGCGTTCATGCGCGGGAACGCGACGTCCGGCGCACCGATCTGCAGCGGCATGATCAGGTTCGCGAACGCGAAGAACAGCGGCGTCGCGAACATCAGCAGCATGATCGTGCCGTGCATCGTGACCAGCTGGTTGTACTGCTCGGGGGACAGGAACTGCAGCCCCGGCCGCCCCAGCTCACCACGCATCAGCAGCGCCATCAGGCCACCCAGCACGAAGAACGTGAACGAGGTGGCCATGTACATCAGGCCGATGGTCTTGTGGTCGGTGGTCCGCAGCAGGTTCGAGAGCCGCGAGCCCTTTTCGACCACGTGAGCCGGGCTGGGCCGGCTCACGATGGGCGCCGGTGCAATCGTCACGGCTGGCAGCTTAGACCGTGCGATACGGCGCCTCAGGTCGGGCGGGCAGGGCGCGCCGCGAGGATCATCCGGGCCGCCGGTAGGTGGCGACGTCGACCGAGATCGTGACCGGCACGGCGGCCGGCAAGCGCGCCAGCGAGGCCGCGAGAGCGGCGGCCGTGAGGTGCCGGGCGTGCGGCCCCATGCCCACCAGCGTCGCCACCGCGGGATGGTCCAGCACCAGGGTCTGGCGGTGGCGGTGCGCGTCCTCGCGCGCCAGGTGCGGCTCCAGCGTCGCGCTGAGCCGCTCGGCCTTTCCGGGGTCGACCCGGAGCAGGCCCAGCGGCCCGACGAGCTCGGCGAGGTGGTCGCGGCCGGGCGTCACCACGACCAGCCGCCCCTCCGCGCGCAGCACCCGGGCGATCTCGGGCCCGTTGCGCGGGGCGAAGACGACCAGCACCCGGTCCACCGCCGCGTCGCGCACCGGCAGCCGGGCCCAGGTGTCCCCGACCACGGCGACCGCGCGCGGATGGGCCTTCGCGGCACGGCGGGCGGCGTAGCGCGAGGCGTCGAGCACCACGCCGGTGGCGGACGGGAGGGCGTCGAGCAGGCGGGCCAGGTGGTGCCCGGTGCCACCGCCCAGGTCGAGCAGCGTCGCGGGCTCCCCCGGCCGGCGGACGGCTGCGGCCAGGGCCGCGGTCACGCCGTCGTAGTGGCCGGCGGAGAGGAACGCCACCCGGTCGGCCACCATCTCGGCCGAGTCGCCGGTCGGGGGACGGCGCCCCGGCGGCAGCAGCGTGAGGTGCCCCTGGCGCGCGCGGTCCACGCGGTGCCCTTCGGCGCAGCGCAGGCCCGAGCCGTCCGGCTCCGCGGTGAACGGCGCGGCGCACACGGGGCAGGCGAGCAGGGCGACCGCGCGGGGGTCGAGCGGTGCGGCGCTCACCGCCGCGGGGGCACCGCGTGGAAGATCACGTCCCGCAGCCGCCCGGCGTCGGCCACCGCGGTGACGAACGTCCCGTGCGGCTGGCGGCGCCGGTCCGTGGGCGACCCCGGGTTCACCAGCCGCAGCCCGGTGGGCGCCGTGGTGTCCCAGGGGATGTGGCTGTGCCCGAACACCAGGACGTCGACGTCGGGGAAGCGCGCCGCGCACCGCGCCTCGCGCCCGGTGGCCTGCCCCGTCTCGTGCACGACGGCGAACCGGATGCCCTCGATCTCGGCGCGGGCGACCTCCGGCAGCCGCTCGCGCAGCGCCCCGTGGTCGTTGTTGCCGTGGACGGCGACCAAGCGGTGCGCCCGCCGTTCCAGCTCGTCGAGGAGGGCGACGTCCACCCAGTCACCGGCGTGCACCACCACGTCGGCGGAGTCGATCGCCGACCACAGGCCGAGAGGTAGCTCACGCGCGCGCTTGGGGACGTGCGTATCTGCGGTGAACACCAGCGAAACAGGCACGACGACATCGTTGCAGGCCGCTACCTTCTCTCCCGGCCGGCGATCCGGCCCGTTCCGCACGACCCGAGGACTTCCCGTGACCGAACCCCTGCCCTCCCCTGCCGCGACCGGCGCGACGACCTCCGCCGATGAGCCCTACGAGAAGCGGTGGCTGGCGCTCGGCGTCATCGCCATGACCGTCCTGCTGGTCATCCTCGACGCCACGATCGTCAACATCGCGCTGCCCGCGGTCACCGCCGACCTGGGCATCAGCGCGGCCAGCCAGCAGTGGATCGTGACCGCCTACACCCTGACCTTCGGCGGCTTCCTCCTGCTCGGCGGCCGCATCGCCGACTTCTGGGGCCGCAAGCGCACCTACCTGGTGGGCGCGGCGGGCTTCGCCGTCGCCTCGGCGCTCGGCGGCGTCGCGCAGAACGAGACGATGCTCTTCGGCGCCCGCGCCCTGCAGGGCGTCTTCGGCGCACTGCTGGCCCCGGCGTCCCTCGCGCTGCTCACCGTCCTGTTCACCGACCCGAAGGAGCGCGCCAAGGCCTTCGGCGTCTACGGCGCGATCGCCGGCGGCGGCTCGGCCATCGGCCTGCTGCTCGGCGGTGTCCTCACCGAGTACGCCGACTGGCGCTGGTGCTTCTGGGTGAACCTGCCGGTGGCGATCCTCGCCATCGTGCTGGCCATCCCGATCGTCCCGGAGAGCAAGGCTCCCGGCGACACCAGCTACGACATCCCCGGCGCCGTCCTGGTCACCCTCGGCCTGGCGTCGATCGTCTACGGCTTCACCCGCGTGGCCGAGGCCTCGCAGGCCTTCGCGGCCCAGGCTGCCGCCGCCAACGCCGAGGCTGCGGCGCAGGGCATCCCGACGCTGGTGACGCCGGAGAGCGGCTGGACCGACGGTCTCGCGTGGCTGTTCATCGCCGGCGGCCTGGTGCTGATCGCCCTGTTCGTCCTGCTGGAGCTGCGGACGCGCAACCCGCTGCTGCCGATGCGCATCGTGCTCGACCGCAACCGGGGCGGCGCCTACCTGACCTCGACGCTCGTGGGAGCCGGGCTGCTGGGGGCGTTCTTCTTCCTGAGCCTCTACTTCCAGCAGGTGCTCGGGTACGAGCCGGCCATGGCGGGCCTGGCGTCGCTGCCGACCACCCTCGGCGTCTTCATCTCGGCGGGGCTGGCCAGCGTGCTGGTCCCCCGGGTGGGGCCGAAGCCGCTCATGGTCCTCGGTGGCGTGCTCGCCGCAGGCGGTCTCGCCACCCTGTCCTTCGTCGGTCTGGACACCGGGTTCTGGCAGCTGCCGTTCCCCGGCCAGCTGCTGCTCGGGCTCGGCCTGGGCTTCACGTTCGTGCCGCTGTCGAACCTGGCGCTGGTGGGCGCCGGCGTCCACGACGCCGGGGCGGCCAGCGCGATGCTGAACGCCACGCAGCAGGTGGGCGCCTCCATCGGCACCGCCGTGCTCGCCTCGCTGTCCGTGGCCGCCATCAGCACCTACACCGCCGACGTGCTCGCCTCGGGTGCGGACCCGCGAGACCCGTCGGTGGGCCTCTCGGCGCAGGTGGAGGGCTACACCACGGCCTTCGCGTGGGCCGCCGGGCTGCTGCTGCTGGGCGCCGTCGTCTCGGCGTTGCTCATCAAGGCGACCAAGGAGGACCTGCCGGCCGAGGGCGATGCCGTCGTCCACGTCGGCTGAGAAGGAACTCGTCCCGGCCCCTCGCAGCGGCCCGCGCCCCTCCGGGCGCGGGCCGCTGCGCGCCGGGGACCGGTCAGGCCCGGTGCTCGGCGAGCGCCTTGAGCCGGGCGTTGTACGCCGCGAGCTCCGCGTCGCCGTCACGGTCGGCCGCGCGGTCGAGCGTGCGGGCCCGGCGGTCGTCCGAGCGGGCCCAGGAGAAGAAGACGACGGCGAGCACCAGGACGGTGGGCAGCTCCCCGAAGGCCCAGACGATGCCGCCGGCCACCGCCTGGTCGGTGAGCGGGTCCACGCCCCACCCCGCCGGCGGGTCGGCGAACGTGTCGACGACGAGCGAGCCGGCCATCATGATCGCCACGCCGAAGAAGGCGTGGAACGGCACGGGCAGGAACAGCTCGAGCATCCGCCCCGGGTGGCTGAGCGTCCGCGGCCACGGGTCCTGCGCGACGATCGGGCCGAAGAAGAGCAGCCCCGTGACGACGAAGTGGGCGAGCATGAACTGGTGGCCCACCGGGCTCGACATCAGCCAGTCGAACAGCGGGGTGAAGTAGACGCCGTAGAGGCTGGCGATGAACAGCGGCACGCTGAACAGCGGGTGGGCCACGACGCGGGCGAACCGGCTGTGCAGCGCCTCCAGGAGCAGTGCCCGCGGGGCGCCGGCCGGCCCGCGGCCGCGCGGGAGGGTGCGCAGCGCCAGCGTCACGGGGGCGGCGAGCAGCAGGAGCAGCGGCGTGATGAGCGACAGCACCATGTGCTGGGTCATGTGGACGCTGAAGATCACCATGCTGTAGCCGTTGAGCCAGGTGCCGGTGACGGCGAACAGCGACGCGGTGCCGGCGATCCAGGCGAGGGTCCGCCACCACGGCCAGCTGACCCCGGACCGGCGCAGGCGGACGACAGCGGCCAGGTAGACGACCAGCCCGATGACGCTGAGCACCGGGAGCACCGACCAGGCGTCCAGGTGCGGGAGGAACATCCGCCCCCAGGTCGGCGGGTCCTCCGGGACCCACATGCCCGAGTGGTGCCCGTGCTCCACCGCGATCTCCTCCTGCCGGCCGGTCGTGCGACCCCACTGTCCCACCGCGCGCCGCGCTCCCCCGAGGGGAGCACGGAGATCCTCCCCACGCGACGACGCCCCCCGCCGGGAGTTCCGGCAGGGGGCGTCGTCGGGAGTGACGCGGGTCAGATCTGGACGCCGCGCTCCCGGAGCCAGGGCAGCGGGTCGATCGGCTCGCCGCCGATGCCGCCGACGTGCACCTCGAAGTGCAGGTGCGGGCCGGTGGACTGACCGCGGTTGCCGAGCAGCGCGATGGTGTCGCCGGCGCGGACCACCTGGCCGGGGGTCACCAGGATCTCGTCCATGTGGCCGTAGACGGTGACGTCACCGTTGCCGTGCTGGATGTACACCACCAGCCCGTAGCCGCCGGCCGGGCCGGCCTCGAGCACGACGCCGTCCATCACGGCGTACTCGGGCGTGCGCATGGGTGCGGCCAGGTCGATGCCCGCGTGCAGCGTGCCCCAGCGCGCGCCGAACCCGCTGGTCAACCGGCCACCCTCGACCGGGAGCACCGCCGCGGGGCGGGCGGCCTCGGCGGCGGCGCGGTCGGCCTCCTCCTGGGCGATCCGGTCGGCCTCCGCCTGGGCGTTCGCGGCGGCGGTGCGCTCGGTCTCGCGGGCGCTGCGGCTGGCGACCACCTCGCGCAGCCGGGAGGTGTCGTCCTCGTCGACGCGCGGCGCCGCGGCGGAACCGTCGATGCCCAGCTGCTCGGCCACGCTCACCGACTGGCTGACCGTCTCCGTCGCGACCTCCGTCGGGCCGGCGACCGAGGCGCCACTGAGGCCGAGGGCGCCGACGAGGACCGCGGCGAGGTAGAGCGCCGGGCGGCGCCGCACCGCGGGCGGGCGGCGGTCCAGCCAGCGACGCCCGCCGGTGGCGACGGCCGCGAGGACCTCGGCCGCGTCGGCACCCGGGGTGCCGACGACCCGGACGACCGGCTCCGCGGGCACCGGTGCCAGGGCGGACCGCTCCGGCTGCGCCGGGGCGTCCTTCACGACGACGACGGCGTCGGGTGCGACCACCGGGGCGTCGGTGAGCGCGGCGACGTCGGTGACCGGCGCCAGTGCCGCGAGGTCGACGGCGGACCGCTTGTAGGGGGTCGGGCGGCGCCGCACCGGCGTCTCGGCGGCCGCCGTCGCGGCGATCGCCTGCACGCCCTGGGCCTCCACCGTGGTGGACCCGTCCGTGACCGGCGTCGAGGCCCGGTCGACCGTTCCCGCCTGCGGCCCGGACGCACCCGGGGCCGGGGTCTCCGGGCCGCGCGCCTTCGCGGTCTTGCGGGCAGCGGCAGCAGCGCGCGCCGCCGTGGTCGCCTTCCGGGTCGCCGCTGCGGCGGTGGCCGCGGTCGCGCCGGCGACCTTGACGGTGGCGGCTCGGGCCCGCCGGCGGGCGGTGGGATCGGTCGTCCGGCCGGCCCCCGCCTTGCGCGCCTTCCCCTGGCGCTGCGGCGGAACCGTGGACGCGGCCTTCTCCTCGATCGTCCCGCTGGTGGAGCGGGCCGGGGCGAGCGTGGCGTCGACCGTTCCGGCCGGCACCGCACCCCCCTCGGGGAGGCGGTCGTGGTGGAGCGAACTCATGCACCTGACTTCCGTCGGCGGACATTGCACAGCGACTCCCGGGGAGAGGAGCGGGGCCCATGTAAACACGGCGTGATGGGTTCGTGATCTGACGACCGGGGTACTGACCTGCAGTTCTGTGAACCGGATCACCGCGATGCGGCGCGCTTTCTCGCCGTTGCGTGAGGGCATCTTTACGGAACGTAAGGGGCGCGCCGTGGATGGTTGAGAGTGGCGCGATCCGGCTCACGTACGGGCAGGAGCCCGTTTTCCGCAGCCCGATCGAGGGAGAAGTCGTATGCGCGCAGTGACCTGGCACGGCCGAGCAGACGTCCGGGTGGAGACCGTCCCGGACCCCACGATCCAGGAGCAGACCGACGTCATCGTCGAGATCACCTCCAGCGGTATCTGCGGGTCCGATCTGCACCTCATCGAGGTCATGGCGCCGTTCATGTCGGTGGGTGACGTGATGGGCCACGAGCCCATGGGGGTCGTTCGCGAGGTCGGACGCGAGGTGACCGCGGTGAAGCCCGGTGACCGCGTCGTGGTGCCGTTCAACATCTCGTGCGGCACCTGCTGGATGTGCTCCGAAGGCCTCCACTCCCAGTGCGAGACCACGCAGAACCGCGAGCAGGGCATGGGTGCCTCCCTGTTCGGATACACCAAGCTCTACGGGCAGGTCCCCGGCGGGCAGGCCGAGTACCTGCGGGTGCCCTTCGGCAACACGCTGCCGATCAAGGTGCCCGATGCCCCGCTGGACGACCGGTTCGTCTACCTCTCCGACGTCCTGCCCACCGCCTGGCAGGCCGTGCAGTACGCCGGCATCCCACAGGGCGGCAGCGTGCTGGTGCTGGGCCTCGGCCCGATCGGCGACATGGCCACGCGCATCGCCAAGCACCTCGGCGCGGGACAGGTCATCGCCTCCGACGTCGTGCCCGAGCGCCTGGCCCGGGCCCGGCGCAACGGCATCACCGTCATCGACTCCACGGAGCAGGCCGAGGTCGTCGCCCGCGTCCGCGACCTGACCGACGGCCGCGGACCGGACTCGGTGATCGACGCCGTCGGCATGGAGGCGCACGGCTCGCCGCTGGCGACGATGGCGCAGAAGGCCAGCGCCCTGGTCCCCGACGCGATCATGGAGAAGGTCATGACCGTGGCCGGCATCGACCGGCTGGCGGCCCTGAACACCGCGATCGAGGCGGTCCGCCGTGGCGGCACCATCTCGCTGTCGGGTGTCTACGGCGGCGCCACCGACCCGCTCCCGCTCATGCGCATGTTCGACAAGCAGATCCAGCTGCGCATGGGGCAGGCCAACGTGTGGCGCTGGGTGCCCGACATCCTGCCGCTGCTCCTGGAGGGCGACCCGCTGGGCGTGGACGAGTTCGCCACCCACCGGGTGCCGCTCGAGCAGGCGCCGGAGGCCTACGCGAACTTCCGGCAGAAGAAGGACGGCGCCGTGAAGGTGCTGCTCCAGCCCTGACCGCAGTCGGGCGGGCGCACTCGCGCCCGCCCGCTGTGAGCAGTCCCACCGCCCCGGTCCGGCATCAACCTCAGCGGTCCCGCGCTGCACCACGCAAGCACCCCGCTGATCGGCACACCGGGATCACCCGGCCCGCCGGCTCCCCACCGTGTCCCCCGGAGTTCTTCGCGTGCCTCGTGGACTGCTCGCCCTCGCCATCGGCGCCTTCGGCATCGGCACCACCGAGTTCGTCGTGATGGGCATGCTGCCCGAGATCGCCGCCGGCCTCGACGTCTCGGTGTCCGCGGTCGGCCTGCTCATCTCGGCCTACGCGATCGGCGTCGTCGTCGGCGCACCGACGCTCACCGCGCTCGGGCTGCGGTTCACCCCGCGGCAGACCCTCGTCGCGCTGATGGTCGTGTTCGTGGTCGGCAACACCCTGTCCGCGGTGGCCCCGAGCTACGGACTGCTCGTCGCCGCCCGGGTGTTCACCGCGCTGGCGCACGGCTCCTTCTTCGGGGTCGGGGCGGTCGCCGCCCGCCGGCTGGTCCCGCCCGACCGCGCCACCCGGGCCATCTCGCTGATGATCACCGGCCTCACGCTGGCCAACGTGGTCGGCGTCCCCCTGGGCACGTTCGTCGCCCAGCACGCCGGCTGGCGGATCGTCCTGGCGGCGATCGCGCTGATCGGCGTCGCGACGATCGGCGGCCTGCTGGCGTGGATGCCCGCCGACGCCGGCGAGCCCACCGATCTGCGCGCGGAGCTGCACGCGTTCCGGCGTCGACAGGTCTGGCTCGTCCTCGCGCTCACCATGATCGGCTTCTCGGCGCTGTTCGCCGTCTACAGCTACGTCAGCCCGATCCTCACCGAGCTCGGCGGCATCCCGACGGAGTGGGTCACACCGGTCCTCGCGCTGTTCGGCGTCGGGACGACGGTCGGCACGCTCGCCGGCGGACGGCTGGGCGACCGCTACGGCTTCTCCTTCGTCGCGGTCGGGCTGGTGGCGATGGCCGGCATCCTGGTCGCGTTCTCCTTCCTCGCCCGGTCCACCGTGGCCGCCGTCGCGCTGCTGGTGCTGTTCGGAACCCTGTCCTTCGCACTGGGGCCGGTCGTCCAGAACGCCGTCATCGACGCCGCGCAGGTGCCCGGTGGCAGCCTGGTGTCGGCGGCCAACCAGGGCGCGTTCAACATCGCCAACGCGATCGGCGCCGCCCTCGGCGCGCTCGTCATCGCGCAGGGGCTCGGGCTCACCGCGCCGATGTGGGTGGGGGCAGGGCTGGCCCTGGTCGGCGCGGGGATCGCGCTGGCCATCCGCGCCGACGCCCGGCGCCACCCGGCCACGGTGCTCCCCGCGACGCCCGTCGGCGCGGAGGCCGCCGAACCGGCCGTCGCGACATGAGCGGCGCGCATACCCCCGCCGCGACGGGTAGGGAGCCCGCATGACCATCGGCACCGCAGAGCAGTCCGGCACCTACCGCCTCGGCGACCGGGAGGTGCGCCGCCTCGGCTACGGCGCCATGCAGCTGACCGGCCCCCACGTCATGGGCCCACCGGCCGACCGGGACGCCGCCATCGCCGTCCTGCGGCGCGCCGTCGAGCTCGGCGTCGACCACATCGACACGAGCGACTACTACGGCCCCACCGTCGTCAACGAGCTCATCCGCGAGGCGCTGCACCCCTACCCCGACGAGCTGGTCATCGTCACCAAGGTCGGCGCCCGCCGCGACGCCGACGGCGGCTGGCCGGAGGCCCTGGACCCCGACGACCTCCGCCGGGCGGTGCAGGAGAACATCGACCACCTCGGGGTCGAGGCGCTCGACGTGGTGAACCTCCGCATGCCCGGCTTCGCCGAGCCGGTGCAGCGCTCGCTCGCCGAGCCCTTCGAGGCGCTGGCGGCCATGCAGCAGGAGGGCCTGATCCGGCACCTCGGCGTGAGCAACGTGACGCCGCAGATGTTCGCCGAGGCCCGGGCCATCGCCCCCGTCGTGTGCGTGCAGAACCACTACAACCTGGTGCACCGCGCCGACGACCCGCTGATCGATGCCCTCGCCCGCGAGGGCATCGCCTACACGCCCTTCTTCCCCCTGGGCGGGTTCAGCCCGCTGCAGTCCGCAGCCCTCGAGACGGTCGCCCGCAGGCTGGAGACGACGCCCATGCAGGTGGCGCTCGCCTGGCTGCTCGCCCGCTCCCCCAACCTGCTGCTCATCCCCGGCACCTCGTCGGTGGCCCACCTCGAGGAGAACCTGCAGGCGGCCGCCCGGGTGCTCGGCCCGGAGGAGCTCGCCGAGCTCGACCGGATCGGCGGCACCGGCGACCCCGACCCGGCCGACTGACCGGTGGCCGGTGGTGCGCCTCAGCCGCGAGCCACCGGCCCCAGCACCCGGTCCAGGTACCCGTTCGACAGCACGCCCGCCGGGTCCACCCGGTCGCGCACCGCGACGAAGTCGGCGAACCGGGGGTAGCGCCGGCTCAGCGTCGCCGCGTCCAGGCCGTGCAGCTTGCCCCAGTGCGGCCGACCGCCCACCTCACCGGCGATCCGCTCGAGCGCGGCGAACCAGCAGCCCGGCTCGCTGCCCGCGGGGACGTGCGCGGCGATGTAGGCCGTGTCGCGGCCGGACGCCGTCGACAGGGGGACGTCGTCGGCCGCGGCCAGCCGCACCTCGACGGGGAAGGCCGCGCGCCAGTCGCCGGCCTCGTGCACCCGCCGCAGCTCGGCCAGCACCGCCGGTGCGTCGGCCCGGGGGACGGCGTACTCCATCTCCAGGAAACGCACCCGCCGGCGGCTGACGAAGACGCGGTGGGAGTGGTCGGTCCACGCGCGCGGGCCCAGGGCCCGCGCCGACACCCGCGCCAGCGAGGGCACCAGCGACGGCACCCGGCGACCCGCCGCCACCACCCCGGCGAACGCCGCGTTGGCGATCACCTCGTCGTCCCAGACCGCCCGCCAGCGCGGGAGCGGCGCCAGGCCGTCGGCCAGCGGGACGCGGGTGTGGCGCTTCACCAGTGTCGCGTCGGTGTGCGGGAACCAGTAGAACTCGACGTGGTCGGTGGCGGTCATCAGCTCGTCGAAGCCCTCCAGGGCAGCGGTGAGGGTGCCCGGTCCCTCCACCGCCCGGAGCGCGAACGCCGGCTCCGCCTGCAGCGTCACCGCCGTCACCACCCCCAGCGCGCCCAGGCCCACGCGGGCAGCGGAGAACACCTCCGGGTTCCGCTGCGCGTCGCAGACGAGCACCTCGCCGGAGGGCAGCACGAGCTCGAGCGCGCGGACCTGCGTGGCGAGCCCGCCGAACCGGGCCCCGGTGCCGTGCGTCCCGGTGGCCAGGGCGCCCGCGACCGTCTGCCGGTCGACGTCGCCGAGGTTGGTGAGCGCCCACCCCCGGCGCAGCAGCTCGACGCCCAGCCGGTGCAGCGTCGTCCCGGCGCCCACGGTGACCAGGCCGTCCGCGGTGACGGCGCGGACGCCGGTCAGCCGGTCGCACACGAGCTGGACGTCCTCGGGCAGCCCGATGCCGGAGAAGGAGTGGCCGCTGCCGATCGGACGGACACGTCGGCCGGCGGCGGCCGCCGTCGTCAGCAGCTGCGCGACCTCGTCCGCGGAGCCCGGGTGCACCGCGGTCACCTGGGCACGCTGGTTGCCCGCCCAGTTGCGCCAGCGGGTGCGGTCGTGCGGCCGGTCCAGCGGCTCGCTCACCTGGTCTCCCTCCGTCGAGCGGGGACTCTGGCGGGTGCGGCACCGGCCGGTCAACCGCTCCGGGGCTCTTGCCCCGGCCGACCGCGCGGGGCACGCTGCGGCGTCATGACCGCGGACCCACCCGCCGCCCGGCACGCGGCCCTCGACCGCGCCACCGCGGGGCTCGACCCGCCGTTCGCCGTGCTGGACCTCGCCGCGCTGGACGCGAACGCGGCGGACCTGGTCGCCCGCGCCGCCGGCAAGCCGATCCGCGTGGCCAGCAAGTCCGTGCGCTGCCGCGGCGTGCTGCGCCGGGTGCTGGCCCGGCCGGGTTTCTCCGGCGTTCTCGCCTACACGCTGCGCGAGGCGCTCTGGCTGGCCGGTGGCGAGGAGCCGGTCAGCACCGACGTCGTCGTCGGCTACCCGTCGGTCGACTCCGTCGCGCTCCGGCAGCTCGCCGGGGACGAGCAGGCGGCCGGCCGGGTGACGCTGATGGTCGACTCCGTCGAGCACCTGGAGCTCATCGACGCGGTGGCCCCGCCAGGAGGGCCGGTGCTGCGGGTCTGCCTCGACGTCGACGCCTCGCTGCGCGCCGCCGGTGGCCGGGTGCACGTGGGCGTCCGGCGGTCACCGGTGCACACCCCCCAGGACGCCGTCGCCCTGGCGCGCGCGGTGCTCGCCCGGCGCGGCGTCGAGCTGGTGGGCCTCATGGCGTACGAGGCGCAGATCGCCGGCCTGCAGGACGCGCCCGCCGGCCGACCCCTGCGTGGGCTCGCGGTACGCGGGCTGCAGGCGCTCTCCGCCCGGGAGCTCGCCGCCCGGCGCGCCGCGGTCGTGGCCGCCGTCTCCCCGGTCGCGCCCCTGCGGTTCGTCAACGGCGGCGGCACCGGGAGCCTGGAGCGGACCGCCGCCGAACCGGCCGTGACCGAGGTGGCTGCGGGCTCGGGCCTCTACTCCCCCACCCTGTTCGACGGCTACCGCGCATTCACGGGGCACCCGGCCGCCTTCTTCGCCGTCCCCGTGACGCGCGTCCCGGCGCCCGGTGTGGTGACCGTGGCCGGTGGCGGCTGGATCGCCTCGGGGCCGCCGGGGGCCGACCGGCTGCCGGTGCCGACCTTCCCGGCCGGGCTGCGCCGGTTGCCCGGCGAGGGGGCCGGCGAGGTGCAGACGCCGCTGCGCGGACCGGGCACCGCGGGTCTGCGCATCGGTGACCGGGTGTGGTTCCGCCACGCCAAGGCCGGAGAGGTCTGCGAGCACGTCGGCGCCCTGCACGCGGTCGCGGGCGACACCGTCGTCGACGCGCTGCCCACCTACCGCGGCGAGGGCAAGGCCTTCGGCTGATCAGCGAGCGCGGGCGACCCGCGTCTCGTCGAAGACCGGCTCGGCGGACTCGTAGACCCGGCCGTCGGCGCCGAAGACCAGGAAGCGGTCGAAGGAGCGGGCGAACCAGCGGTCGTGGGTGACGGCGAGCACCGTGCCGTCGAAGGCCGCGAGCGCCTCCTCCAGCGCCTCCGCGGAGAGCACGTCGAGGTTGTCCGTCGGCTCGTCGAGCAGCAGCAGGGTCGCACCGGACAGCTCCAGCACGAGGATCTGAAAGCGCGCCTGCTGACCGCCCGACATGGTGCGGAAGGGCCGGTCGGCGGCGTCGGTGAGCCCGTAGCGCCGCAGCACGGCCATCGCCCGACCGCGGTCGACGCCCGGCCGGCCCGGCTCGCCGTGCCAGAGCAGGTCGACCGGGGTCCGGTCCTGCCACTCCGGGTGCGCGTGGGTCTGGGCGAAGAAGCCGGGGACGACGCGCGCCCCGAGCCGCCACTCCCCGGTGTGCGCGACCTCCTGGCCGGCGAGCAGCCGCAGGAAGTGCGACTTGCCCGCACCGTTGGCACCGAGGACGCCGACCCGGTCGCCGTACCAGACCTCGAGGTCGAACGGCTGCATCAGGCCGGTCAGCTCCAGCTGCTCGGCGACGACCGCGCGCACCCCGGTCCGGCCACCGCGCAGGCGCATGGCCACCTTCTGCTCCGGCGGGCGGTCCGGCGGCGGCCCGGCCGCCTCGAACTTCGCCAGCCGGGTCTGCATCGCGTGGTACCGGTTGGCCATGTCGGGTGAGTTGGCGGCCTGCTGCTGGAGCGTGCGCACCAGGTCGATCAGCCGCTGGTGCTCCTCGTCCCACCGCCGCCGCACCTCGGCCAGCCGCTCGTGGCGGGCGGTGCGCGCCTCCGGGTAGGAGGCGAAGCCACCACCGTGCACCCAGGCCGTCCCGCCCTCGACGGTCACCACCCGGTCGGCGACGCGGGCCAGCAGCTCCCGGTCGTGGCTGACGAAGAGCACGGTCTTGCGGGTCTCGAGCAGGCGTTGCTCCAGCCACCGCTTGCCCGGGACGTCGAGGTAGTTGTCCGGCTCGTCGAGCAGCAGCACCTGGTCGGGCCCGCGCAGCAGCGCCTCCAACGCCAGCCGCTTCTGCTCCCCGCCCGACAGCGAGGCCAGTTCGCGGTACTTGCAGCGTTCGTAGGGCACACCCAGCGCCGCGACGGTCACCGTGTCCCAGGTGACCTCGGCGTCGTAGCCGCCGGCATCGCCCCACTGCGCCAGCGCGTCGGCGTAGGCCATCTGCGACCGCTCGTCGTCGGTCTCCATGAGCGTCAGCTCGGCGGCCTCCACCGCGTCCCAGGCGGCCCGCACCGCGGGGGGCGACAGATCCACGAGGAACCGCTGGACGGTCGTGCCGTCCCGCACCGCCCCGATGAACTGGCGCATCACCCCGAGTCCGCCGGTGCGGGCGACCGAGCCCGCCTCCGGCGTCAGGTCCCCGGCGATGATCCGCAGCAGCGTCGTCTTCCCCGCACCGTTCTCCCCCACGAGCGCCGCGCGCGCACCCTCGCCGACGCGGAAGGAGACGTCGTCCAGCAGCACCCGCCCGTCGGAGAGGGTGTGCCGGATCCCGGTCACGTCGACGTAGCCCACGCCGTCATCCTGCCCCGCCGGGCAACCGGGTTCCCGGGGGTCAGCCGATGTGCCGGTCCAGGCGGTAGCGCGCCAGCCGCTCGACCAGCTCGGGCAGCGCGCCCACCGGTGACCCGCCGAGCTCGCGGCGGCAGTCCCGGACGATCCGCACGACCACCCGTCGCCCGACCCGGCCGGAGAACTCCCCGCTGAGCCGGCTGACCGCCGCGCTGACGGCCTCGTCGCCCGGGAGGGCGCCGGCGTCCCGGGGGAACGCTTCACCGCCGGTGGGCAGCCCTCCCGCACCGGTGGGTTCGTCGGCGGCGGGGCCGGAGGAGCTCGGCGGGACGACCTGGGTCATCGGCGGTCCTTCGTTCCGGGGCGGTGCCGGGCCGGAGCGGACGCGGCGGTTCCATACGGTTCCGTTCCGCGGTGGCCGGCACCAGGGTCCAAGGACCCGTGGTCAGCCCACCACGATCGAGAGCACCGTCGCACCGGCGGCGAGCAGCATCGCCAGGACCACCAGCGCGGCGACCAGTCGCCGGCGCCGCTCCGCGTCACGCCCGCCGGCGCCACCCATCCCCATCACACCGGCCGACGCTACCGGCCGTCGGGAGACCGAACCGGTCGCCGTCCCCACAGCAGGGTGTCGAGGGCGGTGCCGTGCGGGGTGGCCCGGCGGACCTGCTCCAGCCGGTCGACGTCGAGGAGGCGCGCGACCGGCGCGAGGCGGTCGATGCTGTGCAGGATCGCCGGCTCCTGCGGCCCGCCGACACCCGCGGTGAGGTTCTCCACGTCGTGCCCGAGGAGCAGCAGCCGGCCACCGGGCCGCAGCCAGCCGACGGCCCGGGTGAGCAGCGCGGTCATCTCCTCCTCGGGCAGGTGGAGGTAGGCGACCAGCACCAGGTCCAGCGATCCCGGCGGCGCCGACCAGGTCAGGACGTCGGCGGTGACCCAGCGGACCCGCTCGGCGCCGGGGCTTCCCCGGCCGCGGGCGAGGCCGACGGCGGAGAAGTCGACCGCGGTCACCGCCCACCCCCGGGCGGCCAGCCAGAGGGCGTGCCGCCCCTCCCCGGCGGCGAGGTCGACCGCGGGACCGGGTGGTAGGTCACCGAGCAGCTCCGCCACCAGCGAGTTCGGCTCGGCCGACCACTGGGCGTGCTCGGCGTAGCGCCGGTCCCAGTCCTCCGCCCGCACGCCGGCAGTCTCGCAGCCGGAGTCGCTGCCCGCGCCCGGACGGGGTAGAGGTGGTGCGTGGCCGCCGTCGTCTCCCTGGTCGTCATCGTCACGCTGGGCCTGCTCGTCACCCGGGTCGCCACGGTCGCGCTGACCATGACCGGCATGTCGTTGCAGCACGCCCGCTTCCAGGCCCGCTCCGCCTTCACCGGGACGGGCTTCACGACGTCGGAGGCCGAGGCCGTGGTCTCCCACCCGGTGCGCCGGCGGATCGTGATGGTGCTGATGCTGGTCAGCGGCGCCGGCGCCGTGTCGGTGCTGGGCACGCTGATCCTCACGTACGCGGGCGTGGACTCCACCGTGGGCGGGGTGCGCCGGACGGTCGCCATCGTCGGCTCGATGACCGCGCTGCTGTGGCTCTCGCGCAACGAGCGCGTCGACCGCGTGCTGCGGCGGGTGATCGAGCGGGTGCTGCGGCGGGTCGCCGACCTCGACCTCCGCGACTACGCCGCGCTGCTGCACCTGCGGGGCCAGTGGCGGGTCGTCTCGCTGCCGGTCAAGGACGACGACTGGATCTCCTCCCGGCCGCTGGGCCGGCTCCGCCTGCCCGAGGAAGGGGTCGCCGTGCTCGGCGTCGAGCGGGACGACGGCACGTGGATGGGCGCGCCCAGGGAGGACCTCCGGCTGCGCACGGGCGACGTCGTGGTGCTCTACGGGCGGCAGGCGATCCTCGACGACATCACCGACCGGCTGCACGGCGACGAGGGCGACCAGGCCAGCGAGCGGTCCCGCGCCTGGCACGCCGCGACGCCTCCGGTCGAGGTCGTCGAGCGCCGGCGCTGAGCCCGGGAGCCGTCGTACCCCTCTGCGAGGGTGTGCCCATGACGACCCCGCACGACGTGGCCCTGCTGCGGCTGGTCGCGCAGCGGCTCGCCGGGCCGCCGGCGGAGGACGCCGCCGCGGCCGTCCGCCGGCTGGTGGCGGTGCAGGGGCAGGACTTCCCGGGCGCGGTGACGTCGGTGGCCCTGCGCACCCGCAGCCGGAGCCGGGACGACGTGCTGCGGGCGCTCGACAGCGGGGCCGTCGTCCGGTCCTGGCCGATGCGCGGCACGCTGCACCTGGTGCCCGGGGAGGACCTGCCGTGGCTGCTCGAGCTGCTCGGCCCCCGGGCGCTGGCCGGGCTGGCCGGCCGGCGGGCGGCCCTGGGCCTGACCGATGCCGATGCCGAGCGCGCCCGGGACCTCGCTCGGGCGGCCCTCTCGGGTGGCCGGCGGCTCTCCCGCCGCGCCCTGCTGGGGGTGCTGGACGAGGGCGGCGTGCCCACCACCGGCCAGCGCGGCTACCACCTGCTGTGGTTCCTCGCCCAGACCGGCACTCTCTGCCTGGGGCCGACCGAGGACGGCGAGCAGGCGTTCGTGCTGCTGGACGAGTGGGTGCGCGCACCGCGTCGGCCCGCCCGCGCCGAGGCGCTCGCGGAGCTGGTGCTGCGGTACTTCCTCGGCCACGGCCCGGCCACGGTGCACGACCTGGTCCGCTGGGCGGGGACGACGGTGCGTGACGTCCGCACCGGACTCGACGCGGTCCGCGACCGGCTGGCGCGCATCGAGGTGGACGGGACCGAGCACTTCCTCGACCCGGACACCCCCGACCGCTGCGCGGCGCACCGGGAGGCCGCCCGGGCACCGCTGCTGCTGCCCGGCTTCGACGAGTTCGTGCTCGGCTACGCCGACCGCGGCGCCGTCCTGGACCCGGCCGACGCCCAGCGCATCGTGCCCGGGCGCAACGGCGTCTTCCGCCCGACCGTGGTCGTCGACGGCCGGATCGCCGGCACCTGGCGGCTCACCGGCCGGGGCACCGCGCGCACCGTCGAGGCCGAGCCGTTCACCGCCTGGGACGCCGACGTCCAGGCAGCCGTCACCCGGCTCGCGGACGCCTGGCCCTGACGGGCGCCGCCCCACTGCTCCTCAGCGGCGCTCGACGAGGAACACGGGGATCTGCCGGTCGGTCTTCTGCTGGTACTCGGCGTAGGGCGGGTAGGCCGCCACGGCCCGCTCCCACCACTCGTCCCGCTCCGCACCGGAGATCTCCCGGGCGACGCCGTCCCAAGGCTCGGGGCCGTCCTGCACGGTGACCTGGTCGGGGTGCGCCCGCAGGTTGGCGACCCACGCGGGATCGGTCGGCGCCCCGCCCTGCGAGCCCACCATCGCGTACACCCCGTCGTGCTCCACGCGCATCAGCGGCTGCTTGCGCACCTTGCCGCTCTTCGCGCCGCGGGTGCTGAAGATGACCACCGGCAGCCCGGTGTCCAGGAGCGTGTTCGCCTCCCGCCCCCCGGTCGCCTCGTAGCGCTCGACCTGCTCGCGCACCCACTGCTGCGGACTCGGTTCGTACTCACCCTCCAGCGGCATGCTCCCGAATCTAGGGGCGCCGCGGCGCGGCTGCCCGCCGACCCGGGTCGCGGGTGCCCGGGCCCCGATGGCACCGTGTCGTCGGCCAGCGGCAGCGCTGGTTCCGCACCGGGTACGAGACCGGTGACCCCAGCCGCTGCGACACCTTCGCCACCGACGACCTGGGCTGAGGAATGACCGACCACCTCCGCGTGACCCGGGACGGCTCCGTCGCCGTCCTCACCATCGACCGGCCGCAGAAGCGCAACGCGATGACCGTGGGGATGTGGGCGGCGCTGCCCGCCGTGCTGGCCCCGCTCGCCGACGACCCCGGGGTCCGGGTGCTGCTGGTCACCGGCGCGGGCCCCAGCTTCTGCGCGGGCGCCGACATCTCCGATCTGCTCGGCGGCGACGACCCCGCGGACCCGATGGCCGACGTCCGGCGGCACAACCTCGCCGCGCAGGCGGCGCTGCGCACCTTCCCCAAACCCACCGTCGCGGTCGTGCGCGGGCACTGCATCGGGGGCGGGGTGGAGCTCGCCACCGGCTGCGATCTCCGCTTCGCCGACCCGACGGCGGTCTTCGGGGTCACCCCCGCCAAGGTCGGCATCGTCTACACGCCCTCCTCCACCAAGGCCCTGGTGGATCTGGTGGGGCCGGCGACGACGAAGTACCTGCTGTACAGCGGCGAGCTGATCGACGCCCCCACCGCCCTGCGCACCGGGCTGGTCGACCGGCTCGTCGACGCCGAGGACCTGGCTGCCGAGGCGCACCGGTTCGCCGGGGTGCTGGCGTCCCGCTCCGCGCTCACCCAGCGCGCCACCAAGGAGACCGTGGCCGCGCTGGCCGACGGCGGGGACGGCGAGGCGCTCGCCGCGGCGCGGTACCGGGAGACGATCGCCGCCGGGGAGCTGGCCGAGGGCGTACGGGCCTTCGCGGAGCGCCGCGCCCCGCGCTTCCCCTGGTCCGGCTGACGCCGGGGGCGTCCGGCGGTTTCACCCACCCCTCACCAGGGGTACCCCACCCGTTGCGCGGAACGGCGCTCTTCACGAGCGGCAGGCGGATGGCGCAGCGACGACGCTGGCCAGCCCCTGCCACCCCCGATCCCGCCCCGAGACGCACGGATGCGCCGGGTGGACTTCGGTCAGCTCTTCCCGCCCCACCAGGGCGCCGAGCCGACGTCGTCGCGGCACCCCGGGCCCGTGCAGCGCCCGGATGTGTGCCGCAACGGCGTCGGGGTAGCGCTCCCACCGACCAGCAAGCATGCCGAGGAGGACCGATGACTCACTCCATCGATGCCCCGTTCCCGCCACCGGTTCCGCCGACGAGCGGCGCGACGACGGGCACCACGACGGGCACCACGACCGAGAGCTCGTCGACCAAGGACGCAGCCAAGCACGAGGCGCAGAACGCCAAGAACGTCGCCAAGCACGAGGCCCAGCAGACCAAGGACGTCGCCAAGGACGAGGCCCGCAACGTCGGGCAGACCGCGGCCCAGGCCGGCAGCCAGGTCGCCTCGACCGCCGCCGACCAGGCCATGAACGTGGCGAACGAGACCCAGCGCCAGGCCATGGACCTCATCGAGCAGGGGCGCACCCAGCTCAAGGAACAGGCCATCAGCCAGCAGCAGAAGGCCGCGACCGGCCTGTCGTCCCTCGCGCAGGAGCTGCGGGGCCTCGCCGACGGCACGAGCGACGGCGCCCCCGGCCCGGCGCGCGACCTGCTGCACCAGGCCTCCGGCGTCGTCGAGGGCTTCGCCGACAAGCTGCAGAACCGCGAGCCGGCGCAGCTCCTCGACGAGGTGCGCAGCTTCGCCCGCCGCAAGCCGGGCCTGTTCCTGCTCGGCGCCGCGGCCGCCGGGATCGTCGCCGGTCGGCTGACCAGCGGGGCCAAGGCCGCGCACAGCGACTCCGGGTCGGGCAACGGTCACCGCAGCACGCCGACGAACTACGTCGACCCTGCGCCGACGTACTCGGACTACTCCAGCGCCACCACCGGCGCGGGGACCGGCACCGGCGCCCCGCTCCCGCCGCCGCCGTACGGCACGGTGCCGCCCGCCGGCAGCATGGTGCCCCCGGCGACGCCCGCTGGCTGGGACGACCCGTCCCGCCGGCCCGGTGAGGTGCGCTGACATGAGCACCCCCTACTCCGGGGCCACCCCGGCCGGGTCGCAGGGCTATGCGGAGCCGACGCCGCAGAACTACGCGGCGGACTACTCCCAGGGCCAGCAGCACAGCGGCGCCATGGGCACCCCCACCACCGACTCCGGTCACCCCGACGTCGAAGGCGTCTCGGTCGGCGCGCTCATCGGGGAGGTCACCAAGGACCTCTCCACCCTGATGCGCCAGGAGCTCGAGCTGGCCAAGGTCGAGCTGAAGAGCGAGGCCAAGAAGGCCGGGCAGGGTGCCGGCATGTTCGGCGCCGCCGGCTTCGCCGGCTACATGGTGCTGATGTTCCTGTCCTTCGCCCTGTGGTGGGCGTTGGAGAACGTGATGGACGCCGGGCTGGCCGCCCTCATCGTGGCCGTCCTCTGGGGCGCCGTCGGGGCCGTCGCGTACGTGATGGGCCGCAAGAAGTTCGAGCAGGTCCACCCGAAGCCCGAACGGACCGTGGACACCCTGCAGCAGGTGCCCGGTGCCCTCAAGCCCAACTGACCACCAGACCGCTGAGGTCTCTTGAACGGCAGGAGCCGATACCAATGACCAGCAGTGACCCGGACGTCATCCGGCGGCAGATCGAGGACACCCGGCGCGAGCTCAGCTACGACGTCGACGCCCTCAACGAGAAGGTCAACCCGTCCCGCGTCATGGACCGGCGGGTGACCGCGGCCAAGGGCCGCATGACCACCCTCAAGGAGAAGGTCATGGGTTCCGCCCAGGACACCACCTCGGCGGCCCAGCACCGGGCCTCCGACGCGGCGGGCTCCGTGCAGGGCGCGGCGCACAACGCGGCGGGCTCGGTCCAGGGCGCGGCCTCGAACGCGGCCGACAGCGTGCAGAACGCGGCCTCGTCCGCGGTCGGCGCCGTCCAGCAGGCACCGGACACGATTTCGCGCCAGGCACAGGGCAACCCGCTCGCCGCCGGGCTCATCGCCTTCGGTACCGGCTGGCTGATCTCCAGCCTGCTCCCTGCCTCGCAGAAGGAGCAGCAGCTGGCCCAGCAGGCCGAGTCCACGCTGCGCGAGAACAAGGACGCGCTGCTCCAGCCGGCGAAGGATGCCGCGCAGGAGATGGGCGAGCAGCTCAAGCCGGCCGCCCAGCACGCGATGGAGGAGGTCAAGTCCACCGCCCAGGACGCGGCCGGGACCGTCAAGCAGGAGGGCCAGTCGGCAGCTCAGGACGTGCAGGGGCAGGCCCAGCAGTCCAAGCAGTCGGTGCAGGGCCAGGCCGAGCAGTCCAAGCAGTCGGTGCAGGGCCAGGCCCAGCAGTCCAAGCAGTCGGTGCAGAGCCAGTCCGGCTCCTGACACCTCGCGGGCCCACCGGCCCGCTCCGTTCGCCTGCGCCCCGCCGGGTCCTCCCGGCGGGGCGCAGTGCTGTCCGGACCGCCACCCCAAGGGGTGAGCCGCCGGTGCCCGCGCTGCAGGCCTTCCGTCGGGGCGCCGTTCCTCCTCAGGACGACGCCACCGGTCCCACCGCACCCGCGGGGCGGGACCACGACCGACGGGAGCTCCCGTGGACCCGGCCCTGCACTCCCCCGGCGGCGGCCCCGCCGGGCCGGCCCCGGGCGGCACCGTCCGGGTGCTCGTGGCCGACGACGAGGACGACATCCGCGGCCTGGTGTGCCTGGCCGTGCGCAAGGCCGGCTGCCAGGTGGTCGTCTCGGCGCCCGACGGCGCGGTCGCCCTCGCCGCAGCACGGGCCGAGCTGCCCGACCTGGCCGTCCTGGACGTCTCCATGCCGGGCGTGACCGGTCTGGAGATCTGCGCGGCGCTGCGCGCCGACCCCGCCACCGCCGGCACCCGGATCCTGCTGCTGTCCGCCGGCGCCTCCCCGGACGAGGTGGCCCGTGGCCTGGCCGCCGGGGCGGACGCGTACCTGGCGAAGCCGTTCAGCGTGGCCGGTCTCGTGCACCAGGTGCGGGCGCTGACCACGCGGGAGCCGGTGGCATGACCCTCGCCGTCCTCGACCGGCCACGGGACAACCCCCCGCCGTGGACCCGCCGGCTCACCCAGGCATCCGCCTGGCAGGCCGCCGTCCGCGGGCCGCTGCCGTGCACCGTCCTGCTCACCGCGGTCGCCCTGCTGCTGCTGACCGGTGACGTCCCGGTCGTCCACCAGGCCCTCGTGCACGCCGGCCTCGCCGTCGCCGTCGCCGCCACGGGCGTCGCCTGGTTCTCCCGGTCGCGTTCCCTGCCCGGCTCGTTCGCCGTACCGGTCGCGCAGCTGGCCGCCGCGGGCCTCCTGTACGCCGGCACCGCGTCGGCCACGACCCTCGTCCTCCTGCTCGGCCCGCTCTGGGCGCTCGCCACGCACGCCGACCGCCGGGGAGTGCTGCTCGCGGTGGCCGGGACCACGGCCGTGCTGGCCGGGCCCTCGCTCGTGGGCCCGCTCGGCGGCGCCGACGACCTGCCCGGCGCGCTGTTGGTCGGCCCGCTGGCGGTCGCCGTCGGCAGCCTCGCGGTCAACGAGAGCACCCGCCGCGCGGCCGCCCAGGCGCGGCACATCGCACGGCTGCAGCAGGAGCAGGCGGTGCTGCTGACGCAGGTGCGCAGCCGCGCGGACGAACTCGACACCGCCTCGCGCATCCTCGCCGCCCGTGCCCAGACGATGACCAGCGTGATCGACGCGGTCACCGAGCAGTCGATCATCGGCACGGACCGCGACGGCACCATCCGCGTGTGGAATCCCGGCGCCGAGAAGATGCTCGGCGTGCCGCGCCCCGACGTGGTCCGCACCCGGTCGATCCTCGACTTCCACCTGCCGGAGGAGCTCGACGCCGCAGCGGCGGACGGCGGCTGCGGCACCGGGCTCGAGGCCCTGGTGCGCGTCGCCCGGGAGCACGGCAGCGACGTCCGCGACTGGACCTACGTCGCCGCCGACGGCAGCCACCGCACCGTGTCGGTCGCCATCACCCCGCGCTCGGACGACCGCGGGGTGCACGCCGGCTGGAACTTCGTCGGCACCGACATGACCGAGGCGCGCGCCACCGAGCGGATGAAGGACCAGTTCGTCAGCCTGATCAGCCACGAGCTCCGCACGCCGCTGAGCTCGATCCTCGGCTACCTCGAGCTCGTCATGGACGACGAGGACTCACCCCTCACCGACGAGCAGCGGCAGTACCTGTCCACCGTGGAGCGCAACGCCCAGCGGCTGCTGCGACTGGTCGGGGACCTGCTCTTCACCGCGCAGGTGGAGAGCGGCCGGTTCACCCTGCAGCCCGCCGACGTCGACCTGGCCGGCGTTGTCCGGGCCGCCGAGGA
Source organism: Blastococcus sp. SYSU DS1021 (assembly GCF_054050995.1). Lineage (NCBI taxonomy): Bacteria > Bacillati > Actinomycetota > Actinomycetes > Geodermatophilales > Geodermatophilaceae > Blastococcus > Blastococcus sp. SYSU DS1021. Next base: position 175,407 of record NZ_JBJHAL010000001.1, on the reverse strand, counting down.
GACGGCCCGGGTCGCCGCCGGCAACGCCGGCGTGCGGATCGTCGTCGACGTCCCCGGGGAGGGGATGGTGGTCTCCGGTGACGCCGTCCGGCTCGGGCAGGCGTGCGACAACCTGGTCTCCAACGCCGTGAAGTTCACGCCAGCCGGCGGTGAGGTGCGGCTCGTCCTCCGGTCGATGTGGCGCTCTGCCGACGGCGAGGTCCGTGCACATCCGGCGCCCGGCGCGGAGCCGGTCGCGCAGCTGTCGGTCAGCGACACCGGCATGGGGATCCCCGCCGGTGAGCAGGGCCAGCTGTTCACCCGGTTCTTCCGCTCCTCGACCGCCCAGCGCAACGCCGTTCCCGGGGTGGGGCTGGGGCTCACGATCACCAAGGCCATCACCACCGCGCACGGCGGCACGCTGGACCTGGTGAGCACCGAGGGCGTCGGCACCACCTTCACCATGACCCTGCCGGCGACTCCCGCGGGCTGACGGAGCCTGCCCCACCGCGCCCCCCGTTCCTGCCCGGGACGGGGGGCGCGGTGCGTACGGCCTGCCCCGTCCGCGGCCGCCGAGAGGCAGGCAGGAGTGCCCGTCGCTTCTTGCGGCTTCCTTGCGGATCGCTGGCGGGTGGCCTGCGGTTCGCCGTCCAGAGTCCTGGTTGTCGCCGGAACGCCGGCGGTCACACGGACACAGGAGAAGCAGGGACATGAGCACCAAGACCGCCACCACCGCCACCGGCTCCACCGCCCGCAAGGTCGTCGGCTCGCTCGGCGTGATCGGCGCGGCCGCCGCCGTGGCCGGCCTGGGGACGTTCGGCAGCTTCACCGACTCCACCTCGGTCGACACGACCATCAGCTCGGGCAGCGTCTCCATCGATCTCGCCAAGCCCGTCACCATCCCGGTGACCACCGCCGGCTTCGTCCCCGGCGACACGCTCACCCGCCCGGTGACGCTGGTCAACGACGGGGACACCGGCCTGGCCGCGGTCAACCTGAGCGCCACCGCCGCCGCGTCGAGCGTCCTCACCAGCGACGCCACCCGGGGGCTGCAGCTGTCCCTGCGGTCCTGCGCCGTGGCCTGGACCGAGGGGGGCACCCCCGCGGCGCCGACCTACACCTGCGCCAGCGGCGAGAAGATCCTCGGCTCGGGTGCCGTGCTCGCCCCCATCGACCTCGGCGCGGTGAACTCGCTGAACGTCGGCGGCTCGGACTTCCTCGCCTTCTCCATCGGCCTGCCGACCGCCGCCGACAACACGTTCCAGGGCAAGACCGCCGCCCTGACGCTGACCTTCACCGGCACGCAGCGCACCGGCACCGCCCGCTGAGCCCCGTCCGACGACCTCCCGGAGATCACGCCATGACCACCGTCCTCCCCGTCCGCGCCGCGGGGGCAGCTCCCCAGCTGCCCCCGAGCGAGGACGAGCGCTCCACGGCCGGCCACCCGGCCGCCCGGGCCCGCCGCATCGTGGGCCGCACGGCCCCGTGGCTGGTCCGCGGAGTCATGGGGGTCGCCGTCCTGGCCTTCGCCGTCCTGGCCGTCGGACCGCACGTGCTCGGCTACCGCACGATGACCATGCTGACCGCGAGCATGGCGCCGGAGATCGAGCCGGGCGACATCACCATCGCCACCCCGATCGACGTCACGGACCTCACCGAGGGCATGGTGATCACGTACCACATGCCGGTGGGCGACCACAGCCTCGTCACCCACCGCGTCGTCTCGGTCGACCGGGCCGCCGACGGCGGCGTCATCGTGCAGACCAAGGGCGACGCCAACGAGGCGATCGACCCGTGGACGGCCGGTCTCACCGGCGACACCGTCTACCAGGTGCGCGCCGTGATCCCGGAGTTCGGTCACGTGGTCCAGCTGCTGCGCACTCCGGTGATCAGCCAGGTGCTGCTCTACGGGGCTCCCGCGCTGCTCGCCGGCTGGCTGCTCCTGGCCATCTGGCGCCCCACCCCCGCGATCGAGGAGGACCGGGCATGAACGCCGTCCGCCGCACCCTGGCCGTCACCGGCCTCGCCCTCGCCCTCGCCGTGGGAGCCGCGATCCCCGCCTCGGCCACCTATGCCGACAGCGCCACCGTCTCGACGACGGTCTCGACCACCACCGTGACCGCGCCGGCCACCGTCACCATCGACGACCGGTGCACCCGCACCGTCAGCGGAGGCTCCTGGACCCGGTACGGGATGTGGGTCCCCACCTACAGCTACTGGTACGAGGCCACGATCAGCTGGCCGGCGAGCACGACGCCCAGCGGGGTCGTCGGCTACCGCGTCATGGCCCACCTGAACAACGGCCAGTCGCTCGTCATGGCCGAGACGAGCGCGGCGAATCGGACCGTGAGCGCCCGGGTGGACCGCGGCTACCTGGACTACCAGCCCCGTATCTCGGTCATCACCCTCACCAGCTACGGCTGGACCGCGGAGACGCCCCGCTCGGCGGTGCTGACGTGCTGACCGCCCTCGTCGTCCACGCCGACGCCGCCGTCCGCGACCAGGTCGCGGACCTGCTCTGCCTCGGTGGCTGGCACGTCCAGCACGCCGCCGGCCCCGAGGACGCCGTCCGGCACGCCCTGGTCACCGACGTCGACCTGGTCGTGACCGACCTGGCGATGCCGGGCGGCTCGGGTGCCGCGATGCTCCGCCGGATCCGGCGCAACGGGTCCCGCGCCCGCTTCGTGGTCGTCACCGCGGACCCGACCGCCGAGGACCGCGCGGAGGCGGCCACCGCCGGCGCACTGGTCACCCTCGCCCAGCCGGTGACGGCGCGGTCGCTCCTGGACTTCCTCCGCGGCCGGACCACGGTCGCGGCGCAGGCCGGGGACACGGGCGGTCCCAGCGATGCCGAGCTGGTGGACACCGAGCTGATGACCCGGCTCCAGGGCATGTACGCCGATGCGCTGCCCACCCGGCTGTCGGCCATCGACCTGCACACCCGCGCCGGTGACGCCACCGCGGTCGCGTTCGCCGCGCACACCCTGGCCGGCACGAGCGGCCAGCTGGGACACCCGGAGGTCGCCTCCCTCTGCCGGGAGATCGCCGCCGACGCCCGCCGTGGCGTGCTCGCCCACTCCCGGGTCGCCCGGCTCCAGGAGCTCGCCGGCGTCTAGTCCGGCCCGGCCAGGCATAGGAAGCTCTACCGGTGGTTCGCGCCCCCGATACGGGTGGATAGCTTCCTATGCCTCGAGACGACGGCTATGCGGCGACGAGGCGGTAGCCGACGCCGCGGACGGTCTTGATCTCCGGCGAGTTCAGGCCGGCGGCCACGAGTTTGCGGCGCAGGTTCGACATGTGCGCCTCGACCAGGCGCAGGTTGCCCTCCCAGTCGGTGTGCCAGACCTCGCGCAGCAGCGTCTCCCGCTGCAGCACCCGGCCCGGGCGCGACGCCAGCGCGGCGAGCAGGTCGAACTCGGTGCGGGTCAGGTCGACGACGTCGCCGTCGACCCGGACCTCCCGGCTGTCCTCGTCTACCTCCAGCTCGGCGAGCCGGCGCACCGACTCCGCCGCGGGGGCCGGCTCGGCGGCCGGCTGCGGCGCGGTCCGCGGGAAGCGGAGCATCGCCTGCACACGCGCCACGAGCTCACGCGGGGAGAACGGCTTGGCCATGTACCCGTCGGCGCCGACGGCCAGCCCGATGAGCAGGTCGACCTCCTCGGCGCGGGCGGTCAGCATGAGGACGTAGCAGGGCGTCTCGGCACGGATCTGCCGGCACACCTCGGTGCCGTCGGCGTCCGGGAGCCCGAGATCGAGGACGATGAGGTCCGGCGGCTCCCGCCGCACCTCCGCGATGGCCTCGGCACCGGTGCCCACGGCGCGCACGGCGAACCCGGCCCGCTCGAGCACCGTGGTCACCAGCTCGCGGATCTCCTGGGTGTCCTCGACCACGAGCACGGACTGATCCGCCACGACGCCTCCTCCTCACTGCTCGCTGAGGGTGCGGAGGGTGGTCCTCCGGTCACCTGACCGGGTGATCGGCACGGCGGCGGCGCGGCTTGAGCGGTGCACCGGTCGCCCGGTCGGGCGGGCCCACCCGGAGGGGTGAGACACGGGGCGCCCGGCTCATGCGACCAGCGGAAACGGCCGTCAACTCCCGCGGGGACACCCGTCCCCCTCCCGGGCAGCCGGGGGAATCCACCGACGGGAGCCGGAACCGTGGACGGTGCTCTGCACGTCCTGGTCGTCGACGACGACCCCGACACCGCACTCTTCGTGCGCACGGTGCTGCAGCGGGGCGGCATGACCGTGACCACGTGCGCCGACCCGCTCGAGGCCCTGGCGCTGGCCTCGCGCGTCGAGTTCGACGCCGCTATCACCGACATCGAGATGCCGGGCATGACCGGGCTGGAGTTCCTCGACCGCCTGCGTCAGCTGCGCGCCGACCTGCCGGTCACCGTGATGACCGCGCACGCGTCGGTCGACTACGCCGTGGACGCGCTGCGCCGCCAGGCCGACGAGTTCCTCGTCAAGCCGGTGCCCAAGGACACCCTGGCCGCCACGATCCGCCGGCTGGCGGAGGCCGCGCAGGCCAAGCGGGCCGCCGCTCCGCAGCGCCAGACCGTCCTGGCCGTCGGCGCCCACCCCGACGACGTGGAGATCGGGGTCGGCGGCACGCTCGCCGCGCACCGCTCCGCCGGTGACCAGGTGGTGATCCTGACCCTCTCCCGCGGCGCACGCGGCGGCGAGGCGGGCGACCGGCAGGACGAGTCGCTGGCCGCGGCCGAGCTGATCGGCGCCCGGCTGTTCCTCGAGGACCTCGAGGACACCCGGATCAGCCCGATGGACCCGACCATGTCGATCATCGAGCGGGTCGTGCAGGAGGTCCGTCCGACCATCGTCTACACCCACTCGGCCAACGACCGGCACCAGGACCACCGGGCCGTGCACCAGGCCGCGAGCGTCGCGACCCGCACCGTGCCGACCGTCGCCTGCTTCCAGAGCCCCTCGGCCACCATCGACTTCCGGCCGTCCCGCTTCGTCTCCATCGACGGGTTCACCCGCACCAAGCTCGACCTGCTCGCCAGCTTCCGCTCGCAGGCCGGCATCCGCAGCTACCTGCAGGACGACTTCGTGCTGGCGACCGCCCGCTACTGGTCGCGCTACGGCAGCGGCGGCCAGTACTGCGAACCGCTGGAGATCGTCCGGGACGCCGGTGGCGTCGTGGGCGCCACCAGCGACTCGGCCTTCCAGCAGTCCTCCCCCGCCACCTCGACCACCCCGGAGCGCTTCGGTGTCTGACTCTTCCCCCACCCGCGTCCTGGTGACCGGGGCCGGCGGCCCGGCCGGCATCGCCGTGCTGCGCTCGCTGGCCCGCCGCGACGACGTCGAACTGCTGGCTGCGGACATGGATCGCTACGCCAGCGGCCTGTACCTGGTGGACGCCGGTGCGCGGCACCTGGTCCGCCCCGGCCTCAGCGAGGAGTTCGTCGACTCCCTCGTCGCCCTGTGCGAGCGGGAGCGCGTGGACGTGCTGTTCTCCACCGTCGACGTCGAGCTGCCGCGGCTGGCCGCCGAGCGCAAGCGCCTGGACGCCGTCGGCACCACGCTGGCCGCACCGAGCCTCGAGACCCTCGAGGTCTGCCTGGACAAGTACGCCCTCGCGCAGCGCTGCACCGAGGTCCTGCCGACCCCCCGCACCGCGCTGCTCGGCGAGACCGACCCGGGCAGCTGGGACTACCCGGTGATCGTCAAGCCGCGGCGGGGGGCCGGCTCCCGCGGCGTGCACCTGGTCGAGGACGCCGCCGCGCTGACCGCCCTGGGCAGCGACGAGGACACCCTCGTGCAGGCCCACCTGCCCGGCGACGAGTACTCCGTCGACACGCTCGCCGACGCCGACGGGCACGTGGTCGCCGCCGTGCCGCGGTCCCGGCTGCGGGTCGACTCCGGGGTCTCGGTCGCCGGCGCCACGGTGGCCGACCCGGAGCTGGTGGAGACCGCCCGCCGGGTGGCCCGCGCCATCGGGCTGGTCGGGGTGGCCAACGTGCAGCTGCGCCGCGACGCCGAGGGCCGCCCGGCCCTGCTGGAGGTCAACCCGCGCTTCCCCGGCGCGATGCCGCTGACCGTCGCGGCCGGCGTCGACATGCCCTCCCTCGCCCTGGACCTGGCGCTGGGCCGCCCGCTACCGGCCGAGGTGCCCTTCCGGGAGCTCGCGGTGGTGCGCTACCTCGAGGACGTCTTCCTCGCCCCGTCCGACGTCGTCGCCGAGGAGGCCGCCCGATGACCGCCGCCCTGGGTGAGCTCGACCTGCTGCTCACCGACCACCACGTGCACTCCACCTGGTCCGACGACGCCGTGAGCGCGCCGATGGAGAACCTCGTCGCCGCCCGCGACACGGGGCTGGCCAGCATCCGCATGGTCGACCACGTCCGGACGACGACGACCTGGGTACCGGGCTTCCTCGCCGAGGTGGCCGCCCTCCCCCGGATCGAGGGGCTGGAGGTGCTCACCGGCGTCGAGGCGAAGATCCTGGACGCCTCCGGCCGCCTCGACGTGCCCGAGGACCTCGTGGTCGGGCCGGGCGGGGTCGACCGCATCCTCATCGCCGACCACCAGTTCCCCGGGCCGGACGGCCCGTGGAGCCCGCGCCGCACCCTGGAGGAGATCGCGGGCGGGCTGTCCACCCAAGACGCGCTGTCGATCCTCGTCGACGCGACCGTGCGGGCGATGGAGCGCGCCGGGCGGGGCCAGCTGGCCCACCTGTTCTCGCTGCTGCCCAAGGTCGGCATGCACGAGAGCGAGCTGCTCGACGAGCACGTCGCCGCGATCGCCGACGCCGCCCTCCGGACCGGCACGACGGTCGAGGTCAACGAGAAGTGGCGCTGCCCCGGGCCCCGCGTCGTGCTGGCCCTCGCGGCCGCCGGCGTGACCCTCGTCGGCTCCACCGACAGCCACGAGGCCGCCACCGTGGGCCGCTACTCCTGGGTGGCCGACGCGGCGTCGGCGACCCGGCTGGTGGGTGCCCGGTGACCCTCCTCGCCGTCGGCACCGACGTGGCCGGCATCGGCGAGACCGTGCTGACCTGGTTCCTGCTGGCCCTGGTGGCCACCGGCGCGATCCCGGTCGTCGCCGGGCTGGCGCAGTTCCTCGTGATCCCGTTCCACGCGGTCCGCAACCACTACCGCGAGACGGGCCCGTACCTGCCCAACGTCGCGGTCCTCGTCCCGGCGTGGAACGAGGCCGCCGTCCTCACCAGCTCGATCGAGCGGCTGATGGGGCTGGACTACCCGCCGGACCGGCTGCGCGTCTACGTCGTGGACGACGCCAGCACCGACGACACCCCCGCCGTGCTGGCCGCCTGCGCCGAGCGCTTCCCCGGCCGGGTCGTGCACCTGCGCCGCGAGAAGGGCGGCGAGGGCAAGGCGCACACCCTCAACCACGGGCTGCGCGAGGTCCTCGCCGACGACTGGATGGAGGCGCTCCTGATCATGGACGCCGACGTCATCTACGAGCCGGCGTCGCTGCGCAAGATGACCCGCCACCTGGCCGATCCCACGGTCGGCGCGGTGACCGCCTACATCCGCGAGGGCAGCGGCGACCCGGAGGGGATCACCCGGTTCATCGGGTTCGACTACCTGGCCGCGCAGGCCGCCTCCCGCCGGGCGCAGAACGTCGCCGGTGCGATGGCCTGCCTCGCCGGTGGCGCGCAGCTGCACTCGCGGGAGAACCTCGTGGCGATCGGCGGGCAGATCGACACCTCCTCGCTGGCCGAGGACACGGTCACGACCTTCCGCACCCAGCTCGCCGGGCGCCGGGTCGTCTTCGAGCCGCACGCCCGCGTGCTGGCCGAGGAGCCGGCCGGCGTGGACGCGCTGTGGAAGCAGCGGCTGCGCTGGGCCCGCGGCAACGTGCAGATCACCTCGATGTACCGGCACCTGTGGTTCCGCAGGTCGGTGCACCCGGGGCTGGGCGGCTTCTTCTTCGGCGTCTTCTGGTTCGCGATCCTGCTGCTGCCGGTGGCGATGCTGCTGACCTCGATCGGCCTGATCGGGCTCTACCTGCTCGACAGCGAGCTGGCCTCGGAGGTGTTCGGGGCGGCGGTGTTCGTGCCGATCGCGACCTTCGTCTTCATGATCACGCTGACCATGTCGGTCGATCCGCGCACCGGTCTCAAGGTCTGGCGGGAGGCACTGCTGTTCCCGGGCGCCATCTCCTTCGTCGTCCTGCTGTCGGCCGCGTTCCCCGGGGTGATCCCCATGTCCGACGGCGTGGAGACGTTCTGGACGCTGTTCGTCTACAGCTGGCTGGTGCTCTGCATCCCGCTGGCCTACGGGGTCCGGAAGCTCGAGGGCACCCGCTGGGGCCGGCCGCTCGTGCCGCTGGCGCTCTACCTGGTCGGCTTCGGGCCGCTGATGTGCGCGATCACCGTGGACGCCTACGTCAAGGAGTTCCGCGGGGCGGCCATGACCTGGGACAAGACCGAGAAGACCGGGAGGGTCACGGTATGAGCAACCTCCACCAGCTGGTCGGAGCCGGGCAGCCGTTCCGGGTGAGCCCCCCGGTGGTGCTCACCGAGGAGGTGCTCGCCCGCTGCGGCGGCCGCACCCCGGTGTGGGCCGATCCGGTGGCCCTGGCCGACGAGACCGAGGCCGACCGGGTGCGCGAACGCCGGCTGTGGATGGGGCTCGCCGTCGCGGTCTCCGTCGTGGTCCTGCTGTACCTGGTGCGCACCGCCGTCCTCGGCGCCTGAGATCTGCGGCCCGGCCGTCCCCCTGACCCCGGGGCGGCCGGGTCGCAGCGCTCGGCCGGGCTCAGACGAAGGCGCTGATCCCGGTCAGCGCCCGCCCGACGATGAGCTGGTTGATCTCCCGGGTCCCCTCGTAGGAGTAGAGGGCCTCCGCGTCGTTGAAGAACCGGACGACGTCGCGCTCGAGCAGGATGCCGTTGCCCCCGAGCAGCTCCCGGGCCCAGCCGACCGTCTCCCGCGCCCGGCTGGTCACGTAGCTCTTGGCCAGCGCGGCGTGGTCGTCGCGGAACACGCCCTCCTCCTGCAGCTGCGCCACCCGGACCGCCATGCCGAGGCTCGCGGTGACGTTTCCGGCCATGCGGGCCAGCAGGTCCTGGATGAGCTGGAACCCGGCGATCGGGCGGCCGAACTGCTCCCGCTCCTTGGCGTAGGCCAGCGCGGCCTCGAAGGCACCCATCTGGCAGCCGACGGCGCTCCAGGCGACCCCGCCGCGGGTCAGCTTCAGCACCCGGTTGACGTCCTTGAAGGTGTTGCCGCCCTCGAGCTTGTTCTCGGCCGGGATCCGGCACCCCTCGAACGTGATGTCGGCGTTCTGCACCGTGCGCAGCGCGTACTTGCCCTCCATCTTGGTCGCGGTGAACCCGGGGGTGCCCTTCTCCACGACGAACGTCTTCACCGAGTCGTCGGCGACGTCGCGGGCGAACACGACGACGAGGTCGGCGAAGGTGCCGTTGCCGATCCACCGCTTGGCGCCGTCGATCACCCACTCGTCGCCGTCCTGCCGGGCCGTGGTCTCCAGGCCGAGCGCGACGTCGGAGCCACCGTGCGGCTCGGTGAGCGCGAAGCAGCCGATCTTCTCCAGGGCCAGCATGCCCGGCAGCCAGCGGCGCTTCTGCTCCTCGGAGCCGAGGTTGACGATCGACCCCATCGCCAGGCCGTTGTGCACCCCGAGGAAGGTGGCCATCGACGGGTCGACGCGGGCGATCTCCAGGGCGATGAAGCCGGTGAACAGCCGCGAGGCGCGCGGTGACCCCTCGGTGTCGTAGCTGCGGCCGACCAGCCCCGCCTCGGCGAAGCGCGGGATCAGCTCCATCGGGAAGGTGGCCGCCTCCCAGGAGTCGTTCACCAGCGGCCGGACCTCCTCCTGCAGGAAGGTGCGGATGCCGGCGAGCTCTTCCCGCTCCTCCGCCGACAGCAGCGACTCGTAGGCGTACAGGTCACCGGGTACCAGGTCGTCGGTCATGCGGATGTCCTCTCGTCGGTGGCGTCCCGCCTCCTACCCGTCCTGCCCCGACCGCAACTCGACGGCCGCCGACGGGACCGGCGCCGTGGCGGCCCGGTGGACGGCGTGCTCGACCAGGCCGCGCTCCCCGGCGGACCGGAGCACCGCCGTCCGGATCCGGTCGTCGGCGCCGGGGGCCATGACCGAGAAGGCGACGACGACCCGCCCGCCGGGTGCCAGCACCCGCCGGACGACGTCCCACTCCGGTGCCGGCGGGGTCCAGAAGGCGCGGACGTCGAACGACACGACGGCGTCGAACCAGCGCTCCGGCAGCTCGGCCCCGACCAGCGGCGCGGTCTGCAGGGTCACCCGCCCGTCCTCGACCGCGACGCGGTTCCGCCGGGTCGCCGCGGCCACCATGGTCGCCGAGCGGTCGACGGCGGTCACGTGGCCGACCCCCGGCCGTCGGGCGAGCAGGTCGGCCAGCACGCCGTGGCCGCACCCCACTTCGAGCACCCGCTCCCCGGGTGCGGGGTCCACCAGCCCGGCCGCCCAGGACAGCCGCTCGGACGCCGCCACGGGAGCTCAGCTCAGCATCCGGGTGCCGGGCGGGAGCACCCCGCCCGCGAGCAGCGCCGCCGTCGCGTCCTGCAGCGCCGTGAGTGCCACCCGCTGCGCGTTCGGGCCGGTGGAGACCCGCGCGACGCCCAGCCGCTCCAGCTCGGCGACCGGCGGCGTGGCACCCGGCACGGCGAGCACGCTGAGCCGGCCGCGCCCCAGCGCCCCGGCCAGCGCGGCGATCTCGTCCGCCGCCACCACGCCCGGCACGAAGACCGCGGCGGCCCCGGCCGCCAGGTAGGCCCGGCCCCGGTCGGCCGCCTCCGCCAGCAGCGCCGCCCGGTCGGCCCCGGCCGGCGCGAGCAGGACGACGTCGGTCCGCGCGTTGAGCACGAAGTCGACGCCCGCGGCGCGGCCGGCGGCGACCACCTCCCCCACCGCGGCCACGGCCTCGTCCAGGGGGCGCTGCCCGTCCTCGAGGTTGCCGCCCACCGCGCCGGCCGCGATCGCGCGCCGGGTGGTCTCCCCCGGGTCGCCGTAGCCGGCCTCCATGTCCATGGACACCGGGAGATCCACGGCCGCGGTGATCCGCCGCACCACGTCCAGGTGCAGGTCCAGCGGGATGCGCTCGCCGTCCTCGAACCCCAGGGACGCGGCGATGGAGTGGCTGGCGGTGGCCAGGGCGCCGGTCCCGGCCGTCGCGGCGACGACCCTGGCCGAGGTCACGTCCCAGACGTTGGCCAGGACGAGGATCCGGGGCCCGGTCTGGAGCCGCAGGAGCGCGCGGGCGCGGGACGCCGGGTCGGGCATGACGGCAACCTAGGGGTCACCCGCTGTTCTTGACCAGCGGTCTGGCGCGCAGCGGTTAGGAGAGGCTAACCTCCACACGACGCCCTGGTGTCCGCACCGGGGCCCGCCCGCCCGCCGTCTCCCGTTAGGCGACCGCTGCATGTACGTGTGCCACTGCAACGTGGTGACCGACCGCGACATCCTCGAGGCGATCGCCAACGGCGCGACCTGCATCGCCGACGTCGCCCGGGCCACCGGTGCGGGACGGACCTGCGGCAACTGCGTCGACTCGCTCCGCGACCTCGTGTGTCAGCATTGCCCGGTGCGAGCCGAGCGCACCACCGAGCGCCCGGCCGAGCGAGAGCTGGGAGTATCCGGTGCAGCCCGTTAGCCCCCGCGTGGTCGAACTGCTGAACGACGCGCTGACCTTCGAACTCACGGTCACCAACACGTACTTCCTCAACGCGCGCATGCTCGACGCCTGGGGTCTGCCCAAGCTGGGCAAGGTCTTCTACGACCTCTCCATCGACGAGATGCGCGACGCCGACGCCCTCATCCAGCGCGTCCTGCTCTTCGACGGCCACCCCAACCTGCAGCGCCTCGGCGCCATCCGGGTCGGCGAGAGCGCCGAGGAGATGCTGGTGCTGGCCCTCGACAGCGAGAAGGCCGCCGTCGCCCAGTTCAACGCCTCCGCGAAGGAGTGCCACGACCTCGGTGACCACGGCACCGCGTCGGTGTTCGAGGAGATGGTCCTGGACGAGGAGAAGCACGCCGACTGGTTCGAGGCGCAGATCGCGGCCATCGAGCGGGTGGGTGCGCCGCAGTACCTGGCCGCGCAGCTCGTCACCGAGACCCCCTGACGAAGGACCCCTCTGCCCCCCCACGCCTCGCAGGCTCGGCGCGGGACCCTGCAGAGGGGCCGAACACCGAGGGCCGCCTCCCGATCACCGGGGAGCGGCCCTCGGTGCGTCAGCCGGCGAGCAACTCGCGCAGCTCCTCCAGCTGGAGGGTCGCCGCGCGCAGCCCGATGCCGGTGTAGAAGACGTCGTCCTCGACCTGGTGGGCCTGCCCGTTCTGCACCGCGCTCAGCCGGGGCCACAGCGGACCGCCGACGACCGCCGCCTCGCCGGACTCGTCGGCGGCGCCGTAGGACGAGTACAGGACGACGTCGGCGTCGGCCTGCGTGATCTGCTCGGCGCTCAGCTCGGCGAACGTGGGGTTGTCGCCCTCCGGCAGGTCGACGTGGTCGAGGCCGATGTCGGCCAGCACCGTGCCGATGAACGAGTCCGGCCGGTAGGCGCGGATCGTGCCACCGACGAACCGGATCGGGCTGACCGTCGTCCCGGCCGCGTCACCGATGTCCTCGCCGAGCTGCGCGGCCTGCTCCTCGTAGTCCGCCAGCAGCTGCTCGGCCTCCTCCTCCTTGCCGAGCGCCTCCGCGTCCAGGAGGAGGTTCTCCTTCCACGTGTCGCCGAGGTCCGCGGCGAAGACCGTGGGTGCGATCTGCCTCAGCTGGTCGTAGATGTCCTCGTGGCGCACCTGGTTGGAGAGGATGAGGTCGGGCTCCAGGGCGGCGATCGCCTCCAGGTCGGGCTCGGCGATCGTGCCGACGACCTCCACCCCCTCGGCGTCCTCGGCCAGGTAGCTGAGGAAGTCGGTGTCCACGGCCGTGGTGACCGCGCCGACCGGTGTCACGCCGAGCGACAGCACCGAGTCGAGCTCGCCGGTGTCGAGGACGACGACCCGCTCGGGCTCCTCGGGGATCTCGGTGCTGCCCATGGCGTGCTCGACGGTGCGCGGGAACGCGGCGTCGCCGGCCGCGGCCTGCCCGGTCGAGCCGGCCTCGGGCTCGGAGTCGTTCCCGCAGGCGGCGAGGGTCAGGGCCGCCGCCACGGTGAGGGCGGTGGCCCGCAGGACTCGAGTCGTCATCGTTCTCCTTCGAACTGCCGCGCACGCCCGGGTGGACGCGCGTCTGGATCGACCGGCGCTCGTGTGCGAGACTGCCGGAAGCCAGGTGAGGCTAGCCTAAGTCGAAAGACGCCCCTACCTGCCCAGCCCGGGAGACGCCGTGACCGTCGAGACCGCGCAGATCCCCGCCTACCGCACCTTCCCGGTGCGCGTGGCGCGGGTGCAGCGGCTGAGCCCGAGCTTCCTCCGGGTCACCTTCACGGGTCCAGAGATGGCCGCCTTCGCGTCCAACGGCTTCGACCAGCGGATCAAGGTCATGCTGCCGCTGCCGGGCCGGGGCATCCTCGACTGCCCGGCCGGTGACGACTGGTACGGCGCCTGGCGGGCGTTGCCGCCGGAGCGGCAGATGCCGATCCGCACGTACACGATCCGGGCGCTGCGCAGCGAGAGCGGCGAGGTCGACGTCGACTTCGTGCTGCACGGCGCCACCGGCCCGGCGTCGGCCTGGGCCGAGCAGGCCACCGCCGGCGACGAGGTCGTCCTGGTCGCGCCGAACGCCCGGTTCCCCGGCGAGACCGGCGGCTTCGAGTGGCACCCGCCGGCCGACGCCTCCTGCCTGCTGATCGCCGGCGACGAGACCGCGGTGCCGGCCATCTGCGCGATCGTGGAGAGCCTGCCCGCGGGCCGGCGCGCCAAGGTCCTGCTGGAGGTGCCGACGGCCGGTGACGCCCTGAACGTCGTCGCGCCGGCCGGCGTGGAGATCACCTGGCTCCCCCGCTGGCCCGCCGACGGCGCCCCCGCCGCGCCGCGGGGGCAGCTGCTCACCGGAGCCGTCCTGGACGCGGTGCGCGAGCTGGGCGACCTGCTCTCCCCCGCCCCGGCTCCCGAGCTGGCCGACGTCGACGTCGACGCCGGGATCCTGTGGGAGGTCCCGGCCGAGGACACCGCGGCGCCGGGCTCCTCCGGCGTCTACGCCTGGCTCGCCGGAGAGGCCGGGGTGGTGAAGGGGCTGCGGCGGCACCTCGTCCAGGAGGTCGGTGTCGACCGCCGGTCGGTGGCCTTCATGGGGTACTGGCGCGAGGGCCGCGGCTCCGACTGAGCTCTCCGGTCCGACACCGTGTCACCGGCCGGTGTCCAGCTCTCCCTCGTGTTCGTCATGGTGCTGGTCACCCTCGGCGGGCTCGGTCTGCTCTTCGGGTTCTGACCGGTTACGGCATCACCCGTTGGGACGTACCACGCGGCCCGCGCTCCAGGAGCGCCCCCGGTGTGCCGATGGTCTCGGTGCCGGACCGACTTCCGGGCCGGCCCACCGGTCCCCGGGCCGACGGGTGCGAAAGGACCACCTCGTGATCACTGTGACCTGCCACAACGGTGAGCACTTCGCCGTCGACCCCGACCACATCGAGCGGATCGAGCACCACGCCGACACGGTGGTGCACCTGGTCGACGGCACCCACTACGTGGTGACGACGGAGTTCGACGAGGTGCTGCGCAGCATCGCCGAGCACCGGGCCGGCACGCTGGTCGCCCGGGCGCGGCTGACCAACGGCTACGCCGCCATGCCGACGGCCGCGCGGCTCGCCCGCCGGCACGGCACCGGCCGGGCGCCCGAGCCGGAGCTGGGCGCCCTCCCGAGCTGACGCCGGCGGCCCGGCCGGGACCGCTCCCGCCCGGGCCGCCGGACGCCGGGCTCAGCGGCGGTCGAGCCGCAGCACCTCCATGGTGCGCGCGGCCATCGCCGCCTCGCCCCGCGCGTTCGGGTGCACGATGACCGCATTGGTCCCCTGCAGCACCGGCTCGACCCAGCGGACGCCGATCGGCTGGCAGGCGTCGTGCCCGTCGGAGACCCGGCTCAGGTCGACGTAGGTGACGCCGGACATCGATGCCGCGCGCTTCACCGCGTCGTTGAGGGTGGCCTGGAGCTCGCGGAGGTAGGGGATGTCGCCCTCGGCGAGGGTCATCCGGTCGAAGCAGCTGCCGCTGGCCGGCACGATCCAGGGATACCCGAGGATGGCGACCCGGGCGCCCGGCGCCGCCTGCCGGACGGCACGCAGCGTCTCCACGAGCGCCGGGAACGTCGTGGTGCGCACGGTGTCGGCGAACGAGCTGCCGTACCGGTCCTTGCACGGGCTGCCCTTGCCGAGCGTGGACAGGCCAGCCGTGCTGCAGGCGATGATCGAGTTGATGAAGACCCCGCTGTCGTTGCCGCCGATGGTCATGGTGACCAGCTGGGTGTCCCGGCTCAGCGCCTCGAGCTGCGGCGCGACCCCCGGGTACTGCCCGGCGAAGAAGTCGCCGGTGTCCGCGCCGCCGCAGGTGACGTCGGTGAGCCGGGCACCGATCGCGCCGGCGATGACGTGCGGGTAGTTGCGGGTCGAGCGCAGGCACTGCGGTGGCGCGGTGAGGTCCGGCGGCAGGACGCCGGAGGCCGCGCTGTAGGAGTCGCCGAGGGCGACGTACCTCAGCGGGGCCGGCGCGGCCTGCGCCGTGGGCGCGACGAGGACGCCGGCGAGGACCGCGACGGCGGCGGTGATGCAGGTAACGAGACGGCGCACGTCTCCTCCAGATCGGGTGGGAGGGGTGTGTGCGCGGAACAACGCGCGACCTCACCAGGGGTTACGCGCGTCACACAGGTATCCGTGCGCACCCCGCCCCCGACAACGCAGCAGGCCGCCCTCCGTGGAGGGGCGGCCTGCTCGATCGGGTGGAGCTGAGGGGACTCGAACCCCTGACCCCCACACTGCCAGGCCGTCATGATCGCGTTCGCGACCGTCCGCCAAGGTCCACACGAGGCCTCTGACCAGCACATTTGCGCTGGTCCAAGACGCGAGCGGACATCGATGGACGGCCACGGATTCACCGCAACTGCAACCAGAACTGCCGCCACGAGGGCCGCCTCCGAATGGTTGCGGCCGATCTTGACGGCGCACCCCTTCCGCTCGTAGGAGAGTCCCGCGTGTCCCTGAAGGCCTAGAGACAGGATCGCGTCTCTGCCCTACTAGGGGTTCGGCGGCGCGGCGGGCGGAACACACGGCCTTGCACCCTTGGAGCGGTTGCAGCCCGGATGCGACACAGCGGTGTCCGCGTAGGAGTGCGGACCCCCGATGACTAGGGCATGGATGTGGTGAGGCCCCAGCGGGCAGATCGGCCGGCAGTCCGCATATGCGGCGGCGCCGCCGTCGCGGCGCCAAACGACGTCGCAGTCAACCTCGTCGATCAGCTGGTTGAGCAGTCGCGCCCAGCGTCCTGCGGCCAGCGCCAGGCTGCACGGCCGGCACGTGCTAACTAGCGCATCCGGCTACGTGGGGCTGATTACGAGATCCGTCCGAGCTGGCGCTGCTTGCACTTCGAGCACCTCTGCTGCGGAGGGTCGGCATAGGGATCGTCCCAGCCCATCGCGTTCGACGGTCTGCCCGCCGACGCTTGTGGGCCGAACCCCCGACGTCGGACAGTCAAGTGCAAGCAGTCGACCCCAAGAAGTGTCGGTGGCTGCTGGCAGGCTCGGGGAGTGGCTGACCTCGCACGAACGCTCAACCGGTTTGTCTTGCGCGCCCGTCGTATCGAGGCGCACTCGCTGGCGCGCGACCGTGAGTCTCTGTCGGCGTTGCGTGACTTCTCGTTGGCCGGTCGACTCCAGTTGGACGGGACGATGGAGATGCGTCGGGCGCTGCCAGACGAGGAGGCGTTTGAGTCGCTGGCTGCGCGGGTGCGTCCTGTGCTGGTGAAAAGTGAGTCGGTCTTCCAAGCAAAAGTTCTGGAGGCGATCCAGGCTGCAATCGATGCATCTGCAGTCGACGTTCCTGCGGACCTGCTAATACAGTTCACGAATCTGAAGCGAGAGTGGTCGCAGTTCGACCTTGATGGCACCAACGTTCTGCGGTTTGCCGTGCAGTCGTCTAGGACCGACGGCTCGGACGTCACACCGCAGGTGTCTGACACTCAGTTGGCTGCCGCATGGCTATACGGAGACTTGGTCCACGTGGATACGCGTGGCAGTAAAAGCGACGGACTCCTATTCCCGATAAAGGAGCGCTATTCGGCTGCGGTGACGTACTTTGCTCACGCAGCGACGCTTTGCCTGGTGACGCTGGACCTGGTGTTGGCATTGCACAAGCTCGGCGTAATCGTTCTTGATCCCGCTTCCGTCGAGCGCGCGGTCGTCGTCGGCGTCGACGAGTTGATCGAGCGGGGTGCGGCTTACGTGGGTCCGGTTGATTCACCGATGCCAGATCTTGACATGGCGTTCGCGGAACTTCCCGAAGAATTCCAGGCGCTCACCGTCACGCAACTCTTGCGACAGTCGCCGGAGAACCGGGTCCGGGTGGAGTGCCGCGCGGCGGACGGCGCGAGCGTCTGTGAATACGAGGCTGCGGTGTCTCAGCGCGGAGAGGAGGAAGGTCGCCTGTACTGGGAGGCTCTTGTCGCGGGCAGTGTGACGTTCAAGGTGTCGTTCGGCGCTGTGAATGATCGGGTGGCGGATGCTCGATTTGAGGGCGTCACATGGCACGGCACCACGAATCGGATGAAGCTCGCCGAAGCGGTATTCGAGCAGGAGTTGACAGTCAGTAAGGAAGTCGCCTTCCTTGTCGGCGACCAGACGTTTTTTACTCTCAACGTCTCCAGCTTCGGGGCCGAAGATGCAGCATCCATCGATGTTGCCGTCGATAGTCTTTATGACCTCGTCGTAATCGAGAATATCACGCGTCAGGCGCTAAAGCCGTTGAGCGGTATGTACAGCGGCTCTGATCGGGCTTTGCTACGTCGAACGCGTCTGCTCTGGGAGGGGGAGGTTGTTCCGTTCCGGCTGAGTCCCCTGACGACGACCGCACCGGCGGGGGTGATTCCGCAAGTGATCGTCATGGCAGCGACCACCCTGACGATCGGGGGCACCGAGTTCCCCGCGCCCACCACGTTGATCCGTCATCCGCTTATGGTTCCCGAGTCGATCACGCGACTACCTGATAGCGATCCGCCGATGGACCAGGTAACGATGGTCATTCCTAGGGGCGAGCCATTCCTGGCTTGGGCCCCCGAGAAGCGCAGGATCAACGGCGACGAAGACCTGGCCGAGCCGACCCCGTGGGATCTGTCCCATTTTGACGTGGAGGTCTTACTGGGCGGACATGCAGGCAGCGCCTAACAGCCGAACCCTCCGGACTTTCGCCGGCGTCGATGGACGGAGCTATCCACGTCCGGGCGAGGGAGTCCAGGGCCCTGAGTCCATGGACTCGGCGCTTCGGGACCCCGGTCGCGTACTCCTCTCGCTTGGCCGGCGCTTCGGCGCGAGTGGGTCCACCTCCCCACCCAGAGATCGCAGGAGGGCCTCCGTCCTGGGCAGAGAGCAAGTCGCCTGGCGCCTATGCGCAGGAGGTATCTGGGAGCGGCCAACTTAGGGACAGCCTTTGATTCGTGGAGGTCTGGACGCACTCGCCCGGACCGGGTGGCCTATTGGTGCAAGCGTCCGCGCAGGAAACGCCGCAATTGGCGACCCATGCGCTTGAGTGGACCTGTGGCAGGGAGTTTGTCGCTCGCTGGCGAGCCAGGCATGACCCGTTCTGTCAACTCCGCGTGCGCCGCCTTGCGACGTTCGAATTCGGCCCGCAGACGCTCATCCCTCGCGTCCGCGTCTCTCGCAAAAACCTCGAGCCCGCCGCTGGCCCTGTACTTGAAGCTCTTGAGCGTCCGATTCACATCCTCAAGAGCAGCGGCTGCCTCATGCATCCCCTTGGTCACGATGATGCCGACATCCTCGTATTCGGCCCAATCGAGGACTGAAGGGATAGGGGGAAGCTCCGATCCCTGACTATCGCGGTAGCTGACCACAGCGTCATGCCGACTAATCAAGTCTTTTTCGCTTCGCGCGGGGCCATAGTCCCACCAGGTTCTCCACTCCTGACCCGGAACGAGCGCGGGCAACTGCCCGGGGATGAAGACCGGCTCAGGCTTCTGTCCTGGGGGCCCTGCCCGCATGATTGGTGGCGCCACCTCGATTCGGATGTCCCGGGCGATGGTTGTGCCGAAGTTGCGGATTACGATGTCGAGGGCTTGGTCGTGCCCCTGCGTTCGCTCAACGAAGCAGGCGACGTAAGGCTGCGCCTGCTCCAGTCGCAGCCGTCGCGCCTCTCGAAATTGGCCTAGCGCCACAACGCCGGCCGCTAACGCGATGCCGGCGGTGAGGTTGGTCCCGAGGGCGGACCAATCGTCGGGAGTCCAGGCGGTGAGGTCAGGCAACCAGTCGGGCACCGAAACAGCCTTACACGCGCCTGGTGTCGGACCGTCCACTCCAGCCACCGTCGCTGAGCCAGGAGGGTGGGTCTGCCCCCGGGTCGGTCAACTCCTTGCTTGTGAGCTGACGGACTCCGCTGCACCCCGAGCACCCGCGCCAATGTCCCTGGAGCCGCCTTCGGGGAGGGTCCGCGGCCACCGCAGCTGTGGCACACGTCCGGACGTCACGCCTCTCATTCGCTCCTGGCCTTGATCCCCTCGGCCTCGGCGGTCAGGTAGCGATCAGTGAGGCGGCGGTAGAACCGTCCCATCACCACGCCCACGGGACCGGCCTGCTCCACGGTCAGCGTCAGACGCGTACTGCCAGTGCCGAGTGCCTCGAAAAGGTGCCGCGCGGTGGTGCGGACGCCCGGGCTGGTGGCCACCCAGGGGAACGAGTGGTCCGGCTCGAGCTCGGTCACCACGTACTCGGTTGGGGGAATCCGTGGCTGCTTCAACCGGACCCGGGACCCGACGGCGAGCGAGCCGTCCACGCGTCGAACCGAGGTCACCGTCGGCGCTCACTCCGGCCATCGCTCCACGTCGCGCGGCACCTCCCAGAGCCGCTCGACCGGGGCCTCGACGTCGATCCTCGTCTTCTGCTCCACCGGGCCATCCTGCTCCTCGTCGCTACTGGAGAACGATCAAGATCAAGTGCCACACACGTCTTGCATTCCCGGTGTCGAGACTCGTTGTGACAGATCGGCAGTTGTCGCGCTACCGGCTGGGAACGAGTCGTTCAACAGTCCTTGAGCGGCCCACTAAGCGATAGCCGCCTCATCCCTCGTGTCGCGTTGGCGCAGGCGCGACCTGTGCAGAGCGAGCTGGCGTCGTAGTCAGGTCGAACCACTCCGCTGGCCGCGAAACGAGCGCGTCAGCTATGAAGAGGCGTCAATCAATCTCGTAGGGGATGAGGTCGAGCGGCGTCCGGGCATGATCGGCGACGGGAACAACCAGTTCGCCCTCTTGCCGGGCGTCCACGCGCGTCGAGGTGGCGCTCCACTTGAGCGTGACCATGGAGCCTGGCTCCTCCGCCACCACCAGCATGAACGGCGTCGCGTTGGCGACTCCGTGGGGCCGGATGTCTCCCAACTGCAGCGTGATGGTCGTGACCGGCGGGCCGTTGTCAATGTCTATATGAAGGCTCTTGAGGCTCACCGCAGGTGACGACGCGATCAGGCGCGACAGGGGCAACGAAAGCCCCGGGGCATCGGGCGAGAGGCCGCCGAACAGCCCGCTCATGTCCGGGGTGCCGTATGCCTTGGGTGGCCGCGGGAGTGACCACTTGGTGTCCTCGTCTTCGTCGTAGGCGAGGACCCGCCCCTCGATCCGGACGGTTAGTTCAACATCGGGCAAATTTCGAACGGTCGGGTTGGTCACCCGCAGCTCGATCAGATTCAGTTGCTGGGCCAGGACCTCGCGCAAGACTGCCTGATGGACGGCCTTCCAGCACTTCTGAAGGTGATCTTCGACCTCCTGCTCGTACTTCTCACGGCTCCGAGGGTCCGCCCGTATGGCTCTTGCCATGGCGGCCTGCATCCTGGCGGTGCCCTGTGGGAGCGGCTCCTCCGGGGGCGGCTCCATGGCCAGGACGGCCTCCCGCCGCTGAGAGATCCACTCCTTGAGCGCGTCGCTGCTCACATTCAGCGTGGTGAGGACAGCCGGGTCGACGGGCCACTCGACGTCCAGGTCCAGACTCTGCTCAGGCTGCTGGCCCCGCAGCAACCGGTCCTGCAGCATTTGTATCTCGCCGGGACCGGCGGGCAGCGTCCGGGCTTGCCTGCGCACAAAGACGGTGCCTGCGTCGGCCCCGGGTTTGCCCTTCTCGCCCTGGAAAGTCTTGGCCAGCGGGTAGAAGCGGTCACCCCAGCGGGGGGCCTCCACGGTGACAACGAGGACGTCCTTGCCCTGGACTTCCACGAAGATGCCTGCCCACACCGGGCCGGGATTGCCAAGGTACTTCTCCAAAGCGGCGTCCAATTTGGCGAGGTCAATCGGAGTCACTCCCTCGACCGATCCGGGTTCAACGCCAACGAGGACGTAGCCGAGGCCTGCCATATAACGGGCGGCGTGGTCGGGGTGACGGTTCGCAGAGCCGAGGATCTGACGGGCAAGGCTGAAGGCGCCCTCGGGCGTGGTCAGGTCGAGCGTCGACTTCCACTCGACCCAGTCAGCCTCGTCCTCGTCCTTGCCGGCGACCACCGCCTCGGCCAACTTGACAAGATCAGCCGGTCGGCGCAGTCCTTCGTGCACGTCGATGTTGAGCGCCACCCGCTCCACCTCCCCGCAGCGAATCGTCCTACACGCTGTCCCAATGGCCGCCTTCAGGGACGCCGGGAAGCTCAAGCCTTGCTGGCCCGCCGGCAAGGCATCGCTCGCGACCCGCCCACGCGGAGAACCATCAAGGGGACGAGCAGCACTGGGGACTCCAAGATCACGGGGCATCACACCTCATGCACCTGGGGTGTGTGGCCTCGTGATGATGGGTTTCTGGAGACTCGTCCGGAGCCTCGCCGGCATGGGAACCAGCGGCACCCCCGAATACCGAGCCCCACGGCAGGAGTGCAAGCGGCAACGGCGTCAGCAAGCCCATCGGACGACCCCGCAGGCCCGCTGGGACCCGGCCGCAGCGAAGGTGCACGGTCCCGAACGGAGAACCGCAGCGACGGCCTGCGGGTGGTGCGGTGGACCCATCACGCCGGGAAGACGGGGGCCTATCCCGAAGTGGTGCTCCGCCACCTGCCGGCGCCGAGCTTGGGAGCAGGCCAGGGCCGCTGCCTCCGGTCTGTCCGCGGTGGAGCTCGTCGAGCGGCGCGTCGAAGTCCAGGTGCCTCTCCTACCGAACCGCCGCGACTGGCCCAGGCTGCTCGTCGAGCTCGTCGGCCAGCTGAACGACGGGCGGGTCTACGACCGGGACCTGCCCTCCCTGGCACGCGCCCTCGAGCCCGTACTGGCGGCGTACCGGCGACGGGCGCACCTCACCGGCGCTCGCTACCTGCACTGAAGCTGAGCCTCCGGGACTTCTGGGTAACCGGAGGAGCCGCTCCACCCTCCAGTCGACCCGCGGATGTCTACGACTGAGGAGCTACTGGAGATGTTCTGAAGCCGGCTATCCCACGGTTGTACGGCAGCCGTCACGCAGCAAACGCGCGACTGATCCGAGAGAGGTCGACATGGATGATCCCAAGCCGCTCCGGGACGTCATGGCCTCCGATCGGCTCCTCCTCACTCCCGAAGAGGCCGCGAAGGTCCTCCGCATCGGTCGCACGACGGTGTACGCGCTCATCAAGAGTGGAGAGCTGCGTCCCGTGCACATCGGCCGCAGCTGCCGGATATCCCAGGCAGAGGTCGAGGCGTACGTGCGCCGGCTCCAGGCGGTCCAGACTGGTCCACAGCCTTCGCCGGACGCCGCGTGAATCCACAGCGCGCCTGCCCCCTATCCACGCGCTCCGGGACACTCAGCATCCGACAGAGCGCCGAGGGGTAGCGGATGGCGGGACGCGCATCGAACGGCGAGTCGACGATCTACAAGGGCGCCGACGGCCGGTGGCACGGCTACGTCACCGTCGGTTTCAAGCTCGACGGCAAGCTCGACCGCCGGCACGTCACGGGCAAGACCCGGGCCGTGGTGGTCGCGAAGGTTCGCGACCTGGAGCGCAAGCGCGACGCCGGCACGCTCAGCGCCGTCTCCACCCCGACCGTCGCCGACTGGCTGGAGCACTGGCTCACCACCATCACCCCGCGCCGGGTGCGGCAGCGGACCCTGGAGAGCTACGAGTCCGCCGTCCGCCGGCACCTGATCCCCGGCATTGGCCGCCACCGAATGGACCGGCTGCGGCCCGAGCATCTCGACCAGCTCTACACCGCCCTGCTCGATGCCGGCTACTCCCCCGCCACCGTGCTCCGGCACCACCGCATCCTGTCCCGGGCGCTCACCGTCGCCGTCCAGCGCGGCCACGTCCCCCGCAACGTCGCCGCACTCGTCGACCCGCCGGCGCAGCGCCCCAGCGACGTCGCCACCCCCCTCGACCTCGGCGAGGCCCGCGCCGTCCTCGAAGCCGCGGCTCATGTGCGCAACTCCGCCCGTTGGACCGTCGCGCTCGCCCTCGGCCTACGGCAGTCCGAGGCCCTGGCGCTGCAATGGAAGGACATCGACCTCCTCACGGGCACGCTCACGGTCCGGCGGAGCATCCACCGCGTCCGCGGCGGCGGGCTGATCTACGAGGAGCCCAAGACCCGGCGCAGCCAGCGCACGCTCGCCCTGCCGATGCCTCTCGTCGACGAGCTGCACCGGCACAAGGCGGTCCAGCTCGGTGAGCAGATGCTGGCCGGCTCCGAGTGGCACGAGGAGGACCTCGTCTTCGCTCAGGTGAACGGTCGGCCGATCGACAAGAAGACCGACTACGACGACTGGACTCGGCTGCTCCAGGCCGCCGGCGTGCGACACGTCCGGCTGCACGACGGCCGGCACACCGCCGCCACCTTGCTGCTCACTGAGAACGTGCACCCGCGGGTGGTCATGGAGCTCCTCGGCCACAGCCAGATGCGCACGACCATGGACATCTACAGCCACGTCATGCCGGCACTGGCCCGCGAAGCCGCCGACCGGATGAGCGCCCTGCTGCTGCCAGGTAAGGGCGGGCAAACTGCAACCACAACTGCAACCAGAGACGACTCAGGCCGCTCCCCCGAAGGAGAACGGCCTGGTCATCGGGGTGGAGCTGAGGGGACTCGAACCCCTGACCCCCACACTGCCAGTGTGGTGCGCTACCAGCTGCGCCACAGCCCCGATCCCGGCCCGGCAACTTCCTCCGGGCCGGGAACGACTGTACAGGGCCGGTCGGCGCGGCCGACGGAGGGGGTCGGCGCGGTGTACCGCGTGGCGGGCCGCGTTCAGCCCTGCGTCATCTGGGCGACGCGGATGTGGTTGCCGAACGGGTCACGGAGGCCGAAGTCGATGCCGTACGGCTGCTCGACCGGGTCCTCGGTGATCTCGACGCCGCGCTCCTTCAGCTCGGCGTGGGTCTTCCACGCGTCGTCGCAGGCGAAGAAGAGGTGACCGCCGGCCGCCCCCTTGCTCACCAGCTCGCGCACCTGCGCGGCCGTCTCCTCGCTCATCGCCGGGGGCCCGGGCTTCTCCAGCAGCACCGCCCGCCCGGGATCGCCGGGCAGCGCGACGGTGAGGAAACGCATGGGCCCGAAGTGCATGTCGGTCTGTACCTCGAACCCGAGCTTCCCGACGTAGAAGTCGAGGGCGGCGTCCTGGTCGGGGACGTAGATCTGGGTGATGGAGATGGTCGTCAGCATGGGCTGGACGCTAGGGAGCCGGCACCGGCGACCGCTTCTCCGAAAATGCTCGATCCGTCGCCGGCCGGGCCCACGCCATCGCGAAGCAGGTGGGCACCGGCGGGAGCGGCCCGCGCCGGCGATGGGCGCTCGGAGACTCCCCCACGATGTCGCGGAAGACGCGGCTGAAGGTGCCCAGGCTCGAGAACCCGACGTCCATGCAGATCTCGGTCACGCTGCGGTCGGTGGCGCGCAGCAGGAACATCGCCCGCTCCACCCGTCGCCGCTGCAGGTAGCGGTGCGGGGTCTCCCCGAACGCCGCCCGAAAGGTGCGGATGAAGTGGGCCGGCGAGACGTGGGCCAGGCGGGCCAGCGTCGGGACGTCCAGTGGCTCGGCGTAGTCGCGGTCCATGGCGTCCCGCGCGCGCAGCAGCCGCCGGTTGGTGTCCTCGACGGCGTCGGCCACGCCGCGATCAGACCACGGCCGCCCGTGGTTCAGACGTGGACACCGCGCGCGGCCAGCCACGCGATCGGATCCACCCGCTTGCCCTCCAGGCCACCCTTGTGCACCTCGAAGTGCAGGTGCGGCCCCGTCGACTGCCCGCGGTTGCCCAGCAGCGCGATGGTCTCCCCCGCCTCCACGTACTGGCCCGGCTCCACGAGGATCTTGTCCATGTGGCCGTAGACGGTGACGTCGCCGTTCTCGTGGAGGATGTAGACCGCCAGGCCGAAGCCGCTGGCCGATCCTGCGCGCAGCACCACACCGTCGACGGCGGCGTACTCGGGAGTGCGCATGGGGGCCGCGAGGTCGATGCCGTAGTGGAAGGTCCCCCACCGGCTGCCGTAGCCGCTGGTCAGCCGGGCGCCGGCGACCGGCAGGACAGCCTTGGGTCGCGCGGCCTCCGCAGCGGCGGCCGCTGCGGCCGCTGCGGCCTCCTCGGCCGCCTGCCGCTCGGCGCGCGAGGCGGCGACCTCCTCGAGACGCGCCTGCGCCTCGGCGACGGTGATCGAGGCCTGCGGCAGCACCTCGACACCCTCCTCGGCCGTCAGCAGCGAGGTCTGGGCGGCGAGCACGGAGGTGGCTTCGGCCGCGGGGGCGCCCTGCAGGCTCACCCCGGCCGCGACGACGCCGCCGAGGAGGAGCGACCCCAGCAGCAGCGCCGGGCTGCGCCGAGCCTGCGCGCGGGGTGCGCGCCGGCGGCCACGGCCGCCGGCCGCTCCATCGGCTCGAGGCCGCACCGCCGCCAGCAGCTCCGTGCGGGCCTCCGGGCCGATACCAGCGTCCATGCACCCTGTCCGTCTCGCGTTCCTGGATGTGCGCGCCCCCGATCGGGCACCTCCATCGAAACACTCCGTGACGCATCCGTGACCAGGCGTTCGGCGCGTCGTCCGCGACACGCCGCGACGAGCCGCACCACACGCCCCGGGCGCCACAGCAGCCCCGTTTTCGAGTGACAACCGTGTGATTCGACCCCGGGCGCGAGGACGGATCAGTGATCGGCGATCATGGACGCCCACGGCACACTGCCAGCAGTTTGCGCCGCGCCGGAAACGGGCATTGCCTCCTTCTGGCGTGAAGCATCCGCGCCGCCCCGGTGCGCACCGCTCCCGCTACGCGGCGCCCGGCCTTGCGCGGCACCGAGTTTCACCCGTGTACTGCTGATCCACCCGCCCCCGGAACCGGGGCGGGTCGCATCCGCCGCGCTACGGACCGAGAAGGAGGGACGCGATGTCACAGGCCGAGCTCCTGCACCTGCAGACGACCGCCGGGACGGCGGCGGCCGGGCATCCAGCGCCCGCCCTCGTGCCCGATCCCGGCGCCCCGAACGTGGTGGCGGCAGCCGACATCCACCCGCTGACCGACGCCACCCTGCCGCTCCACGAGGCCCAGCTCAGCGTGCCGACCTACGACCGGTCGGCGCTCACCCCGGCGGTCGTCCACTTCAGCGTCGGCGGCTTCCACCGCGCCCACCAGCTGCTCTACTTCGACGAGCTCGCCGAGCGGCGGATCAGCGACGACTGGGGCGTCGTCGGTGTCGGGCTGCACAGCCGCACGATGAAGGACGCCCTGGCCCCGCAGGACCACCTCTACACGGTCGTCGAGCGCAGCCCCGACGGCGAGCGCGCCCGCGTCGTCGGCGTCATGGTCGGCTACCACTTCGCACCCGACGACCCCGTCGCCGTGCTGGACCTGCTCACCGACGAGCGCACGCGCATGGTGTCGCTCACCATCACCGACAGCGGCTACCGGCTCGACCCCCGGACCGGGCTCTTCGACGCCGACGATCCCGACATCCGGTGGGACGTGCGTCGGCCCACCTCCCCCCGCACGGTCTTCGGCTACCTCGTGGAGGCGCTCGACCGCCGCCGGCGGGCCGGTCTCGAGCCGTTCTCCGTGGTCTCCTGCGACAACATGCACCGCAACGGCGACGCCGCCCGGGCGGCCGTGGTCGGGTTCGCCCAGTTGCGCGACGAGGTGCTGGCCCGCTGGATCGCCGACCGCGTGGCCTTCCCCAGCAGCATGGTCGACCGGATCACACCGCACACCAGCCCCGAGGAACGGGCCGCGGTGGCGCAGCGCTACGGCGTGGACGACCGGTGGCCGGTCATCACCGAGCCGTTCTCGCAGTGGGTGATCGAGGACAACTTCTCCGCCGGTCGGCCTCCGCTGGACGCCGTCGGCGTGCGGTTCGTCCCCGACGTGGGCCGCTACGAGCTGATGAAGACCCGGCTGCTCAACGCCAGCCACTGCGCCCTGGGCTACCTGGGCTCGCTCGCCGGGCACGCGAGCCTGGACGAGGTGATGGCCGACCCGGTGTTCGCCGGCTACGTGACCCGGCTCATGGACGACGAGGTCACTCCCCTGCTGCCGCCGCCCGACGGCATCGACCTCGCCGAGTACAAGCGCACGCTGCTCCAGCGCTTCGCCAACCCGGCGATCGCCGACGGCCTCCCCCGGCTGTGCCGCCGCGGCTCGACCAAGATGCCGCACCACCTGCTGCCGTCCCTGCGCCAGGCGCTCGCGGAAGGGCGGCCGCACGGCCTGCTCACCCTCGCCGTCGCCGGCTGGTTCCGGTTCCTGCGGGGCACCGACGAGGCCGGCCGGCCGCTCACCGTCGAGGACGCGCTCGCCGAGCGCCTGCAGTCGCTGGCCCGCGCCGGGGGCGACGACCCGCGGCCGCTCCTGGGCGAGACCGCGCTGTTCGGGGACCTCGGGGAGGACTCCGCGTTGGTGGCCGAGCTGCGGGAGGTACTGACCGCCCTCGACCGCGACGGGGTCCGGGCCACCGTGGCCGCCCGGACACCCGGCCCCGCGGGTCTGCCGCGGTGACCGGCGCCTCCTCCTCCACCCCGTCCCCGAAGGGAGCCCAGCTGGTGCCGACCGTTCCGCCGACGCTGATCGAGCGGGTGCAGTACCTGCTCTGCGACGCCGACGGCAACCTCTTCCCCTCCGAGGAGCCGGCGTTCGAGGCCTCCGCCGAGGTCACCAACGCCTTCCTCGCCTCCGTCGGCGTCGACCGCCGGTACGGCGCCGACGAGCTGCGCCACGCGGCCACCGGCATGAACTTCCGGTCGACCGCGCTGGCGCTCGCCGCCGGGGCGGGCGTCACGGACGTCGACGTCGAGCCCTGGGTCGCCGAGGAGCGGCGGGCGGTGACCGAGCACCTCGGTGCCACGCTGCGACCGCACGAGCCGACCCTGGCGGCGCTGAGGGCGCTGGCCGGCCGGCTGGAGCTCGCCGCGGTCAGCTCCAGCGCGCTGTCCCGGCTGGCCGCGTGCTTCACCGCCACCGGGCTGGACGAGCTGATCCCGCCCGCGCGCCGGTACAGCGCCGAGGACTCGCTCCCCGTCCCGACCAGCAAGCCCGACCCGGCCGTCTACCGCCATGCCTGCGCGGCCCTGGGCATCGCTCCCGAGCAGGGGCTCGCGGTGGAGGACGCCGTCGCCGGGGTCCGGTCGGCCGTGGGTGCCGGCTGCCCCACGGTCGGCAACCTGCTCTTCGTGCTCCCCCACGAGCGCGCGGCGCGCGCCGAGGCCCTGCTGGCGGCCGGCGCGCTGACCGTCGTCGAGTCCTGGCAGGAGCTGGCCGACCTCGTCCTCCCGGTGCTGGCCGGCGGACCGACGACCGGCGACGCGCTGACGGGAGCGGCCCGGTGAACATCGTCTACGTCGCCTTCCGGGGGCACTTCTCCGACAGTCCGCGCGCCCTCTACGAGGCCCTCCTCGAGCGGGGGGTCGAGGCCACCCACACGTGGCTGTCGGCACCGCACACCCAGGCCACCTTCCCGGCCGACGTCGAGACGCTGACGTTCGGCAGCCCCGAGTCGATCGCCTCGCTGGAGGGGGCCGACCTGGTCATCTCCAACGACCACATCCCGCTGGACTGGCAGAAGCGGCCGGGCACGACGTACCTCCAGACCTGGCACGGCACGATGCTCAAGCGCATCCACAACGACGTGCTGTGGGCGCCGGAGGGCCGCCTGGCCTACCTGGACCAGGACATCGCCCGCTGGGACCTGCTGCTGTCACCGAACGCGGTCACCACCGAGCGGCTGCGCAAGGCCTTCGGCTTCACCGGTCCGATCCACGAGACGGGCCTGCCGCGCAACGACCTGCTCTGCAGCCCACGGCGCGAGGAGCTGCGCACGCAGGTGCGCGCCGACCTCGGCATCGAGCCGGGCCAGACGGCGGTGCTCTACACGCCGACCTGGCGCGACGACCTGGTGTTCGAGAAGGCGGCGTCGAAGGATTTCGAGTTCGCCATCGACCTGGAGGACTTCTCCGCGCGCCTCGGCGAGGACCACGTGCTGCTGCTGCGGCTGCACAACATGGTCATGGACCGGCTGGAGATCGTCGACGGGTCCGCGGTGCGGGACGTGTGCAACCACCCCGACATCCGTGACCTGTACCTGGCGGCGGACCTGATGGTGACCGACTACTCGTCGACGATGTTCGACTTCGCGATCACCGGCCGGCCGCTGCTGTTCTACACCTACGACCTGGAGAACTACCGCGACCAGCTGCGCGGCTTCTACTTCGACCTGGAGGACGTCGCCCCGGGCCCGCTGGTGCGCGACAGCCGCGAGCTGGTCTCGGCGATCGCCGACGTCGACGGCATCAAATCGGACTACGCCGAGCGCTACGCCCGTTTCCAGGAGATGTTCTGCCACCTCGAGGACGGCGCGGCCGCGCAGCGCGTCCTCGACCTGCTCCTCCCGGGCGCACCCGCGTCCGGGCACACCACCAGCACCACCCCTGAGGGAGATGATGTCCGTGCGGACCGGTGACCACGTCCTCAACGCTGTCCGTCGGGGCAGCTCCCCCTCCGCCACCCGCACCGCGGGCCGGCGCCCGCTGACGTCGTCGGTGCAGGTCGTCATCCTGGCCGCGGGCATGGGCACCCGGCTCGGGCGGCAGGACCCCAAGCCGCTGACCCGGCTCGACGACGGGCGCAGCATCATGCAGCGCCAGCTCGACGGCCTGCGTGCCGTCCTCGGCGCCGACGTGTCGATCACCGCGGTGGTCGGCTACCGCAGCAAGCGGATCATGAAGGCTGCCCCGGACCTGCTGTTCACGTACAACCCCGACTTCGCGGTGACCAACACGTCGAAGAGCCTGTTGCGCGGGCTGCGCACGACCCGCGAGGGCGGCGTGCTGTGGCTCAACGGGGACGTCGTCTTCGACCCGGCCGTGCTCGAGGCGACCCTGCCGAGCATCGCGGCGGACGAGAGCTTCGTCTGCGTCGACACCAGCACCGTCGCCGAGGAGGAGGTCAAGTACACCCTCGACGACGACGGCTGCATCCGCGAGCTCTCCAAGATCGTCCGCGGCGGCCTCGGCGAGGCGGTGGGGATCAACTACGTCTCCTCGACCGACAAGGCCACGCTCATCGAGCACCTCGAGAGCTGCTCGCACGAGGACTACTTCGAGCGGGGCATCGAGACGGCGATCGCCGAGCGCGGCATGCGCGTGCGGCCGGTCGACATCTCGCAGTACGCCGCGGTCGAGGTGGACTTCGAGGGCGACCTGCAGCGGGCGAACACCCTGTTCGGCGGCGGTGCGCCGAACATCGTCGCCGACATCGCCTGATCCGCGCGGGAACCGCCGTCAGGCCGCCGGCAACGGAAGGCCGGCGGCGGTTCCCGCGGGCGGGGCCGGGGTCTCCCGGAAGCGGCGCACCGCCGCGATGCCACCGACGAGCAGCCCCGCACCGAGGGTGGCCAGCACCCCCACCGCCAGCCGCGCCAGCGGCTCCGGCCCGGCGGAGAGCACGTTCGCCGACCACAGCACGTCGACGTCGGGCAGACCCTGCACCAGCAGCAGCCAGCCGGTGACGACCGCCAGCAGCCCGGTCAGCGCACCCCGGCCCCGCCGCGCGGCCCGCAGCCCGAGGACGGCGCACAGCAGAGTGGCCGAGGCGGGCAGCAGCGCCGAGATGACGGCGCCCGTGTGCGAGCCCGCGGTCACCGGGGGCTCGGGGGTGGCCGCCGCGTGCCACAGCGACGCCAGGGCGCCCAGGGCGAGCAGGGCGCCCAGCGGGAGGGGGGTGCGCGCCAGCAGCCCGGCGGCCACCGCGGTGAGCAGCAGCGCGGCCACGAGCGGCCACACGACCCACGGCGACGGCGGCGGGCTCCAGGTCAGCACGCCGGCGATCTCCGCCTCGGTGGCGCCGTGCCGGACGGGCACGACCCACTCCGAGACCACGTGCTCGCGGGTGGGGTCGGCCGCGACCTGCGGCGGGAGGACGCCCTCGCTCATCCAGTGCGTGCGGTGGTCGTGCCAGACGTAGTGCGGTTCGGTCGAGATCTGCTCCCATGCGGGCGCGGCGTCGGCGTCGGCGGAGGCCGGCAGCGCGGTCCGCCCGTACCGGTCGAGGTTGATGTAGGTCGCCGGGCTGTGCGCGTTGCGCCACACCCCGTCGGGGCCGATCCGCAGGTAGGGCTCGTCCGAGTACCCGGGAACCAGCACCTCGACGTCCGAGGTGTTCACCAGCTCCAGTTCGTCACCGAACTGCAGCGACCGCACGCTCACCCCCGGCAGCTGAGGGGTCACCGACAGCACGCGGGCGTCGAAGTCGCTCCCCGCCGCACCGCCCCCGACGTGCGCCGACGCCGGCCCGGCCAGGGCCAGCAACGCCAGCACCGCGGCCAGGACGGTCAGCAGCCGGCCGGGCCCCCGGCTCACGCGCCCGCCACCGCCTGGAGGTCCGCGGCGATGTCCTGCGGGGTGTTGCCCGCGTCGAAGGCGACGTGCGCCTCGTCGTCGGCGCCGTACAGCAGCAGCAGCGTCGAGTGCAGCCGTCCGTTGTCCTCGGCCTGCGGCACCCCGGCCGCCAGCTGGGCCTGGTCGATGCTGTCCTGGTCGCCGGTGAGGCCGATGAACGGGGTGGGCAGGTCGGCGTCGAACCGGCCCAGGTACTCCCCGAGCACCTCGGGGGTGTCGGTCGCCGGGTCGGTGGTCACGAAGACCACCTGGACCTGCTCGGCCAGCTGCGGGTCCAGCCCGCGCAGCGCCACCGCGACGTCGGCCATGGTCGTGGGGCAGACGTCGGGGCAGTTGGTGAAGCCGAAGAACAGCAACGTCGGCCGGCCCGACGTGGCCGCCTTGAAGTCGTACGGGGCGCCGGTCGTGTCCGTGAGGGTGAAGGACGGGCGGCGGTACGCCTCGTTCAGGTCCAGCCCGGCGTACCGGTCGTCGGGGGCCTCCACCACGGCCGGCGCACCCGCGGAGTGGTCGTGCTCCTCGGCGGCGTCGTCCGCCGAGCCCCCGCAGCCGGCCAGCAGGAGGCCCGTGGTGAGCAGCAGCGCCGGCGCGACCCGGCGGGGACGTCGAACGGCGGATGTCACGAGGACACGGTACGTCGGGAGGCCCGCACGCCGAGGACGACACCGGCGAGCGCAACGAGCAGCGCGAGGATCGACACGAAGAGCGCGATCGCGCCCGGGTCGCCGCCGGTGTGCCCCGCGGCCTCGTCGCCGGTGTGCCCCGCGGCCTCGTCGCCGGCGCCGTGCCCCGTCTGCTCGCCCTCGGCGGCCAGCGACAGCACCGGGGCAGGGCGCTCGGGCTCGTCCTGCCCGTCGACCGTGGGCTCGATCCACGCCGATTCGCTACCGTCGCTGTAACTCTGCACCGCCGGGAAGCTGAGCTGCTCGGCCTCCGGGAACGGTCCGCCGGAGAGGGCGAACTCCTGGAACTGGCCGGGCGCGATGCCGGCGCCGTCGGTGGCGCGGTACTCCACCACCGAGACGTACGAGCTGATCTGCCGGCCGTGCACCTCGACCGGCTCGGCCAGCTCGGCGGTCGTCATCGTCACCGTCCAGCCCGGCACCGGCTGCGCCCGGAGGGAGCCCATCGCGGCCTCCTCGGGAATCTGGATCCGCAGGGCGACGGTGCTGGCGGTGTCGCTCTCGTTCGGCACGCGGAAGGTGAGCTTGCCGTACCCGCCGGGCTCCGCGTCGGCGGAGGAGACGGTGACGTGGGCGGACGCGATGGTCGCGAGGCCCACGGCCGCCACCAGGGCGGTCAGGGTGGCCAGCAGCAGGACGGCGAGCCGGGCGAGCGGACGGGGCAGGGACACAGGACTCCTCGGGAAGGAAGGGGAGGAACGCGGTCGGACGGGGGGTCGGGAGGTCAGCGCACGGGGAAGTCCGTGGCCGCGGTGAGGGCGGTGAACTCGTCGAGCCGGACGGTGGCGGTGAGCGTCCAGGTGCCGGCGCCCGGGATCGACATGCCGTCGCCGACGAAGTGACCGGGGCCGGCGGGCTGCAGGGCGATCTCCAGCGGACCGATCTCCTGGCTCCGCTCGGTGAGGGTCACCCGGATCTCGGCGGGCTGCGTGAGCCGGCCGTCGTCGTCGAAGAGGTAGAGGTGCAGCGTGTTCGGGCCGGGGCGCGCGGGCTCGACCGTCATCTGCACGCTGCCCGAGGTGGCGCCGGAGCCGCTCTGCAGGGGGAGCACGACCTCCACCGGCTGGGCCAGCGCCGTCCGGGCCGGCGGCGTCGCGACCAGCACCGCCGACAGCGCGAGGACGACGGCGGCCAGCACCGCCTCCACGAGGAGTGAGCGCCGCAACGCCGGCAGGTGCTCGACCGCGGCCTCCGCCTGGGCCTGTTCCCGCTCCCCCGCGGCCGCCACCGCCGCAGGGGCGGGCTCGGCCCGGCCCGTGGCGGCGAACGCGTGCACGGTCGTCGTCCGGCGTCGTGGGGGACGGCGGACACCCAGCCGCTGCTGCACCCACACCCGGGAGATCCCGGCCGCGGCGAGGACGACCACCACGAGCAGCAGCTTGACCGCGAGCAGACGGCCGTACGTCGTCTCCACCAGCGCGGTGGGGGACGCGACCTCCCGCACCGACTGCACGATCCCGGACACGACGAGCGCCACGACCGCGCCGAACGCCAGCCGGGAGAACCGTGGGAGGGCGGCGGCCACGTCGCCCGGTGCGGCGCCCGGCCGCACCGCGGCGGCGAGCAGGCCGGCGAGCCCGCCCAACCAGACCGCCATCGCCCCCGCGTGCACCGCCGCGACCAGCACGGCCAGGACCGGCCACGGCCCGGCGACCGGGTGGCCGACCGCCGCGGTCGCCAGGACCAGTCCGCCGCCCAGGGCCGCCACCCCGACGGCGGTCCCCCGCCCCGGTGGTGCGGCAGCCCGCCAGGCACGACGCAGCGCCAGCAGCAGGGCGACGGCCAGGGCGGCGCGCGCGAGGGCGGACCAGCCCGCGCCCGTCCGCGCCGTGGCACCGAGCAGCGCGGGGTCGGCGATCGCGCCGAGCCCCGCGCCCGCGGCATAGGGGCCCTGCAGCAGGAACCCGGTGACCGCGGAGAAGGCGACCGCGGCGGCCCCGCCGAGGGCCATGCGCCGCAGCCGCGCGGTGCCCCGCCCGGTCGGCCAGCAGGTGGCGACCAGCACGGGCACCCCGAGCGCCAGCGCCAGCCCGGCGTAGCCCACCCAGCGCGCCACGGGCAGCAGCAGTCCGACGACCGGGTCGGTCGCCGGCGCCGCGTCCGCCGCGTCGGCGCCCAGCAGCTCCCCGTCGCCGACGACGAAGGAGAAGGCACCGGAGACCGGGTGCGAGTCGGCCGAGACCACCCGGTAGGTGACGAGGTAGCCGCCGTCGGGCAGGTCCCCGCGCAACGGGACGGTGACGACGTCGCCGTCGACGGAGGCGTTCCCGGCGTCCACCCGCTGCTGGTCGGCGCCGAGGACCCGGGCGTACCCGGCGCCCAGCGAGACGCCCTCGGAGAACCGCAGGGTCACCTCGTCGGGCGCGGCGTCGAGCCGCGCCCCCTCCCCCGGGGTCGTGGAGACCAGCGTGGCGTGCGCAGCCGCAGGACCGGCCGTGGCGATGCCCGCACCGAACCAGCCGAGAACCAGCAGCGCGAGCAGGAGGGCGGTGCGCCTCACGCGGTCACCCGCCGGTCGGCGACCGCGGGGACGGAACGGTGCCGGCGGCCCCGCCACGCGACGGTCGCCACCAGCGCCGTGCCGGCCACGAGCAGCAGGTGGGCCAGCGCCCGGTCGGCGTGCACGTGCCCGGCGTGCAGGTCGGCAACCGTCACCGGGAGCAGCAGGGCCACGAAGGAACCCAGGAAGGGCAGCCCGCCGGCCGCCAGCCGCGGACCGGCCGCGACGGCCAGGAACGCCGCGGCCAGCGCCAGGTTCCAGGCGCCGCTCTCCCGGGCCATGTGCACCGGGGCGCTCATCGCGCCGGCGCCGGAGGCGAGCACCGGCCAGGCCAGCGTCGCCTGCGCCACCCCGACGGCGAGCAGCGCCAGCCGCACCGCCGTGTCCGCCAGCCGGGCGCGCGCGGCCGCCCGCGCACCCGGGAGCTCGCGCGGCAGCGCCGAGAGGACGCTCGCAGTGAGGTCGGGCACCGACGGGGCCGGCGCCAGCCGCGCTCGGCGGGTCACGCGCTCGGCGGCGGCGGCCCAGGCCGCGCACCCGCGGCACGTGGCGAGGTGCGCGTCGAGCTCGTCGGCGGGCATCCCGAGCGGCTCGCCGTCGAGCCGCGCGGAGAGCGCCTCGCGGCAGGTGTGGCAGGACATGGTTGATTAGTCGCCGCCGGGCATCGCCCGGTTCCGGGCCTCCCGGGTGACCTGCGACACGCTGACGAGGACATGGACGACCTGGCACGCCTGGCCGCGGACGCCGCCGACGGCGACCCGCTGGCTGCGGCCACCCTCGTGCGGGAGACGCAGTCCGACGTCTGGCGGCTCTGCGCCGCGCTCGGCGACCGGGCCTCCGCCGACGACCTGACGCAGGAGACCTACCTGCGGGCGTTCGGCTCCCTGCACCGCTTCGAGGGCCGGTCCTCGGTCCGCACCTGGCTGCTGGCCATCGCCCGCCGGGTCTGCGCCGACGCGCTGAAGTCCCGCCGCCGGCGCCGGCTGACCCTGGTCCGGGAGTCCGCCGACCTGGAACTGCTGGCCCCGCCGGGCGCCGCGGACGCCGTCGGCGAGGGCGCCGCGGTCGCCGACCTGCTGGCCCGGCTGGCCCCCGACCGGCGCGAGGCGTTCGTGCTGACGCAGCTGCTGGGACTGCCCTACGCCGAGGCCGCGGAGGTCGCCGGGTGCCCCGTCGGCACCATCCGCTCCCGGGTGGCGCGGGCCCGGGACGACCTCGTGGAGTCCCTCGCTGCGGTGCGCGAGGACGCCGGCCCGGGCGAGACCGCGCACAGCTGAGCGCGCGGCGCCGGCACCCGCACCTCGCCGTGCCACAACGGGCCCATCGCGCGCACCCGCCACCGCCGTCCCACGCGTCGGGACCGGATCTGCGCCTAAGTGCATCGATCTGGTAGACATTGCGCCGTGACGCGGACGACGATGCTGCTCCTGGTGAGCCGCCGGCACGTCGACCTGCTGCGCGTCTGCACCGCCGCCTGTCCGGGCTGCTGAGCCCCCGCGCCTCCCCGGCGCCACCACGTCTCGCCCTCGCCTCACACGGTCGCCGCTGCGCGCCCGCGTCCTGAGACCCCGGAGCCAGTGCCCGTGAAGACCCTGATCCTGCTCGCCCTCGCCGGGTTCGGTGCCCAGCTCGTCGACGGCAGCCTCGGCATGGCCTACGGCGTCACCTCGACGACCCTGCTGCTGGCCATCGGCACCAACCCGGCCGCGGCGTCGGCGACCATCCACCTCGCCGAGATCGGCACCACGCTCGCCTCGGGGCTCTCGCACTGGAAGTTCGGCAACGTCGACTGGAAGGTCGTCGCCAAGGTCGGGGTGCCCGGTGCGGTCGGGGCGTTCGCCGGCGCCCACTTCCTGTCCAGCCTCTCGACGTCGGTCGCGGCGCCGGTCATGTCGCTGATCCTGGTCTCGCTGGGCGTCTACATCCTGGTGCGCTTCACGCTGCGCGGCATCGACCGGCGGAACGTCGGCAAGCCCATCCGCCGGCGCTTCCTCACCCCCCTGGGGCTGGTGGCCGGCTTCGTCGACGCCACCGGGGGCGGCGGCTGGGGACCGGTCGGCACGCCGGCGCTGCTGGCCAGCGGCCGCATGGAGCCGCGCAAGGTCATCGGCTCGATCGACACCTCCGAGTTCCTCGTCGCGCTGGCAGCGAGCCTCGGCTTCCTGATGGCGCTGGGCTCGGCGGGCATCGACCCCCTGTGGGTCGCCGGGCTGCTCGCCGGCGGCCTCGTCGCCGCGCCGATCGCCGCGTGGCTGGTGCGGCACATCCCGCCGCGCATGCTGGGCTCCCTGGTCGGCGGGATGATCGTGATCACCAACACCCGCACGCTGCTGCGCAGCGACTGGGTGGACGCCGGCGACGCCGTCAGCGCCCTGGTCTACGCAGTGCTCGCGGTCGTCTGGGTGCTGGCCGTCGTCCACTCCTACCGCCAGTACCGGCGGGACACGCGGCTGGAGTCGGCCGACGCCCTCGCCGAGGTGGCCGAGCAGAACGTGGCCGCCGACGCCACCGACTCCCGCGAGGTCCCGGTCGGCGCGGGCCGGCCCAGCGCCCCCCGCGACTGACAGGACGCCGCACGGCACCCGCCGGCTGCTCCTAGCGGCCGGCCAGCAGGAAGGCCTCCAGCTCGGCCGGGAGGCCGGGTCCGGGCTGGTCGGCGGGGCGGTGCGCCGGCGGCGCCGGCCGCTCGTGCGTGCGCAGCCACGCCCAGGTGTCGGCGACGGTCGCCTCCAGCGCCCGCGTGGCCAGCCCGAGCTCGGCGGCCCGGGTGGTGTCGACGTCCCAGGCGGTGCGGGCGACCTCGTGGCGCAGCCACAGCGGCAGGTGCAGCCACTCCTGGACGCCGGCGGCGAGAAGGTCGGCCTCGGGCACCGGTACCCACTCCGCCGCGCTCCCGGTGACGACCCGGCAGAGCTCGAGCAGGCCGCCCAGGGTCGTCATGCCCGCCGGCCCCGTGGCGTTGACCGCACCGGTGCGGCCCTGCCCGGCCATGTCCACGAGCCAGGCGGCCAGGTCACGGGCGTCGACCAGCGCGATCGGCTGGGCGACGCCCTCGGCCGGGACGACCACCCGACCGCCGCTCGCGATGCGCTCCAGCCACCAGCCGAGGCGGTGGATCGGGTCGGAGGGGCCGACGATCAGGCCGGCACGGGCGGCGAGGAAGCGGCCACCGACGGCGGCGGCGAGCTCCCGCTCGCCGAAGGCCTTGATGGGCCCGTACTCGTCGTCCTCGGTGTCCCAGGTCGGCTCGCCGTCCTCCGGGCCGAGCGGCCCCGGCGGCCAGTTGCGGTACGCGTTGAGGCTGCTCACGAAGACGTAGGAGCGGACCCCGCCCAGCGCCGCAGCGGCGTTGCGGGCGGCGGCCCGGGTCTGGCAGGAGGTGTCGACGACGAGCTCGGGCTCCCACTCCCCCAGCGCGCGCGGCAGCGCGCCGGGGTCGTCGCGGTCGCCGTGCAGCGCCCGCGCGCCCTCCGGCGGCGGACCCGTCAGGCCCCGGGTGAAGGTGGCGACGTCGTGCCTGCGAGCGAGCGCGGCCTCCACCACGTGCCGGCCGAGGAAGTGGGTGCCGCCGAGGACGAGGAGTCTCATGCCGAGCACTCCAGCCCGGTCGGCGCCCGCGCGTCCAGGGAGTTCGCCGGCAGCGGATCCGCCGTCGGCGGACGAGCGCTACACCGCGCGGGACACCGGCAGCGTGGGCACCTGCGGAAGGGGCGTGGAACGGGCCGCGGCGAGCACCATCTGGGGCGAGGACGGCAGGCCCCGCCGGGTGCACAGCCGCAGCGCCCGGGCGCCGGTGAGGACGTCGGTCTCCGGCGGGACGACCAGCAGGTCGGCCCGGCGGTTCCCCCCGGCCCAGGTGAGGCAGACGACCTGCGGGTCCATGCTCCGGAAGCCGCCGGCGCGGACCGTGCGGCCCAGCACCTCCAGCTTGCGGGGGGCCGGCTCCCAGGCGTCGAGGGCGTAGGTGAACCGCTCCACCCGCACACCACGCCGCTCCAGCGCCGCGATCAGCTCCGGCAGCTCCACGGCGAGGTCCCGGCTCCGCGGGAACCACGCACCGTCGAACGCCGAACCGCCCGATCCGGCGTCGGCGCGCAGGCTCACCCGGACGTCGATGCCACCCCGGAAGCCCTCGATCGCCGGAACCGTACGGGTGATCGTCGCCATGAGCGTTCGGCCGCCTTCCTCTTCCCAGGGAGCCGGGGAGACGGCTCCGAGGTCAACGTAGGACGGGTGCGAGGCGAGACTCCTCGACGGCGTGGCGGGCGCGTCGGACCGCTTCGGCCAGTCATCACGATTCGTGACCTGACGAGCACGGAGCCCGCGCCGCGGACCGTGCGCCGCCGGTACGAGCACCGCACACGGGCAGTCGGGGGCGGGCCACGGCGAGTCAGTCCGCGCGGGGCCGCCCGCGATGGAGGCTCCGCGGCCTTGCCGTCGGGGACGGCGGTCTGCCTACCGTGCTGCGTCCACCAACGGGTGGGCCCGGATGGCGGACCGCCGAACCTGCCCACCGCCACCGGACCCGTGCACACGACGGGCAGGCGCGGGGAACCCACGAGATCCTGGCCCTCGGCCTCGGGGTGAAGCCGCAGCACGCGGCCGGGCAGCTCTCGCCCGAACCCGACAGCTAACCCCGCAGGCGGCGAGAGGCTTCCCCATGCTCAAGCACCGCACGGCACGACCCGGTCGCTCCACCCGCACCTCCGCGGCGGCGGCGGCCATGGCACGTCCGGCCGTGGTCCTCGCGGCCGCCGCGGCCGCCTCCCTCGCGATCGCCGGTCCGGCACAGGCCCACCCCGGGGAGCACACGGTCGTCCCCGGTGACACGCTGGGCGGGCTCGCGGCCGCCCACGGCACCTCGTGGCAGACCATCCACGCCGACAACCTCGCCACCATCGGCGCCGACCCGAACGTCCTGCGCGTCGGGCAGGTCCTCGTCATCGGCGGATCGGGCGCCGCCCCTGCCGCCCCCGCCCCCGCCGGCGGCGAGTACGTGGTGCAGCCGGGCGACACGCTGGGCGGCATCGCCGCCCGCCACGGCACCACCTGGCAGGACGTGCACGCCCTCAACCTCGAGGTCATCGGCGCGGACCCGAACGTGCTGCGCGTCGGGCAGCGACTCACCCTCGTCGGCGGCCCGTCGGCGGCCCCGGAGCGTGCCAGCCGCGCCGCGGACCGGCCGGCCCTCGACACCGCCGCCTACGGCGCGTGGGAACCGCACGTGCGCCCCGCCGTCGCGGAGGTCGCCGCGGAGTTCGGCATCCCGACGGTGCTCACCCGCCCCGGCCACAGCCCGTCGGAGGGCCGCGCCGCCGACTTCATGGTCTACGACGACCGGGCCACGGGCGACGCGCTCAGCCAGTACGTCATCGACAACGCGGCGCGCCTCGGCGTCGAGTACGTGATCTGGCAGCAGCAGATCGCCGGGACGTGGACGGGCTGGGCCTGGCAGCCCATGGAGGACCGCGGCTCCCCCACCGCCAACCACATGGACCACCCGCACGTGGCCTTCGTGCCGGCGCCGTAACGGCCCCATGACGCAGCGAGCCCCTGCCCGGATCACCGGGCAGGGGCTCGCTGCGTCATGGGCGGATCAGCTGGGCTTGGGCTTGCGGTTCTTGGCCTTGCCGCGCTCGGTCTGGTCGAGCACCACCTTGCGGATGCGGACGCCGGCCGGCGTGACCTCCACGCACTCGTCCTCGGCACAGAACTCCAGCGCCTGCTCCAGGTTGAGGATCCTCGGCGGGATCAGCCGCTCCAGCTCCTCGGAGGTGGACTTGCGCATGTTGGTGAGCTTCTTCTCCTTGGTGATGTTCACGTCCATGTCGTCCGGACGGGAGTTCTCACCCACGATCATGCCCTCGTAGACCTCGGTGCCCGGCTGGACCATGAGCTGGCCACGCTCCTGCAGCGAGAACATCGAGTAGGTCGTCGCCACGCCCTGGCGGTCGGCGACCAGCGAGCCGGTCGGCCGGGCGCGCATGTCGCCCAGCCACGGCTCGTAGCCCTCGAGGTTGCTGTTCAGCACGCCGGTGCCGCGGGTCTCGGTCAGGAACTCGGTGCGGAACCCGATGAGGCCGCGGGAGGGGACGACGTACTCCATCCGCGCCCAGCCGGTGTCGTGGTGCACCAGGTTCTCCAGCCGGCCGCGGCGCACCGCGAGAGCCTGGGTCAGGGTGCCGACGTACTCGCCGGGGGTGTCGATGGTGACCCGCTCGACGGGCTCGTGCAGCTTGCCGTCGATCTCCTTGGTGACGACGGTGGGCCGGCCGACGGTGAGCTCGAACTCCTCGCGGCGCAGCTGCTCGACGAGGATGGCCAGCGCCAGCTCGCCACGGCCCTGCATCTCCCAGGTGTCGGGGCGGTCGGTGGGCAGCATCCGCACGCTGACGTTGCCGACCAGCTCCTGGTCGAGGCGGTTCTTGATCAGGCGGGCGGTGAGCTTCTTGCCCGACTTGCCCGACAGCGGCGAGGTGTTGATCCCGATGGTGATCGAGATCGAGGGCTCGTCGACGGTCAGCGGGGGCAGCGGCCGCGGGTCGTTCGGGTCGGCGAGGGTGTCGCCGATCATGATGTCCTCGATGCCGGCGATGGCGACCAGGTCGCCGGGGCCGGCGCTCTCGGCCGGCGTCCGGGTCAGACCCTCGGTGACCAGCAGCTCGGTGATCTTGACGTTCTTGATCGTGCCGTCGACCTTGCACCAGGCGACCTGCTGGCCGCGCTTCATCTCACCGGAGTGGATGCGCAGCAGCGCCAGGCGACCCAGGAACGGCGAGGCGTCGAGGTT
Source organism: Blastococcus sp. SYSU DS1021 (assembly GCF_054050995.1). Taxonomy (NCBI): domain Bacteria; kingdom Bacillati; phylum Actinomycetota; class Actinomycetes; order Geodermatophilales; family Geodermatophilaceae; genus Blastococcus; species Blastococcus sp. SYSU DS1021. The sequence continues at coordinate 133,518 of NZ_JBJHAL010000001.1, read as the reverse complement.
GGTGACCTGCGCGCGCAGCGGCTCCTCGGCGTCGTACTCCGGCGCCGGGATCGTGTCCAGCAGCGTCTTCACCAGCGGGCCGAGGTCCGGGCTGTCGGGGACGGTGCCGTTCTCGGGCTTGGTCAGCGACGCCTGCCCGGTGCGGCCGTTGCAGTAGACGATCGGGAACTCGAGGGCGTCGGCGTCCATGCCGGCGTCCTCCATGAGCTCCATGAACAGCTCGTAGCACTCGTCGACGACCTCTTCGATGCGGGCGTCGGAGCGGTCGGTCTTGTTGACCGCGAGGATGACCGGCATCCCCTTGCCGAGCGCCTTGCGCAGCACGAAGCGGGTCTGCGGGAGCGGGCCCTCGGAGGCGTCGACCAGCAGCACGACTCCGTCGACCATGGAGAGGCCGCGCTCGACCTCGCCACCGAAGTCGGCGTGGCCGGGGGTGTCGACGATGTTGACGACGACGGGGTTGCCGTCCTCGTCCGCCAGGCGGATCGCGGTGTTCTTCGCGAGGATGGTGATGCCGCGCTCGCGCTCGAGGTCCATCGAGTCCATCACGCGGTCCTGCGTGGAGTCGTTGTCCGTCCCCTCGCCCTTGGCGCGGCCGAGCGCGCCGGCCTGGCGGAGGAGGGCGTCGACCAGGGTCGTCTTGCCGTGGTCGACGTGGGCGACGATCGCCACGTTGCGCAGGTCGTTGCGGGTGGGCATGCGGAAGGGCACCTCGGGAGCTCGGGGGCGCGCCGCGCGGACGCGCGCGGGCATCAGGTCAACAGCCTTCGAGGCCCCGACCTTCCCTACACTCTAGGTGCTCAGCGCGCGGACACCGCCTCTCGCTGCTTGTCGACCACCCCGTAGGTGGCCCCGGCCGCGGCGACAGTGACCAGACTCACCGCGAACCAGGCGGGGAGACCGGCGCCCAGGGCGAGCACGTGCGCGAGCACGAAGGCGCCGACGTAGAGGGCGGCGAGCCCCGCGGTGACGGCGGGGCCCCGCCGTCGGGCGGCGATCCAGGCGGCACCGATCCCACATGCGGCGAACACCGCGCCGCCGAGCGCCCGGACGCCGGTGCCCTGGGCGATGCCGAAGCCGGCGGCGAGGCCGACGGCGACCAGGAGCGAGGCGGGGATCCGGGCGAGGGCGGAGGTCGACATGTCCCCCAGTGTCCCTGTCGAGGAGTCGACCGCGGCGGCGCCCGGCCGCCTGGCATGGTCGCGGGGGTGTACGCACGGACCCGCCTCCTGGCCCTCGACGACGCCCCGGTCCTCACCCACCTCGTCCGCGCGGACCGGGAGTTCCAGGCGCCCTGGGAACCGGCCCGCGACGAGCGGTGGTACACCGAGGCGGGCCAGCGGACCGACGTCCGGGCGGCCCTGGAGCGCCACGACGCCGGGCTCGCGCTCCCCTGCGTCATCCTGGACGACTCCGGCGCGGTGGTCGGGCGGATCACGCTGAACAACGTCGTCCGCGGGGCCTTCCAGTCCGGCAGCCTCGGCTACTGGGTCGCCTCGGCCGCCAACGGCCGCGGGCTGGCCACCCGCGCCGTCGCCGAGATGCTGCGGCGGGCGTTCACCGACCTCGCCCTCCACCGCGTGGAGGCCGGCACGCTGCTGCACAACGCGGCGTCCCAGCGGGTGCTCCGGCGCAACGGGTTCGAGCGGTACGGGGTGGCACCGCACTACCTCCGGATCGCCGGGCGCTGGCAGGACCACGTCCTGTTCCAGGTGCTGAACCCTGCGATGGCGTAGCCCCCCGACCGACGCAGAGGGCCCCGGACGGCGAACCGTCCGGGGCCCTCGCGACGTGCTGGAGCGGCCCCCTGCGCGGGGGCAGAGGGGTCCTTACGCGGTGCGGAGCACGGCCTCGATCTCGAGCTCGACGTTGATCTTGTCGCCGACGACGACGCCGCCGCCGTCCATCGGCATGTCGATGTCGACGCCGTACTCCTTGCGGGAGATCTCGGTCTTGGCGCTGAAGCCGGCGCGGGTGCCGCCGTAGGCGTCCGGGCCGAAGCCGTTCAGCTCGAGCGCCAGGACGACCGGCTTGGTGATGCCCTTGATGGTGAGGTCGCCCTCGACGGTCCAGTCGGCACCGTCGGTCTTCACAGCGGTGGAGCGGAAGGTCATCACGGTGTGGTTGCCGACGTCGAAGAAGTCGGCGGACTTGATGTGCGCGTCCCGCTGCTCCTGCCGGGTGTCGATCGAGTCCATGTCCACCGTGGCGGTGACGCTGGACTGCGTCGGGTCCTCGGCGGTGACGATCTCGCCGGAGAACTCGCGGAAGTAGCCGCGGACCTTGCTCACCATCATGTGGCGGACGGAGAAGCCGACGGTGGAGTGGCTGGCGTCGATGTCCCAGGTGCCGGCGATGTAGCCGGGGATCTGGACGCTGGTGCTGCTGGTCATGGTGCCTCCCTGGTGGTCCTGCGTGGCGGTGCGATGTCTGGCGTCAGCGTAGTTGAGCGCTTGACTATTCCGCCAGTATTCTGTGCCCATGACCATGTCGGTGTCGTCGGAGTCCCTCCCCACGGGTGAGCCGCGCTGGCTCGATCCCGAGGAGCAGAAGGCGTGGCGCGCCTGGCTCTACAGCGCCCAGCTCCTGCTCGACCGGCTCGACCGCGAACTCAGCCACCGCACCGGCATCTCGCACGCCTACTACGAGATCCTCGTCGCCCTCTCCGAGGCGCCCGAGCGCATGATGCGGATGAGCGAGCTGGCCGACCGGTGCCTCTCCTCCCGGAGCCGGCTGTCGCACGCCGTCTCGCGGCTGGAGGAACGCGGCTGGGTGCGCCGGCAGGTGTGCGCCGAGGACGGGCGCGGCCAGCTCGCCGTCCTCACCGACGAAGGGTTCGCCGCCCTGGAGGGTGCGGCGCCGGTGCACGTCGAGGGCGTCCGGCGCGAGCTGTTCGACCAGCTCTCCCCCGCGCAGGTGGTCGCCATGCGCGACCTCGGCGAGACGCTGCTGCGCCACCTGGACCCGATGCGGATGCCCTGAGGCGCCCGGCCTCGTCGCACCGGCCGACCCCACGACGCCCCTAGGGTCTCCTCATGGAACCGCGCAGCAGGAGGACCGCCCTCGTCGCCGGCACCGTGCTGCTGCTCACCGGATGCGGCGGCCCGGCAGCACCCGAGCTCGCCGTGCTCGACCGGTCGGCGACGGCCGAGGACGCCGTCCCGGACGGCGTCGAGGTGCCGGAGGGGGTCGACGACCTGCGTCACGTCGCCGAGGCGGACGGCGCTCAGGTCTACGCCGGCCGGGGCGCGGCCGACCACCCCTGGTGCGTCGTGGTGCTCGTGGGCTCCGTCGAAGGCGAGAACTGGGTGACCGGCTCGTCCTGCACGGACGACGACACCTTCGCCGAGCGAGGAGTCTGGGTCGAGGTGGGCGGCGCGGACGTCGAGCGCGGCGCCGCGACGCTGTTGCCGGACGACTTCGACGGCGAGCTCCGACCCGGTTGGGAGATCGCCGGGCCGAACCTGGCCCTGCCCACCGAGTAGCGACCGAGGTGGGCGGGCCTGCTAGGCGCGCCCGACGTCGTCCGGGGGCAGCGGCCAGCGCGGCACGCCCGCGACGGCGCCGTCGGGCACGCGGCCGGGGAAGCGCGGCGGCCGCTTCTCCAGGAAGGCGGCCACCCCCTCGGCCGGGTCCGGCCCCTCCCCCAACTCGACCAGCGCCCGGGACTCCGCGCGGTGGGCGTCCCAGGGCGAGGACGCACCGAGCATCGACCAGAGCAGCTGCCGGGCCGCGCCGACGGCGACCCCGCTGGTGTTCGCCACGATCTCCTGGGCCAGCCCGTAGGCGGTCGGCAGCAGCTCGTCGTCGGGCACCACGCGGGACACCAGCCGGCCGCGCAGCGCCTCCGCGGCGTCGAACACCCGCCCGGTCGCGACCCACTCCATGGCCTGGCTGATGCCCACCACCCGGGGCAGGAACCAGGAGGACGCCGCCTCGGGCACGATGCCGACGCGACCGAACACGAACCCGAAGCGCGCCGACTTCGCGGCGATCCGGACGTCCATGGGCAGGGTGAGCGTCGCGCCGATGCCCACGGCCGGGCCGTTGACCGCAGCGATCACCGGCTTGCGCAGCGCGGCGAAGGGCAGCGAGGCCACTCCCCCGGCGTCCCGGGGGAAGCCACCGATGTCCTCGCTGAGCGGACCCGGCGGCCGCTCCCGGGTGCGCCGGTCGGAGAAGGTGTCCTTTCCGCCGCCGAGGTCGGCCCCGGCGCAGAACGCCCGCCCCGACCCGGTCACGACCACCACGCGGACGTCGTCGTCGGCGTCGGCGGCCGCCGCCACGCGGGCGAGCTCGTCGGCCATCGTGAGGGTGAACGCGTTGAGCCGGTCCGGCCGGTGCAGCGTCACCGTCGCGACGCCGTCGGCCACCTCGTACCGCAGCTCGGTGAGGTCGCCGGTCATCGCCCCGCGCCCAGGGCTCCGGTGACGGCGAGCCGGGCGACGGCGTCGAGGTGCTCGGCCTCGTCCCCGAGCAGCAGCCGGTCCACCTTCGCCCGCCGCCAGTACAAGTGCGCGTCGTGCTCCCAGGTGAACCCGATGCCGCCGTGCACCTGGATCAGGGTGCTGGCGGCGCGCTCGAAGGTCGCCGCCGCGCATGCCTTGGCCGCCGCCGCCGCGAGCGGCAGCTCCGCGGGGTTGCAGTCGGCCGCCCACGCCGCCCACCAGACCAGGGAGCGCAGCTGCTCCACGCCGACCCAGGCGTCGACCAGCATGTGCTTGATCGCCTGGTAGGAGCCGATCCGGCGGCCGAACGCCTCCCGCTCCTGGGCGTAGGCCACGCCGAGCTGCACGCACCGCTCGGCGCCGCCCAGGTCCTCCGCGGCCATGACGACCGCGCCCACCTGCCGGGCGCGGGCCCACAGCTCGCCGGCGTCCGGGGTCAGCACGCGGCGGGAGGTCAGCCGGACGGAGGCCAGCCCGCGGGTGGCGTCCAGCGGGCGGCCGGGCACGACCTCGCCCTCGCCGACGACCAGGTCCGCACCGTCCAGCCCCAGGAACAGGGTGGCGTCCGCGGCGTCGACCGACGGCGCGGAGCCGTCGACGGCCCCGTCCAGCACGGCGAACCCCGTCGACCCGTCGGCCAGCTGCGCGGCCAGGTCGGGCGCGTCGCCGAGCAGCACCGCGGCGCGGGCGGCGGTGACCAGCGAGGGCGCGGCCAGGACCGCGCCGCCCTGCTCGGCCACGACGGCGAGATCCAGCAGCGGGCGCCCGGAGCCCCCGGCGGACTCCGGGACCGTGATGCCGAGGAAACCGATGTCGGCCAGCGCCTTGCGGCCGGGTTCCAGCCCGCCGCCCTCCAGCCCGGCGCGCGCGGCGGCCGGCGAGGCGTTGCCCCGGTAGAAGTCCCGGGCGCCGTCGGCGATGTCGCGCTGGTCGGCGTCGAGGTCGAAGTTCATCGCGTCCCTCCCGAGAAAGGCCCGGCCTTGTCGCTGCGCGGCTCCGGCGGCAGGCCCAGCACCCGCTCGCCGAGGATGTTGCGCAGCACCTGGTCGGTGCCCCCGGCGATGCTGATGCCGGGCAGCCACGACTGGGTCCGCTGCCAGCGGTCGTCGCCGTCGGCGGTGGCGGCGTACACGGCCTCGTCGCCCAGCAGCCGCACCCCGGCGTCGGCCATCAGCAGACCGGCCTCGGTGCCGGCGAGCTTCCCGGCACTGGCCTCGGGCCCCGGGATGCCGCCCTGGCTGAGCACGGTCAGCCGCCGGTACCCGGTGTAGCGGGCGGCGAGCGCCGCGACCACCGCCCGCCCGACCGCCTGGCGGGCCAGCACCTGCCGCTCGGGGTCCAGCCGCGGCAGCCGCTCCCGCGCGTGCTGGGCGAACTCCTCCACCGGCGCCCCGATGGCGCCACCGGCCCCGCCGATGGCCACCCGCTCGTTCATCAGCGTGGTGAGCGCGACCCGCCACCCCTCGCCGGGCTCGCCGAGCCGCTCCGAGTCGGGGATGCGGACGTCGTCGAAGAAGACCTCGTTGAAGTCCGCCTGGCCGCCCATCTGGCGCAGCGGGCGCACCGTCACGCCCGGGGCGTGCATGTCGACGACGAACATGGTCAGTCCGGCGTGCTTGGGCTTCTCCGGTTCGGTGCGGGTGAGCAGGATGCCGAAGTCGGCGACGTGCGCCAGCGTCGTCCACACCTTCTGCCCGTTGACGACCCAGTCATCGCCGTCGCGGACGGCGGTGGTGCGCAGCGCGGCGAGGTCCGAGCCCGACGCCGGCTCGCTGAACAGCTGGCACCACACCTCGTCGGCGCGCAGCAGCGGGGCGAGGTAGCGCTCGCGCTGCTCCTGGCTGCCGTGAGCGATGACGGTGGGCCCGCACATGCCGATGCCGATGTGGTTGATCAGCCCCGGCACCCGGGCCCGGGCGAGCTCCTGGCCGACGATCGCCTGCTGCACGAGCGTGCCGCCCTGCCCGCCGTACTCCCGGGGCCAGGTGACGCCGACCAGGCCGGCCTCGGCGAGCACCCGCTGGGTGCGGCGCATCTCGGCCTCGTGGGTGCGGGCGTCGATCCCCTCCTGCCCCGGCGCGAGGTGCAGCAGCTCGCCGGCGTGCTCCTCGAGCAGGGCGCGCACCCGCGCCCGGTACTCGGCCTCGTCGGGGCTGTCGTCGAAGTCCACGGGCACGCCTCTCGTCGGTGAGTGGGTCGGCCGCAGCGTGACAGTCGTCACCCGGAACGGTCAACGGTGACTGTTCCGGGCCCCGCACACGGCCTACTGTTCCGCGGATGAGCGCCGAGCCCGTCGCCGGCCGCGCCGCTGCCGGGCCCCGCTCGCGCTCGGAGCGGACCGCCGACAGCCGCCTGCTGATCCTCGACGCGGCCGTGGCCTGCCTGGTGGAGGACGGGTTCGCGGGCGCCTCGACGCTCGCCGTCCAGGCCCGGGCCGGGGTCTCGCGCGGCCGGCTGCTGCACCACTTCCCCTCCCGCGCCGAGCTGCTCGTCGCCGCCGCCGAGCACCTGTCCACGACCCAACTGGACGAGGTCCGTCGCCGGGCCGCCGCGCTGATGGAGGACGAGCCGACCGGGCGGGAGCGGGTGGAGCGGGCGATCGACCTAATGTGGGCGACGTTCCAGGAGCCCCCGTTCTGGGCGGCGATGGAGCTCTGGACGGCGGCGCGCACCGACCCCGAGCTGCGCGCGGCCCTGCGCGGGGAGGAGCGGCGGCTGCGGGCGTCCATCGCCGCGGTGGCCGACGGCATCTGGGGGCCGGAGATCGCCGGCGCCGCCACCTACGCCGACCTGTGCGAGCTGCTCTTCACGAGCATGCGGGGCGTGGCGCTCGTCTACGCGTTCGAGGACCGGCCTGCCGCCACCGACCCGCACCTGGCCCTCTGGAAGCGCCTCGCCGCGCGGCTGCTCGCCCTCGACAGTCAGGGTTGACCGCTCCGCCCTCGGTCGCCACCATGACGCAGATCACACCCGCGTCGGACGTCGAGGAGCAACCCGTGACCGTCGAGATCCCTCCCCTGCAGGGCCGGGGCATGACCCTGAGCGACCAGCTGGCCCGCTGGGCCCGCGCGACACCGGACTCGACGGCGCTGCGCTTCGAGGGGACGGGGCGCAGCTACGCGGAGCTGGACGAACGCGTCACCCGACTGGCCCGGGCGCTGCGGCAGCGCGGGGTCGGCACCGGTGACCGCGTCGCCGTCCTGACCCTCAACGGCATGGAGGGGTGGGAGTCCTACCTCGCCGGCGTCCGGCTGGGCGCGATCGTCGTCCCGGTGAACTTCCGGCTGGTGGCCGACGAGGTCGCCTACGTGCTCACCGACTCCGGCGCCGTCGCGCTGGTCGTGGACGCGCCGCTGGCGGAGGTCGCCGCCAAGGCGCGCGAGCAGGCGCCGGACGTCGCCGCCGCCCTGGTGGTCGGCGGCGGGGACGCCGGCCCGGGCAGCGAGGACTACGAGACGGCGCTCGCCGCCGCCGGCACCGACCCGCTCGACGTCGTGGTCGACGAGGACGAGCCGGCGTTCATCATGTACACGTCGGGCACGACCGGCCGCCCCAAGGGCGCGGTGCTCACCCACCGGAACCTGCTCCTGCACGCGTTCAGCCAGATCACGACGCTGGGCTGGGACCCCGACGACCGGGTGGGCGTGCCCGGCGCGCCGCTGTTCCACATCGCGGGCCTGGCCGGCGGGCTGCCCCCGCTGCTCCTCGGCGGCGTCCACGTGATCATCAAGTCGGGCGCCTTCGACCCGGCCGCGACGCTGGACATGATGGAGCGGGAGAAGGTCTCCAGCATCTTCCTCGTGCCCGCGATGTGGGCCGCCGTGCTCGCCGTCCCCGACCTCGCCTCCCGCGACCTCTCGTCGCTGCGGCGGGTCTCCTGGGGCGCGGCCCCCGCCTCCACGACGCTGCTCCGCGCGCTGATCGACGCCTTCCCGCAGGCGGAGGTGGTCACCGCGTTCGGCCAGACCGAGTGCAGCCCCGTCACCTGCCTGCTGCGCGGGGAGGACTCGGTGCGCAAGATCGGCTCGGTCGGCACGCCGATCCTCAACGTCGAGGTCCGGGTGGTCGACGAGGCGATGGAGGACGTCCCGCTGGGCGAGGTCGGCGAGATCGTCTACCGCAGCCCGATGGTGATGAAGGAGTACTGGAACAAGCCGGAGGCGACCGCCGAGGCCTTCGCCGGCGGCTGGTTCCACTCCGGCGACCTGGTGCGCCAGGACGAGGACGGCTACTTCTACGTCGTCGACCGCAAGAAGGACATGATCATCTCCGGCGGGGAGAACATCTACTGCGCCGAGGTGGAGAACGTCCTGGCCGCCCACCCGAAGGTCGCGGAGGTCGCGCTGATCGGCGTCCCCGACAGCCGGTACGGCGAGGCGCCGCTGGCCGTCGTCGCCCCGCGCGACGTGGCCGACCCGCCCACCTCCGAGGAGCTCGGCGCCTGGTGCCGTGAGCGGCTGGCCCGCTACAAGAACCCGCGGGAGTACTCGGTGGTCGGGGCGCTGCCGCGCAACCCGAGCGGCAAGGTGCTCAAGACCGCCCTGCGCCAGGAGCACTCGGCGGGCTCCCTGGTCGCCGAACCGGTCGTCTAGTCAGTCGGCCTGCCCGGGACGCACCAGCCCCGACTCGTAGGCGACCACCACCGCCTGCACCCGGTCCCGGACCCCCAGCTTGGCGAGCACGCGCGCCACGTGGGTCTTCACCGTGCCCTCGCCCAGCACGAGGCGGTCGGCGATCTCGGCGTTGGACAGGCCCCGGGCGACCAGCCGCAGGACCTCCTCCTCGCGCGCGGTCAGCCGGTCGAGGCCGGGTGCCCGTGCCAGGGTCGGACCGACCCGCCGCACGTGGTCGTCGAGCAGGCGGCGGAGCAGGCTGGGCGCGAGCAGCACGTCACCGGTACCGGCCGAGCGGACGGCGGCGACCAGCTGCTCGCGCGGCATCGACTTGAGCAGGAACCCGGCCGCCCCGGCGCGCAGGGCCTCCACCAGGTGCTCGTCGGCGTCGAACGTCGTCAGCATGACCACCGCCGTCGCCACCGCGGGGTCGGCGCAGATGCGGCGGGCGGCCTGGATGCCGTCCAGGCGGGGCATCCGGACGTCGACCAGCGCGACGTCGGGGCGCAGCTGCCGGCACAGGCCCACGGCGTCGACCCCGTCACCGGCCTCCCCGACGACCTCCAGCCCGGCCTCGGCCTCCAGGATCATCCGCAGCCCGGCCCGCACGAGGGCCTCGTCGTCGGCCAGCAGCACCCGGACGCTCATACCGCCGCATGCTCCGGCACCGGGACCGGCAGCACCGCGCGGATGGTCCAGCCGGTCCCGTCGGCCCGCGGCCCGGCGGTCAGGCAGCCGTCGAAGAGGGCCACGCGCTCCCGGAGACCCAGCAGGCCGTGCCCCGCCCGCCCGGGATCGCCGCCTCCCGGGCCGTCGTCGGACACCTCGACCGTCAGCGCCTCGGCGGCGAACTCCAGCACCACGCTGATCGGCGCGCCGGGGGCGTGGCGGAGCGCGTTGGTCAACGACTCCTGCACGATCCGGTAGGCGGTCGCCTCCACGGCGGCCGGCAGCGGGGGCACGGCGCCGTCCGCCGTCATCTCGACGTCCCGGCCGGCCGCTCGCGCCGCCACGACGAGCTCTTCGATGGCGGCGATCGAGCCGGGCAACGGGTCCGCGGGCCCTTCCTCCGGGTGCTCCCGCAGCACGCGCAGCATCCGGTGCAGGTCGTCGAGGGCCGTGCGGCCGGACGCGAGCACGACGTCCAGCGCCCGGGCCGTGGCCGGCTCCCGAGCGCCCAGGCTGGCCTGCGCGGCCTCGGCGTGCAGGAGCATCAGCGTGACCCCGTGCCCGACGACGTCGTGCATCTCGCGGGCGATCCGGCGGCGCTCGGCGGCCAGAGCACCCGCCCGCTCGGCCTCCTGCCGGCGCTCGCGTTCCCGCGCCGCGACGGCCTCGCGCTCGGCCGCGACCGCCCGGTCCAGCCGTTCGCGGGCCAGCCGGGCGAACACCCAGACGACGACCGGGATCGCCATGTTGGCCACCTCGTCCGCGGCGTTCACCGGTCGGTCGGCGACGAACGGGTAGACCTGCACGGCGGCCAGGACGGCGAGCAGCCCGAGGACGGCGTCCCGGCGGCGGTCGGCGTACTGGGCCACCGAGTAGGTCAGGACGAGGACGGCCACGAAACCGGCGACGGCGGGCGCCTCCCCCAGGACCGTCTGGAAGGCGAGCCCCGCTGCGCCGACGACGGCGGCACCCACCGGCCTGGCACGCCGCGCCACCAGGCTCGCCGTCATGACGGCGAAGGCCACGTGCTGCAGGCCGCGCGGACCGCCGAGCTCGTCGGCCGCGAGCAGCTCGACCTGACCGGCGACCGTTAGCCCGACGGCGAGCACGCCGTCGCGCACCGGCACCGGGAGGGCCCGCCACCTGCTCAGCACGCCTCGCATGGCGGGCAGCGTAGGACCGTTCCGGCGCCCGGCGGGTCCCTCCGACGACCGATGCGGGGTCTGCCTCGCGGGGGATGCCCCGGCGACGCCCCGACCCCGGGATCGGCCCGGAGAGGGACGGCGTGCCGGGCCGCGGCCGCCAGCGTGGGCCCGACGGCGCGGACCGCGCGCCCACCACCAGGAGGAACCGCCATGACCACGTCCACCCCCACCGCCACGGCCACCAGCGACCCGGCCGGGGTGCGGCACGGCTCACCCGTCCCGGCCGTGGCCGGCATCGGCGCGCTGGGCGCCTTCGCCGCGGCCGCCGTCGTCCTCGGCGACCCGCTGGCGGGGGCCGGGAACGCCCAGGAGGCCGCGGCGGCGCTCGGCAACGCACCGGTCACGCTCGCCGCGACCCTGCTCGGCGGTTACGCGCTCCTCGCCACCGCGGTGGCCGGCGCACTGGCCCGGCGGCTGGGGCGCTCCGGCGAAACCGCGGCCGTGCGGCTGCTGCCGGTTCTCGGCGCCGGCCACGTACTGCTGCTGGCCGCGACCTTCACCTCGCTGGCGGCGGCAGTGGTCGTGGGCACCCGGGTGCTGGGCGGAGGGGTGACCCCGACGGGCGCGGAGACAGGGCTGATCGTGATGAACGTCGTCCACCCGATGGCCGCCTGGGTGGGAGCAGGGTTCCTCATCGCCGTGGCGGTGGCCGCCCGCGGCACCTCCCGTGCGCTGACGATCGTCAGCGCCGTCTTCGCCGCGGGTCTTCTGCTGCCCCCGGTGGGCTGGGCGGTCACCTACCTGATGGCCTTCTGGTTCGCGGGCGTCGGCGTGTGGCTCTGGCGCCGGCACTGAGGCCGGTTCGCGGCACGACGGTCCGGCTCAGGCCGCGGGGGCCTCGCCGGTCACGAACAGCTCGCGGGAGACGACGCCGGTGTCCGGGTTGTCGGTGAACATCCCGTCGATGCCGGCCTCCCAGAAGGCGGTCTGCTCTTCCAGCGCCCGGCCGTAGTCGTCCGGCGCGACGCCGTCGCGCAGCGCCGGGGGCAGGAAGACGTTCTCGTTGCGGAACGTGTACGGGTGCACCAGCAGGCCGGCCTGGTGCGCGTCGTCGACCAGCGCGGTCGGGGTGCCGAGCGTGCCGTCGGGGTTGCGCGGGATGACCAGGTTCTTGTCCGGGCCCACGCCCTCGGCGTACTCGGCGATCTCCTGCAGCCCCTCGGCGGTCGTGAGGTCGGCGTAGGTGCGCGGGTCACCGGCGACGGTGAGGTCGTAGGGCTGCCCGGAACCCGACAGCAGCTGCACCAGCGGCACCCGCACCCCCTGCTCCTCCAGCTCGCGCAGGTTCGTCGTCTCGAAGGACTGGATGAACACCGGCGAGTGGTGCTTGTGCACCCGCGCCTCGCGCAGGTCGGCCATCAGCGGCTCCTCGAGGGAGAGGCCGATGGAGTCGAAGTAGGTGGGGTGCTTGGTCTCGACGTAGACGCCGATCTCGCGGCGCAATTCCTTCGTGAGCCGCGCCCGCAGCTCGAGCACCTCGTCGAGGGTCGGCACCTGGTAGAGGCCGTCGTAGAGGGTGTTCTCCTCACGCACCTCGGGCAGCCGCTCGACAGCCCGGAGGGTGCGCAGCTCGGCGAGGGTGAAGTCCTCGGTGAACCAGCCGGTGAGCTCCACCCCGTCGATGACCTTGGTCGTGCGGCGGTCGGCGAACTCCGGCCGGCTCGCGACGTCCGTGGTCCCGGAGATCTCGTTCTCGTGGCGGGCGACGAGGACACCGTCCTTGGTGCTCACCACGTCGGGCTCGATGTAGTCGGCACCCATGCGGGCGGCGAGCTCGTAGGCCGCGAGGGTGTGCTCCGGCCGGTAGCCCGAGGCGCCGCGGTGACCCACGACGAGCAGGTCGTCGGCGAGGGCGGTGGCGGGCTCGGGGGCCGGCGGCTTCGGCGCGGCGGTCGCGGGGACGGCCGCCGGGACGGCGAGGGACAGGGGGACGGCGACCGCGACGGCGGCGACCGTGGCACGCAGGCGGCGTACTCGGGACATCGGGGCTCCCGCGGGCTCGGACGGCGACCGTCGCCGTCGGCTCCGCGAGGTGATCCCAGCGAGGCCAGGTGCCCGGAGGCGGTCCCCCGCCACAACTCCGGGTGACGAGCTGGTGGCGTGCCCGTGTCGCCGGCTCAGCCGGCCCAGACCTCGCCGACGCGCGCCACGACGGTCGCGGCCTGCGCCCGGCCGGCCCGCGCCGCGGGCTCCCGCGCGGCGGGGTCGAGGACGTTGCGGCCGATCGCCGCGCGGGCGGCCTCGTCCGGCGAGACGACAGCGACCCGCGCCACCATGCCGGTGACCTGCGCGTCGACGCTGGCCATCGGGCCGACGCCGCGCGGGATGGGGGCGAGCACGACCAGCCGGTCGTATCCCTGCACCAGGTCGGCATTGGCGGCCGAGCGCATGCCGCCGTCGACGTACCGGCGGTCGCCGATGGTCACCGGCGGGTAGACGCCGGGCACCGCGCAGCTCGCGGCCACGGCCTGCACCAGCGGGACGCCGGACTTCCGGTCGAAGGTGCGGAACTCGCCGGTGGCGGCGTCCACCGCGGTGACGACGAGCTCGCGGTCCGGCCAGTCGCGGGAGACCAGCCGCGAACCGATGACGTCCAGCCGCTCCTGCTCGGTCGGCGTCGCCCCGGCGGCCTCCGCCGCGAGCGCCAGGGTGCCGATCCGGCGGCGGAACTCCACGTCGCGGCCGCGGCTGGCGACCATCGCCCAGCCGTAGCGGAGCAGGTTGCCGCGGGTCATCCGGGCCACCCTCTCCTGCACCGGGGGCTCCAGCTGCCGGGCGTACATCTCCTCCAGCGGAGCCCCGCTGGTGATCTGGGCGCCGACGACGGAGCCCGCCGAGGTGCCGACGACGAGATCGGCGCCGGTGAGGTCGATCCCTGCCTCGGCCAGCCCGGCGAGCACGCCGATCTCCCAGGCGATGCCGGTGATGCCCCCGCCGCCGAGAACGAGGGCGGTGCGCTGGTCGCTCATGCGACTCATCCTCACAGACCCCTCGACATGCGCTGTGAGCTGGGCCACCCTGTGGCTCTGATCATCCCGACGAGAGGAAACGCATGACGACCGTGCAGCCCGCCCCGACACCCACCGCGGCCAGCTGGCCGCCCGGGCTGCCCCGGTCCCTGGACTACCCGGCGGTGCCGGTGGGGTCCATCCTGCGGGCCGCGGTACGCCGGTGGGGTGACCGGACCGCGTTCGTCGACCACGACGTGCCGCTGACCTTCACCGAGTTGGGAGCTCGCGCGCACGCGGTCGCCGGCTGGCTGGCCGACCACGGGATCGGCCGGGGTGACGTCGTCGCCGTCCACATCCCCAACTGCCGGCAGTACCCGTCGCTCTACTACGGGATCCTGCTGTCCGGCGCGACCTTCTCCCCCACCAACCCGCTGCTCCCGGCCGCCGACCTCGCCGCCCAGCTCAGCGACGCCGGCGCGACCGTGCTCGTGACCTGGGACCAGGTGCTGCCCTTCGTCCGCGGCGCGCTCGCCCAGACCCCGGTGCAGACCGTCGTCGTCACCGGCGAGGCCCACGTCCTCGACTTCGCCGCACGGCTGGACGGCCTCGAGGACAGCGACGTCGACCTCGCCGACCTGCTGGCCGGCGACCCCACCGACCGGCACCTGGACGCCGACCTCGACGTCGCGACCGACCTCGCCCACCTGGCCTACACCGGCGGGACGACGGGCGTCAGCAAGGGCGTGGAGCTGCCGCACCGCAACGTCGTCACCAACGTGCTGCAGTCCAGCTGCTGGACCTCCGGCGCCGTTCCCCTGCTCGACGAGCAGGGCGACGTGACGCTGGAGCAGGTGCTCGGCCCCGACGAGTACCCCACCCGCCTGGGCGAGGCGCGGATCATCAACCTCACGCCGTGGTTCCACGCCATGGGTGCGATCGGCTACCTCAACGGCATGGTCATGGGCGGCACGATGACCGTCATCCACATGCGCTTCGACCCGGTCAAGTACGTCGAGGACATGATCAGGTACGAGGTCACCACGATCGGCGGCGCGCCGCCGGTCTTCGTGGCCCTGCTCCAGGTGCCCGGCTTCACCGAGGCGGACCTGTCGCACGTCCGCGGCATCAGCAGCGGCGCCGCGCCGCTGCCCGTCTCGCTCATCGAACGGATGCAGGCGCTGATGCCCAACGCCACGATCGGCGAGGGCTACGGCCTCACCGAGGTCACGATGATGGCCACCGGCAACCCGACGTTCCGCTCCGGCACCCGCAAGCCGGGCACGGTCGGGGTGCCGATCTTCGACACCGAGATCACCATCCGCCCGATCGGTGGCGGCGACCCGCTGCCCCCCGGTGAGCGGGGCGAGGTCTGCATCCGCGGCCCGCAGGTGATGCGCGGGTACGCGCACCGCCCCGAGGCGACGGCCGACGCGATCGACGCCGACGGCTGGTTCCACTCCGGGGACGTCGGCATCCTCGACGAGGACGGCTACCTCTCGATCGTCGACCGCACCAAGGACATGCTGCTCTACAAGGGCTACAACGTGTTCCCCCGCGAGCTGGAGGAGATCCTGTTCGGGGTGCCCGGCGTGGCCGGCGCGGCGGTGGTCGGCCGCCCCGACGACGAGGTCGGGGAGCTGCCGGTGGCCTACGTGGTGCGCAAGGACGACGCGGACGGCGCCGCGCTGACCGCCGAGTCGGTCATGGCCGCCGTCAACGACAAGGTGACCCCGTACAAGCGGCTGCGCGACGTGCGCTTCATCGACGCGATCCCGGTCTCGGCGGCCGGCAAGGTGCTCAAGCGGGAGCTCGCCGCTCGCGAGCGCGAGGCCGTCGGCGGCTGAGCCGACGCGCGCCGCCGCACCCCGAACGGGTGCGGCGGCGCGCATCCGCGGTCCGCGCTCACTATCGTCCGCGGCGTGGACGAGCAGCGGAACGGTCTGGAGACCGAGCACACCGGTGTGCGCATCGCGCACGTCGAGCAGTCCCCCGTCCGGCAGGTCGGGCGCCGGGTGCTCATCGCGGCCGCCGTGCTGCTCGTCGTCGTCCTCATCGTCTACATCGACCGGGACGGCTACGCCGACAGCCGCGGCGACGAGATCTCGGTGCTCGACGCGTTCTACTACGCGACGGTCAGCCTCTCCACCACCGGCTACGGCGACATCACGCCGGTCACCGACGAGGCGCGCCTGATCAACGTCCTGCTGATCACGCCGCTGCGGATCATGTTCCTGATCGTCCTCATCGGAACGACCCTCGAGGCGCTGACCGCGCGCTCCCGGGAGGAGTTCCGCATCCACCGCTGGAGGTCCCGCGTGCGCCAGCACGTCATCGTGTGCGGCTACGGCACCAAGGGCCGCAGCGCCATCCGCTCCCTGCAGGCCAGCGGCACACCGCTGGAGAAGATCGTCGTGGTCGACCCCGAGCCCCGGGCGATCGACGAGGCCAACGCGGTGGGGCTCACCGGCATCGTCGGCGACGCCGGCCGCACCGAGGTGCTCCGCCGGGCGGCCGTCGAACGCGCCCGGTCGGTGATCGTGGCGGCGAACCGGGACGACGCGTCGGTGCTCATCACCCTGACCGTCCGCCAGCTCAACCCGAGCGTGCCGATCACCACCAGTGTCCGCGAGGAGGAGAACGCCAACCTCCTGCGGCAGTCCGGTGCCGACACGGTCATCACCACGTCGGCGACGTCCGGCCGGCTGCTGGGTCTCTCCACCGACGCCCCCCGGGTGGTCGCGGTGGTCGAGGACCTCGTCACCGGGGGCCAGGGCCTGGACCTGCACCAGCGGACGGTCACCACCGACGAGGTGGGGCTGGGGCCACGCCAGCTGCGCGACATCGTGCTCTCGGTGACCCGCGGCGGCCGCACGCTGCGCTTCGACGACCCGCTGATCGGCACGCTGCAGCCGGAGGACGTGCTCGTCGTCGTGAAGGCGCACGACCCGGGGAGGGCCATGCGTCCGCCGACGCAGTAACTCTTCGCCGTCCTCCGGACGACACCGCGACCAATTGCCGTTCCCCGGCTACGACGAGCGAGTCCGCCGTCCCTACGCGGACCCCTCCGGGGCCCACTCGGCACGACCCGGCCGCGCAGCCCACCTGTGACCGCCGCGCCCAGCTGATCGGCTCGTCGTCGGAGGCCGCCGGCACGGTCGGCCACCCGATCGTGACTACGGCGTCGTGCTGACCAGCGCCCACTCCTGCGCCGGGTGAACCCCCGAGCGCGGGCGCGGTCCTGTGTCGGACCCGCGCGGACAGGCATCATCACCCCGACGCCGGGGACGCCCTCCGGGACCACGCATGAGGAGGAGACCGTGCCGAGCCCTCGACGGACCGACCGTGTCCGCCGGAGACGGCGGATCGACCTGCTGGTCTGCGTGCTCCTGGCCGTCGCGGTGGGCGTGCTGACGAGCGTCGTCGCCCTCGCCGGCGGTGGCGAGCGGGTGCGCCTGCTGTGGGTCGCGGCGACGGTCGCGGAGGACGGCAGCGCCCGGATCACCGAGGTGATCGACTACGACTTCGGCGGGGAGGAACGGCGCGGGATCCTCCGCCAGGTCCCGGGCCTGGACCCCGCTGAGCCGGTCGAGGCGACGTCGCCGGACGCCCCCGGCGACGTGACCGTCAGCGCGGACGGCGAGATCCGCGTCGGCGACCCCGACCGGACGGTGACCGGACGGCACCGGTACGTCCTCGGGTACACGCTGGACGGCGTCGTCTCCGGCGACCGGCTGGCCTGGGATGCCGTGGGCACCGGCTGGGACGTCCCCATCGACGAGGTCCAGGTGCACGTGAGCGCACCGGCCGAGCTGGCGGGGAGCCGCTGCTCCGCGGGCGAGGGTGGATCCACCGATCCCTGCGACGTCGAGCCGGCCGGGCCCGGCCTGCTCTCGGCCCGGTTGGACTCCCTGGACGCCGGGGAGGGCGTCACGGTCTCCGCCACGACGGGCGCCGCCCTCGACGGCGCCCCGGCGCTACCCGCGCCACCGGCGACCGCGCCTCCGGCGGGTGGCACGGGTCCGCTGCTGCCCGGAGCCGTCGCCGGCCTCGCCATGCTGCTCGCGGCCGCTGGCGCGCTGGCCGTGATCAGGCGCGCCGGCCGGGAGCGGGTGCCGGCGGTCGGCATCCCGGTGACCTCCGCGCCCGGTGAGGACGCGCGGATCGACCTGGCCACGCTCGCCGACCACGCCGTCCCCTCGCCCTCCCTGCCCGGCAGCCTGCCCCCCGCGCACGGCGGCGTGCTGCTGGCCGGCTCCGTCACCCCGGCACACAAGACGGCCTGGCTCATCGACCAGGCCGTGGCCGGCACCATCGACCTGGAGTCACCGGACGGGCAGCCCGAGGAGGTCGTCCTGGTGCGGCGGCAGCCGGGCGACGGGGAGGTCCGCCGGCTGCTGGACCTGCTGTTCCGCGACCGGGACCGGCTCCCGCTCGGCGAGTACGACGAGGGCTTCGCCGCGGGCTGGGCGGAGCTCGGCACGCATCTCGACACGTGGCAGAGCACCAGCGGCCTGTGGGACGGCGACGCCGACCGCCGCGCCGGCCGGCTTCGGCTGCTCGGCGGCCTGGGCGCCGTCGTCGGCGTCGCCGGGGCCCTGTTCGCCGGCTACCTGTCGATCCAGGACGTCGGGCTGCCGCTCGCGCTGGCGGCAATCGGTGGCGCACTGGCCGGGGCGGGCGCGGCCACCGCGGTCGCCGGGTGGGAGTTGCGGGTGCTCACGCCGGCCGGCTCCGCGGCGTGGCTGCAGGTCGAGTCGCTGCGGCGGTTCCTCGCCGCGTCCCCGCCGACGGCGCTCGACGAGGCGATCGCCTCCGGTCAGCTCGGCCGCTACACCGCCTGGGCCGTCTCGCTGGGTGAGGCGGAGCGGTGGTCGCAGCTCGCCTCGTCCGTCGACGTCCCGGCCCGCTCGGGCCAGGACGCCCGGTACCTGCACTACGCGGCCTTCGGGCCGGTCCTCCTCGCCGGCTGCAGCACGGCCGGCACCGCGCCGTCGTCGTCCACCTCCGGCGGGAACGTCGGCGGGAGCGTCGGGGGCGGCGCCGGTGGAGGTGGCGGCGGCTCCTGGTGACCTGGTGGTCGCCGCTGCCCCGCCACGCATACACACGTTGGGCCCGGTCGGATGACCGGGCCCAACGTGGTGGAGCTTCAGGGGTGGAGGTGGCGGGAATCGAACCCGCGTCCTTCGACGCATATCCAGGGCTTCTCCGAGCGCAGTTCGCTACTGCCTCTGCTTGACCCCATCGATCTCGCGAACAAGTCGATGTGACGGGCCCAGTCGCTGTGAGGTGTCCCATGAACGCCCGCGACCGGCGCTCATGGTGAGTCATCTAGCTGATGCCAGGATCCGGGCCGATGACGAACCCGGGCTGACAGACTCACTCCTGCTGCTTAGGCAGCGAGAGCGAAGTCGCGCTGACTGGAGTCGGCGCTTGTGTGTTTTGCAACGCATGGTTAACGAGCTCATCGTTGCCTTCCTCGGCTCGCTTCCCCTGGACACCCGACCGAAGTCGAGACCAATCACCCCCTGTGTAGTTGTGCAGTCAGGGTAACGGCCCGGTCCAGCCGGTTGTTCCCCCCACACCGCGGCCCCGTCCAGAGGCTCGTCGCGAGCTCGCGAGGGACGAGGAGGACGGGGTCCTCTTTCAGATCCAGTCGCGCCGCTTGAACACCAGGTACAGCGTGAGGCTGACCCCGAACATCAGCAGCAGCGCGAACGGGTAGCCCCACACCTCGTCGAGCTCGGGCATGTGGTCGAAGTTCATGCCGTAGACGCCGCCCACCAGACTCGGGGCGAACAGGATGGCCGCCCAGGCGGAGATCTTCTTGACCTCCTCGCCCTGCGCGATGCTCGTCTCGGTGAGCTCGCGGATCTCCTCGTTCTGCCGCTGCGCCACCAGGGTGGCGTTCACGGTGAGGATGTCGCGCAGCTGCAGGCGGAAGCCCTCCACCCGCTCGTTCACCTGCACCACGTGGTCGGCGACGTCGCGCAGGTAGCTGCGCAGCTCCTCGTCCACGCCGTACTTGTCGAAACCGGCGGTGATCGCGGCGATGATGCCGGTCAGGGGCTGCGCCGCGCGCTGGAACTCCAGCACCTCCTGCGACAGCTCGTAGATGCGCCGCGAGACCCCGGGGTCGCCGCCGAACACCTGGGTCTCGATCTCGTCGATGTCGTTGGCCAGGCCCTCGACCACCGGCCCGTACCCGTCGACGACCGCGTCGAGGGCCGCGTACAGCACCGCCTCGCTGCCCTTGGCCAGCAGCGCGGGATCGCTCTCCAGCCGGCGGCGCACCCGGGCCAGGTCGGGGGACTCGCTGTGCCGCACCGTGATCGCGAAGTCGGGCCCGAGGAACAGGTGCAGCTCCCCGAACTCCACCTCCTCCAGCGCGTCGACGTACCGCGCCGCCTTGAGCACGACGAACAGCGTGCTGCCGTAGCGCTCGAACTTCGGCCGCTGGTGGGCCTTGATCGCGTCCTCGACGGCGAGCTCGGGCAGGTCGAACAGCTCGGCCAGCGCGCCGAGCTCCCCGGGCTCCGGCCGGTAGAGCCCCAGCCAGGCCAGCCGGTCCTCGCCGAGCGCGAGCTCCTCCCGGCTCTCGGCAGGTGAGTCGGGCGTGGCCACGCGCCGGCCGTCGGAGTAGACGGCGTTGTCGACGATCCGCGACGGTTCGGACACCAGGGCCGACACCGACGTCGCCCCCGTAGCCGGCGGGGCCGGCTGCCGGACGGGCGGGAAGAGCTCGAGCCGCGGACGGCGGGCGAGGGTGGACAGTGCGGTCAGCGGCGCACGGCGACGCTCGGCCATGACGGACTCCCGGGGCGAGGGGACGGCGGTGGGCACCGGTGCGGTCCTCGCGACCTCCCAGCGGGGAGGGGCGCCTCAGCGGGCGGGGAGGACCTGGGGACCGGTACTGGGAGGCTCACTTCGCACGGCGTCCCCCTCCCGGCTCCGGGCTGCTTGCGCCCCTGATCTCGGCCGTCGTCCATCCTCCCACGCGGGCACGGGAGCGCGGACCGTGTCCTCGCCCACACGGGTGAACCGGGTGGCCGCGCCGGTCAGCCGACGGCGCCCAGGACCAGGTCGACCAGCAGCGGGAGCAGCAGCACGATGAGGATCGCGCCGAGGACGTCGAAGGAGATGCCCGACCGGATCATCTTGGTGATCGGCACGACGCCGGAGCCGTACACGATCGCGTTCTGCGGCGTGGAGACCGGGAGCATGAAGCCGAAGGAGGCCGCGAAGGTCGCCGCCAGCGCCGGGACGAACGGGTTGATCCCCGCGGCCACGGCCACCGGGATGATGATCGGGACGACGACGGCGGCCGACGCCGTGTTCGACGTCGTCTCGCTGATGATGATCGCCAGGATCACCGCGAACACGGTGATCGCCAGCGTGCTGGTCAGGCCGAGCCCGTCGGCCGACGCCTGGCCGATCGTCTCCGCCAGGCCGGTGTCGGCCAGCAGCGAGCCGAAGATGATCCCGGTGCCGAACAGCAGGATCGTGCCCCAGTCGATGGTGGCCGCGTCGCTCCAGTTGAGGGTGAACTCCCGGCGCTTCCAGTCGGTGGGCAGCAGGAACAGGAGCGAGGCCCCGAGGACGGCGACGATGCCCTCGTCGAGCCGGTCGCCGAGCGTCGCGTACAGCTCCGACTCGGTGCCCGCGGTCAGCGCGATGACGCCGGGGAAGATCCACAGCGCCACGGTGACGCCGAAGGCGATCAGGGTGTTGCGCTCGGCGCCGGAGAAGGGGCCGAGCTCGGCCCGCTCCTTCTGGACGTACTCGTGCACGCCCTCGATCCGCTTGATCTCCGGCTTGTTGATCAGCAGCAGCACGACCGTGAGCGCGACGAACATCAGCGCGCAGATCGGCAGCGCCATGAGCATCCAGTCGAGGAAGCCGATCCGCTCCCCGGTCGCCTCCTCGATCAGCCCGCGGCCGATCAGGTTGGGCGGGCTGCCGACCGGGGTGAGCAGGCCCCCGACGCCCGCGCCGTAGGCCAGCATCAGCATCAGGGCGACGCCGACGCGCAGCCGGAGCGGGTCGAAGTCCGGCTTCACCAGCTCCTTGTCCTGCAGCAGCTTGGCGATCACCGACAGGATGCCGATCGCCGTGGGCAGCAGCATCGCGACGGTGGCGGTGTTGGACACGAACGCCGACAGCACCGCGGTGATGAACCCGAAGGCGATCACGACCCGGGCGGTCGAGGCACCGACCCACGTCAGCGACAGGATGAACATCGCGAAGCGCCGGGCCACCCCGTGCTTGAGCATGGCCGCGGCGAGGATGAACGCGCCGATGAAGGTGAACACCGTCGTCGAGCCGAACGGCGCCAGCGCGTCGTCGGCCGGCACCACCCCGAGCACGGCGATCGCGGCGACGCCGATGAGGCCGCCGATGGGGATGGGCACCGGCTCGGTGATCCACAGGACGATGACCCCGAGCAGGATCGCGGCGAGCAGGTGCTGGTCGCGCGGCAGGTCGAGCGGGACCAGCGCGAAGACCAGGGTGACCAGCGGCGCGAGGAACAGACCGACGGTGCGCCGGCCCTTCTCGAACCGTTCCTCGGCCGGGCTGAGCTGCTGCTCCCCCAGGCTGCGGTACGTGGCGCTGCCGCGGAAGGCGGCGTCGACGTCGGTGCGCTGCGCCGCCCCCCGGCCGTGGGCGGCCGCCTGGACCGCGCCCTGCGATCGCTCGGTCGACGTCATGACGCCCCCCTCAGGCCGGCTCCGGCGGCATGACCTTAGGGCCGCGACCACCGCTCAGCGACCTGGAGAACGCACCGGTCCCTGAACGGTGACGCAGCAGGGGCGGCGCCGGCTCAGCCGCGGCCGAAGATGCCCTGGCCGAACGCTCCGTTGGCGGTGATCACGCGCGACAGCCCCTTGCCCAGCTCGACCACGCGGGCGGTCTTCTCCGCGCCCAGCGACAGCCACGGATCGGCGGCGAGGGCGTCGGTCTGCACCTCGATGCGGGCGCGCAGCTCGGCGCCCTCCTCGGTCAGGCCGGCGTCGTCGAGGAGCCCGCGGTCGGCCAGCGCCGCGCACCCGGCCGCCCACTGCTCGTCGCTCCACCCGCGGGTCGCCTTGGCCGCGGGCACGGTGAACCCCCGGCCGGTGGCGCAGTGCGTGATCAGGGCCTCCAGCCCGGACAGCCCGGCGTGCACCAGGACGGCGACGTGCCCGTCCCCGCGGTGCTCGCGCAGCAGCGTGGCGCCGTGCCACAGCGCCAGCAGCGGCTCCTCCGGCCACGGCAGGTCGGCGTGCCCGGCGTACAGCGGCCGGCCTTCCGCGCTGAGCCCGGCGCAGGCCTCGCGGAGCAGCCCGGCCAGCTCGGCCACCTCGGGGCTCCCGGCGGTCTCCTCGCCGAGCAGGCGGGTGAGGGAGGCGCGGGCGGCGTCCAGGCGGGCGGCGAGCACCTGCTCGGGCGTCGCCAGCGACCACGCGCGCGGGATCATGTGCGCCACCAGCGAGGGCGCGAAGTTGTAGAAGGTCGCCGTCACGACCCCCGCGCCGACGGCGCCCATGGCCGCGGCCCGCCCGGCGAAGTAGACCATCCGGCCCGGCCGCAGGCCGACCGCACCGAGGTGCTCGTCCTGCTCCGGGGCGAAGTACAGCTGCGAGTGCAGCGGGTCGATCGCGCGGTGGGCGCGGCCGACGAGGGCGGGATCGAAGACGGGCGCGGACTGCTCGGCGCTGACCATGGGCGCACCCTAGCCAGCCACCACCGCCGGCAGTGACAGGGACCACGTCACCCGGGTCCGGACCGTGCGGAAACCGAGGCTCTCGTAGAGCCGCAGCGCGCCGGTGACGTTGTCGCTGTCGACGTCGAGGACGGCGGCCTGGCAGTCGTGTGCGGCGGCTGCCGCCAGGCTGCGGCCGATCATCGCCGCCGCCACGCCCCGCCCCCGGGCGGCGGGCAGCACGCCGATCTGGCCGAGGACCACCTCGCGGTGCCCCTTCGCCCGGGTGTCGGCCTCGTAGACGTAGCCGAGCACGTAGCCCTGCACCGCGCCGTCCTCGACGGCGAGCACCGACAGATCGGGCCGGAAGGCCCGCGCGCCGGTGAACAGGCGCTGCCACGATGCCTCGTCGCGCTCGCTGGAGCCGTGGTGCTCGGTGAACGCCGCGTTGTGCGCCCGGCGCACCTCGTCGTCGCGGTCCCACTGGAACGGGAGGAGCTCGACACCCGGGACCTCCCGCGCCTCGGGGAGGTCGGTGAGCGGCCGCTCCATGGTGCGGTACCAGCGCTCCGCGGTCAGCCCGCGCCCCTGCACCAGGCGCTCCAGGGCCGGCTGGCTGCCGAGCACGCCCACCACCAGCCGCGCCGGCGCCTCGGGGTGCCGCTCGGCGTGCACCTCCGCCCCGCGGGCGAGCTGCCAGTCCAGCAGGGCGGCGCCGATCCCGCGGCCCCGCTGGTCGGGGCGCACCCGGCCGTCGAGGACGATCCGGAAGGCGTCCCGGAAGGTGGGGCTGGCGGAGACGACCGCGACGCCGGCGAGCGCGCCGCCGGCGTCGCAGACGGCGATCCCGTCCCGCCCGGGGTCGACGCCCCAGCCGGTCCACTCGTCACCGATGTCGTCGGCGTCGGGGAACTCGCCGGAGTCGTCGAGCGGTTCGGCGGCGACGAGCAGCTCGGCGACCGCCGCGGCGTCGTCGGTGCGCAGGGGGCGGGCGGTGCAGCCGTCGGGGACGGCGGGGAGCGCGGGCACGAGGGCCGAGGCTAGGCAGTCGCCCCGGCGCGGCGCGAGCCGATTTACCGGAGCCGCACGAACAGGCAGAAAGGGTGGCCGGCCGGATCGGTGAAGACGCGGACGTCCTCCTCCGCGTCGGTGTGCCCGCCGACCCGGCGCGCACCGGCCTGCTCCGCCACCGCGGTGAAGGCGTCGAGGTCGTCGACCTGGAAGTCCAGGTGCTGCTGCATCTGCTGGGCGCCCGGCTGCGGTGGCCACACGGGCGGTACGTGGTCGTCCTCCCGCTGGAAGGACAGCCCCGGGCCGCCGTCCTCGGGCCGCAGCGTGGCCCACTGCGGATCGTCGTCGCGGATCGGCCAGCCGAGCAGGCGCTGGTAGAAGTGGGCCAGCCCCTGCGGGTCCGGGGTGCCGAGGACGGTCGCCGTCAGGCGGATGCTCGGGGTCACGCCTCGATCCTGAACAGCCGGGCCCCGTTGTGCCACAGGACGGCGCGCAGCCACTCCTCCCCCAGGTCCAGCCGGTGCAGCGCAGCCAGCTGGTGGGCGTAGGGATACGGGATGGACGGGAAGTCGCTGCCGAGGAGCACCTTGTCCCGCAGCGCGGCCAGCCGCGGGAGGTCCGCCAGGTCGAAGGGCATCAGCCGCTGGGTGAAGTCCGTGGCGAACATCGTGGTGTCCAGGTGGACCCGCTCGTAGCGCTCGGCCAGGTCGAGGAACTCCCGGTACTCCGGCATGCCCAGGTGGGCGATCACCAGCTGGAGCCGCGGGAACCGCTCGAGCAACCCCTGCATCGGCACCGGGCCGGTGTGCTCGCCGGCCAGCGGGCCCGAGCCGCAGTGGATGACCACCGGGGTGCCGGTCTCCTCCAGCCGCGCCCAGACGTCGTCGAGCAGCCGGTCCCGCGGGTCGAAGGCGCCGACCTGCACGTGCACCTTGAAGATCCGCGCGCCGCGGTCGAGGGCGGTGGCGACGTAGCCGTCGACGCCCGCCTCGGGGAAGAACGTCGCCGACTGCAGCACCTGCGGGCGTTCCGCGGCGAACTCGGCCGACCACTCGTTGAGCCAGGCGGCCATGCCGGGCTTGTGCGGGTACGGCAGCGTCGGGAAGGCGCGCACCCCGAGCCGCGCCAGGACGGCGAGCCGCTCCTCCTCGGGCAGCCGGTAGGCCACCGGCCAATCGGCCCCGTAGTGGGTGCCTGCGGCCTCGAAGTACTGCCACACCTTCGCCTGCACCCGCTCGGGCAGGACGTGCACGTGCACGTCGACCAGCCCGGGCAGACCCAGCTCTCGCCAGTACCGCGGGACGTCGGCGTCGTCCGCCGGGGGCTGGACGGTGCTCACGGGACCGTGACGACGACCTTGCCGCGCACGTGCCCGCCGGCGACGAGCTCGTGGGCCTGGGCCGTCTGCTCCAGCGGGAACGCCTTCGCGACCGCCACCCGCAGCTGACCGGCGTCGGCCATGCGGGCCAGCTCCTCCAGGTCGTGCCGCTCCGGGCGGACGAAGACGTAGCGCCCACCCATGTCGTTGACCGAGGGGTCCACGACGCTGGCGATGCGGGCGACGTCGCGCACCTGCTGCGGCGCGTCGGCCAGCGTGTCCCCGCCGTTGAGGTCGAGCACGGCGTCCACCTTGTCGGTGAGCTGCTCGCTGATCGGGCCCGCCGAGTAGTCGAGCACCTCGGCGGCGCCGGCCTCGCGGAGGAAGCCGTGGTTGCGGGGGCTCGCGGTGCCGATGACGTGCGCGCCGAGCGCGACGGCGATCTGCACGGCGAAGAAGCCGACCCCACCGGCGGCCCGGTGCACCAGCACGCGGTCGCCCTCGCCGACGCGGAGCGCCTCGGTGAGCGCCTGGTAGGCGGTCAGGCCGGCCAGCGGCACGCCGCCGGCCTCGGTGAACGACAGGGACTCGGGCTTGTGCGCCAGGCAGCGCTGCGGTGCGGGGACGAGCTCGGCCGCCGTCCCCCACTGGACGTCGTCGCGCCGCAGGTAGCCGAACACCTCGTCACCGGGCTTGAAGTCGACGATCGCGGGGCCGACGGCCTCGACGACCCCGGCGAGGTCCCAGCCCGGGACGATCGGGAAGTTGTGCGGGAAGAAGGCGGACAGGCCGCCTTCGCGGATGCCGATGTCGACCGGGTTGACGCCCGCGGCCCGGCTGCGCACCAGCACCGTGTCCGGGCCGACCGGCGGCTCGGGGAGGTCGTCCCGCAGCTGCAGGACGTCCACGCCCCCGAACCGGTCGTACGCGATGCCTCTCATGCGCTCACCGTATGCGCGCCCTGTCAGCGTCGCCGCCCGCCCGTCCCGGGACGCCGTCCACCGGCCGGCCACTCGACCACCCACTGCTCCCCGACCGGCAGCGCGGCCCACCGGCGGGCCGCCTCCCGCACTGCCCGGACGGCGGCCTCGACCCGGTCACGCGGGAGACCCGCGGCCGCGACGTGGGCAGGCAGCACCTCCTCGCCCCGGGCCAGCCGGCCGATGACGTCCGCGACGGTCTCCGCACGCTGCACGGCCTCGGTCCGCTCCCGCTTCAGCCGGTCGGACCGCTCGGCGGAATGCGGCGGCCGGCGGCCGGACACGTGCCGCATGCTGCCCCACACCACGCCGTCGGCGACGCAGCCCCAGACGCCGTCGTGCAGCGGCAGCGCCGTCTCGACGACGGCGTGCACCAGGTCGTGCGGCAGGTCGGCTCCGCCCCCGGCACCCCGCATGGCGAACACGACGCCGTCGTCCCGCTCGACCAGGGTCTCGACCGGCCGACGGTCTGCCATCCGCTGGAAGGTCATCCGCACGGCCCGAGTGTTCCGGGCCGCTCAACCGGTTTTCCGGCGACGCCCGTTCGTCAGCGACGGCCCTTCACGTAGCGGCCGAACGCCTTCTGGATCTCCCGGCGCGAGTCGCGCTCGGCGAGGTCGTGCCGCTTGTCGTAGGACTTCTTGCCCTTGGCGAGCGCGAGGGTGGCCTTGACCTTGCCGTCCTTGAAGTACAGGTCCAGCGGCACCAGCGTCAGGCCGCCCTCGCGGGTCTTGCCCATCAGCTTGTCGATCTCCTCGCGGTGCATGAGCACCTTGCGCTTGCGGCGCGGGGCGTGGTTGGTCCAGGTGCCCTGCACGTACTCGGGGATGTGCACGTGCTGCAGCCACACCTCGCCGTCGTCGATCGAGGCGAATCCGTCGACGAGCGAGGCACGGCCGGCCCGCAGGCTCTTCACCTCGGTGCCGGTGAGCACCAGGCCCACCTCGTAGGTGTCGAGGATCGAGTAGTCGTGCCGCGCCTTCTTGTTCTGGGCGATCAGCTTGCGCCCGGTCTCACGCGGCATGGGACCAGGTTACCGCCGCCGCCGATCGTGCCCCGGAGACGCCGAGATCCCGCGATCTCCTCCGCCCCGGGCCCGGGGACGGGCGAGATCGCGGGATCTCGACGAGAGGGCAGCGCCGGCTACATCCGGACGTACAGCCGCAGGGTGACGAAGGCGGCGATGGCGGCCAGCGCGACGCCGACGCCGGTGACGACCACGCTGTTGGTGATGATCGCGCTCCACTCGACCTGGGGGATGATGCCGGCCCGGATCGGACCGGAGAGGGTCCGGTCGATGAAGAGCACCTTGGTCACGATCAGCCCGCCGGCGGCGAGGAGCCCACCGATGAGGCCGGCGATCGCCGCCTCGAGGATGAACGGCAGCTGGGTGTACCAGCGGGAGGCGCCGACCAGCCGCATGATGTTGGTCTCGTTGCGCCGGTTGAACGCCGCGAGCTGGATGGTGTTGGAGATCAGCAGCAGCGCCGCCAGCGCCTGCACGACCGCGACGGCGATCGTCGCGTTGCGGGCGCCGTTGAGCAGGCTGAACAGCCGGTCGAGGAACTCGCCCTCGTCCCGCACCTGGTCGACGCCGGCCTCCCCGTTGGGGAACTGGGCGGCGATCACCTCGTAGCGCTCGGGGTTCACCAGCTCGACGCGGAAGCTCTCCGGCAGCGCGTCCGGCGGGGTGTTCGCCACCAGCTCCGGCTGCTGGCTGAACTGCTGCTGGAAGCGCTCGTAGGCCTCCTCGCGCGACTCGTAGATGAAGCTCCGGACCTCGTCGGAGGACTCCAGCTCGCTCTGGATCGCCTGACGCTGCTCGTCGGTGACGTCGTCGGCCAGGAAGATGGAGACCTGAACCTTGTCGTAGTAGATCTCCTTCATCTCGGAGATCATCCCGGCGATGAGCAGGCCGGTGCCCATGAGCCCGAGCGAGATGGCCGTGGTCAGGATCATCGCGACCGTCATGGTCAGGTTGCGACGGAGCCCGGTGGCCACCTCGGAGAGCACGAAGTTGACGCGCAATGGATTCCCTATCTGGATTCGTGCACGAGGCGAGACAGGTGCCTCGACGTCGTCGGCACCTGGTTGGACGACTCGCGGCGGGCGCTGCTAGCGGCCCACGCCGTACACACCGCGCGACTGGTCGCGGGTGAGGACTCCCCCGTTGAGCTCGATGACGCGGCGGCGCATCGAGTCGACGATGTGGTAGTCGTGCGTCGCCATGACCACCGTGGTGCCGGTCCGGTTGATCCGCTCGAGCAGCAGCATGATGCCCTCGCTCGTCTCCGGGTCGAGGTTTCCGGTCGGCTCGTCGGCCAGCAGCACCAGCGGCCGGTTGACGAACGCGCGGGCGATCGCGACCCGCTGCTGCTCACCACCGGAGAGCTCGCCGGGGAGCCGGTTGGCCTTCCCCTCCAGCCCGACCATCTCCAGCACCTCGGGGACGACCCGCTTGATGGTGCGGTGCGGCTTGTTGATCACCTCGAGGGCGAAGGCGACGTTCTGCGCCACCGTGCGGTTGCGCAGCAGGCGGAAGTCCTGGAAGACGCAGCCCATGGTGCGGCGGAGCTTGGGCACCTTCCACTTGCTCATGGTGTTGAGCGTCTGGCCGTTCACCACGATCGTGCCCGACGTCGGGTCCTCCTCCTTCAGCAGCAGCCGGAGGAAGGTCGACTTGCCCGAACCGGAGGACCCGATGAGGAAGACGAACTCGCCCTTGTCGATCTCCGTGGACACGTCGTCGAGCGCAGGCCGGCCGCCGGCCGGGTACAGCTTGGTGACGTGTTGCAATTCGATCACGAGGCGCCACGGTACTAGTCCTGGCCGGGTATCCGGTCCGTTCGCCACGGAACGCTCCGGACTCGTTCTCGCGGTGTGTCACCGTCGCGCGGTAACCGCCGGGTCACCCGGTCACGGACGGTTGCGTCCGGCTCCGGATCGCCCCGGAATGTGACCTCGCCGACCGCGCCGGAACGGCCGTCCTCCAGGGGCCCGCGCCGAGCGTGCGAGGCGCGTGGGGGAAGGGCGGTCCTTCTTCAGGCGGCGTCGACGGCCTCCTGCTGGCGCCGCCACCGGATGCCGGCCTCGATGAAGGCGTCGATGTCCCCGTCGAGGACGGAGGCGGTGTTGCCGGTCTCGTGCTCGGTGCGGAGGTCCTTCACCATCTGGTACGGGTGCAGGACGTAGGAGCGCATCTGGTTGCCCCAGCTGCTGCCCTCCCCCTTGAGCGCGTCCATCTCCGCCTTCTGCTCCTGCTGGCGGACGACGAGCAGCCGGGCCTGCAGCACCCGCAGCGCCGCGGCCCGGTTCTGGATCTGGGACTTCTCGTTCTGGCAGGAGACGACGATGCCGGTCGGGATGTGGGTCATCCGGACCGCGGAGTCGGTGGTGTTGACGCTCTGCCCACCCGGCCCCGAGGAGCGGAAGACGTCCACCCGGATCTCGTTCTCCGGGATCTCGACGTGGTCGGTCTGCTCGACGACGGGCAGCACCTCGACACCCGCGAACGAGGTCTGCCGGCGGCCCTGGTTGTCGAACGGGGAGATCCGCACCAGCCGGTGGGTGCCCTGCTCGACCGAGAGGGTGCCGTAGGCGTAGGGCACCTTGACCGAGAAGGTGGCCGACTTGATGCCGGCCTCCTCGGCGTAGCTGATGTCGAGCACCTCGGTCGGGTACTTGTGGCGCTCGGCCCAGCGCAGGTACATGCGCATGAGCATCTCGGCGAAGTCGGCGGCGTCGACGCCCCCGGCCTCCGACCGGATGGTCACCAGCGCCTCGCGGGAGTCGTACTCGCCGGAGAGCAGGGTGCGCACCTCGAGCTCGTCGATCGCCTTGCGCAGGTTCGCCAGCTCCTGCTCCGCCTCGGCCGTGGTGGCCTCGTCGCCCTCCTCGGCGGCCATCTCGTGCAGCAGCCCGACGTCCTCCAGGCGTCCACGCAGCTCCTCCACCCGGCGCAGGTCACCCTGCATGTAGGAGAGCTTCGAGGTGAGCGCCTGGGCGGCCTCGACGTCGTCCCAGAGGTCGGGCGCGGCGGCCTGCTGCTCGAGCTCGGCCACCTCCCGGCGCATGCGGTCGACGTCGAGGACGGCCTCGATCGACTTCAGGGTCGTGTCGAGCTCGTCCAGGACGACGGAGAAGTCAGCGGAGGCCACGTCGACCCAGGGTAGTGCGCCCCCGCCCCGGGTAGGCAGGGATGCCATGACCGATCCGAACCGACCTCGCTCGCGTGAGGACTACGCACGCGGCCTGCCCGACCACCACGACCCCACGGCCGGGTTCGCCGGGGCGCGCCCGGCCCGGTCGGCGCTCACCCTGCGGCTGGCCCTGGCGATCTTCGGCCTCGTGTTCTGCGTGCTCGCCGGTCTGGGTTGGCTGATGGTCGACGACCTGCCCACCTGGCCGGCCGTGCTGCTGTTCATCGCCGCGGCCGTCGCCGTGGTGGACATCGTGGTGATCGTGCGGCGCAAGGCGCGCGGCGAGCCGGGCTGACGGCGGTCAGCCGGAGGTCGGGGACCCGAGGCCGCGGGACAGCGCCCCGGCCCCGGTGAGCAGGGGCGCCGGCGGCGGCCCCGCGCAGTGGTCGGCCATCCAGCCGGGGATCTCCTCCGCCGGCATCGGCCGCGCGATGTGGAAGCCCTGGGCGAAGGTGCAGCCCAGCTCGGTCGCCAGGGCCAGCTGCCCGGCGGTCTCGACGCCCTCGGCGAGGGTCCGCATGCCGACCGCCTGCGCCAGCCCGACGACGGCGGCGATGGCGGCGGCGGACTCCCGGGCCCGGCCGGCCACCCCCACGACGAGGCTCCGGTCGATCTTGAGGACGCCGGCCGGGAGCGAGACGAGCTGGCCCAGCGAGGAGAACCCGCGACCGAAGTCGTCGATGGCGACCTCCACGCCGGTGACCCGCAGCGCGGCCAGCTGGGCGGCCGCCGAGTCGAAGTCGGCGGCCACGCTGGTCTCGGTGAGTTCCACCACCAGCCGCTCGGGCGGCAGCCCCGCCTCGGTGAGAGCCGTGGCGACGTCGGAGCCCAGCGTGCCGGTGGCGAAGTGCTCGGCCCCGATGTTGACGCCCATGACCAGCGGTAGCCCCGCCGCGTCCCAGACGGCGGCCTGCCGGACGGCGGTGCGCAGGACCCAGCGGGTCAGCGGGACCATCAGGCCGTGCTGGACGGCCAGCGGCAGGAACTCCCCGGGCCCGAGCAGCCCGCGGTCCGGGTGCTGCCAGCGCACCAGCGCCTCGACCGCCGAGCAGTCGCCCGTCGCCAGGTGCATCACCGGCTGGTAGTGCAGCACCAGCTGCCCCTGCTCGATGGCCCCGCGCAGCTCACCGGCCAGCTGGAGCCGGTCCTGCGCGGCGCTCCGCAGGTCGGGGGTGAACATCCGGACCCCACCGCGTCCGGCCGCCTTGGCCGCGTACATGGCCAGGTCCGCGTCCCGGACCAGATCGGTCGAGCGGACTCCCCGGCGGTCATCGCGTCCGACGGCGGCGATGCCGATGCTGGCGCCCAGGGTGAGCGTGCGCCCCGCCAGCACGAACGGCTCGGCGAGGGCGGCCTGGCAGCGGGCGGCGAGGGCATCGGCCCCGTCGCTCCCGCAGTCCCGGCACACGATCACGAACTCGTCGCCACCCAGCCGGCCCACCGTGTCCTGGCTGCGGGTGGCCTCGAGCAGCCGGGTCGACAGCCGGCGCAGCAGTTCGTCGCCGACCTCGTGGCCGAGGGAGTCGTTGACCTCCTTGAAGCCGTCGACGTCGAGGAACAGCACCGCGAGGGCCGGGCGTTCGGGGTGCTCCAGCTCCCGGTCGATGAGCTCGTGCAGGTACGCGCGGTTGGGCAGCTCGGTGAGGTGGTCGTGGCGGGCCTGCCAGGACGAGGCCAGCTCGGCGCGCACCCGCGCGGTGACGTCGGTGTGGGTGACGACGACGTGCCCCTGGTCGCCCACCCGGGTGGCCTGCACGTGGAACCAGAGCCGCCCGCCGCCGGCCGGGCTGGGCAGCGAACGGTCGATCGCCACCTGCGTGCGCGCGCCGGCGATCAGCTCGCGCAGCTCGGTGATGAGCTCCCGGCCGTCCGGATCGTCGGCAAGCCCGACCGCCTCGGCGTAGTAGTCCGCACCTGGCCGGATCGACTGCCCGTGCTCGAGCCCGGCGGCGACCCAGGCCGAGTTGACCATCACGATCACGCCGTCCGGGTCGAGCAGCACGGTCGGGGACGGCAAGGCGTCGACCACGGCGCCGACGAGCGCGGCGTCCGAGGCACGGGACGCGGCACCCTCCCGGCCGTCGAGCGGCAGCCCGCCCTGGCTCACGCCTCGCGCCACGTCTCCTCCGCCGGTCCCGGGGCGCCCGCTGGCGCGCCGCTCGTCCCCTCCATCGGCAGCTGTGATCCCTACCGCAGCCAGCTTCCTCTGTTCTCCCCGGAAAGGGGGGGAGCCAATCAGGACGGGGAGTCGGTCTCCGCTGCGATCCACCGCAGGTAGTCGGGGTTGCCGCCGACCAGCGGGAGGGCGATGACGCACGGGACGTCGTACGGGTGCAGCTCCCGGGTGCGCGCGACGATCCGGGGCACCAGCGCCCGGCGGGTGTGCAGGGCCACCCGGGCCTCGCTCTCGTCCTGCACCGCCCCCTCCCAGCGGTACACCGACCGGATCGGCGTCACGTGGTGCCCGCAGGCGGCCAGCCGCTCGTCGACCAGCGTGCGGGTGTAGCCGGCCAGCCAGTCGGCGTCCGCGGCGGTGACCACGACCTCGCAGAACTCCTCGTCCATGCGCGCATCCTCCCCGGGCGCAGGTCGCCCTGCGTGGAACCGGGGGTCTCGGGGGTAGGGGGCCGTGCATGAGCGACGAGATGACGATCCAGGTGGATGGCCAGGAGTACGTGGTGACGCCGGAGGGCGAGGGCCTGCGGGTCGGCCGCCGCGCCGAGGGAGAGGTCACCTGGCTCGAGTCGGTGGACGGCAGC
Source organism: Blastococcus sp. SYSU DS1021 (assembly GCF_054050995.1). NCBI lineage: Bacteria > Bacillati > Actinomycetota > Actinomycetes > Geodermatophilales > Geodermatophilaceae > Blastococcus > Blastococcus sp. SYSU DS1021. The sequence goes on along the minus strand of NZ_JBJHAL010000001.1, from coordinate 99,686 downwards.
CTGCTGGACGACCAGGCGCGTACCGCCCTCTCGAACGGCGACACCTCCGACGAGTCGCTGCTGCGCGCGGTGCGGGGCGTCGTGCAGGCCGAGGTCGAGCGGGGCGGCTGACCCGGGGGCGCCACGGCTGACCGACCCGACCGGTCGGGTCGGTCAGCCGCCTCGGCGGCCGCCGCCACGCCCGTGCTGCTCCCGCCACCCGCGGGCGGAGTCACGGGCGTGCTCGACCTGGTCGCCCGGCCCCCGACAGATCACTGCAGGTGGCCGTCGCCTCCGGCCAGCATCGTGAGCACGATCATGGCGGTGAGGACGATCGTCGCCGCGACGACGACGCCGAGGGCGCACAACCAGCCGTGGTACTCCGGGCCGCGCTTCTCCGCGGGCGGGGCCGACCGCACCTGGGCGCGGCCCACGGCCGGACGCTGCCCGACCGCGGGCCGCTCCGCCGTGCGCGGACGCTGCTGCACGTCGACGCTCATGACCACTCCCTCTGCTCGGTGGTCGGGCGCCGGCGGCGCCCGGACCGGGTGCTCTCCCGGACCCGCTTCCATGCTGGTCGCGGGGGGTGGTCCCGCGAGAGGGCCGAGGGTCCCGACCGCCGGGCCGGAGGTCCCTGCCGACGAGGGCCCCGGGGACCGACCGACGTCTCCAGGGCGGTACGGCTATCCCGCGCCGGTCAGGGCCGCCGTCGGTGGCGTGCGCAGCGCCGAGCGGGCCGGCAGCCCGATGCCGGCGACCGCGATCGCGGTGACGACGACGGCCGCTGCGGGCAGCAGCCACCAGGGCCCGGCCGGCCAGGGCCGGTCGAGGAACCCAAGGCCCAGCAGCGCCAGCGGCACGGCCGAGACCAGGACCCCGGCGAGGACGGCGGCGGCCGAGATGAACCCGGCCTCCCACCGCACCATGGCTCGCAGCTGGGCCGGCGTGGTGCCGCTGAGCCGCAGGGTGGCCAGCTCCTCGCGGCGCTGGGCGGTGGCGGCGACCAGCGAGTTGGCGACGCCGAGCAGCACGTAGCCCAGCAGCACGCCGACCACCGCGAGGTTGACCCACGTCTCCGGCGGCACCGCTCGCGCCGGTCCGGCGGCGGCATCGGCCAGCACCAGGCCCGGTCGGGCCGCGACCGCCGCGGCCAGGGCCCGGTCGGCGGCGGCGCTGCCGTCGGTGCGGACCAGGAGCTGGTCGGCGAGATCGCTGGTGGTGTGCCCGGCGGCCAGGTCCGAGGAGAGGACGACGGCGCCGAGGCCGAGAGTGCGCTCGTAGACGGCGACCACCCGTGCCGTCACCTCGGCACCGTCACCGAGGGTGAGCCGCACCCGGCTGCCGACACCGGCGTCGCGGGCGCGCGCCGCCTCGGTGCCCAGCGCGACGGTGTCGCCGGTCAGCCCGGCCAGGCTGCCGGCCCGGACGTCGAGGTCGAGCACCTCGGGCGCGGCGGGGGTGAGCACCAGCGCACCCTGCGGCTCGACGGTGACCTCGCCGAGCAGGCGCTGCGACCACAGCACCGCGGTGGTGCGCACGGGGGCGGCGGCCTCGACGCCGGGGGTGGCCCGCACGGCGGTCAGCGCGTCCTCGGGGATGCCGCCGAGCGCCGGGGCGACGACCTGCGCGGTGGCCAGCGTGGCCTCCTCGGCCTCCCCGGTGACGGCGGCGGCCACCGTGGTGTGCGAGGAGGTGTAGGTCAGCGCGAGCACCACGGCCATCGCCAGCGTGGTGACCGCGCCGGCCGAACGCAGTGCGTACCCGTGCAGGTTGGCCACCGCGAGCCAGGTCGGCGCGGAGGTGCTCGCCGGGAGCCGGCGGGCCAGCCCGCCGGTGACCCGGCGCAGCAGCACCGGGCCGGCCAGCGCCAGACCGATGGCGCCGACGATGCCGGCCAGCGACGTGCCCGCCGCACCGAGCTGCGAGCGCAGCAGCAGCGGCAGCACCGCGAGCGGAAGGGCGGCCACCAGGAGCCCCAGGCCGATCCGGGTGCGCACCGCCGACGGCACCGCCGGCCCGGTGCGGCTCTCCCCGAGGGCGGCGGTGACCGGCGCCCGCGAGACCCGCCACGCCGCGCCGCGGGCCGCGATCTGGACGACCAGGAGCAGCAGCAGCGTGGCGGCCAGCGCCGGCAGCGGGCTCCACGTGAGCGGCAGCTGCTCGGGGATCAGGCCCGTGCCGACCAGGAGCCGACGGAACCGGTCGGCGAGCAGGTAGCCCAGCGCGATCCCGGGGACCAGCGCGACGGCGGCGGCCAGGCCGGCCTGGGTCGCGACCAGCCTGCGCACCTGCCGCGGGGTGGTGCCGACCGCGCGCAGCAGCGCCAGCTCGCGCCGCTGACCGGCGATCGACACCGACAGCGCGCCGGCGATGACGAACCCGACGACGAGCAGCGGCACCCCGGCCAGCGAGGAGGCCAGCGCGACGAGGAGGCTGCGGGCGGCGGCTGCCTCGGGCAGCACCAGCTCCCCCCGGTCGCCCCCGGTCGCCACCTCCAGGCCGGCGTCGGCGACCTGCGCGCGCACGGCGTCGGCGACCCGGTCCGTGGCGCCCGGCTCGACCCGCAGGCCGACGAGGTCGACGGTGCCGGTGCGCCCGGCCAGCCGTGCGGCGACGTCGTCGGCGAACAGCACGCCCGCGCCGGCCGGCCCGGCCACCGCCGTCACCCGGTACTCCGCCGTCCGCCCCGCGGCGACGACGCGGACCGGATCGCCCGGTTCGAGGCCGGCGGCCGCGGCGACGGCCGGGTCGACGGCGACCTCGTCCGGGCCGACCGGCGGGCTGCCCCGCACCTGCCGGTCGGGCAGCAGCTGCAGCGAGCTCCAGCCGTGGCCCACGGCGGCGGGGGCGTCGCCGCCGACCACGTCGCCGTCGGCGGTCAGCACGGCGGCCGGGAACGCGAGGTCGCCGGCGGCGGCGGTGACGCCGGGCAGACCGGCGAGGCGGCCGGCCAGGTCTGCGGGCACGCCGGCCCGCTCGGGCAGCGCGACCGGCAGCTCCCCCGACGACCGCACCGTCTGGTCGGCGGCGACGAGCACGTCGGCGGCGGCCAGCCGGTCGACCGGCAGCTCCGAGCGCAGGCCGGACTCGGCCAGCACCCCGGTGCCGGTGACGATGGCGGCCCCGCCGAGCACCGCGCAGACCACCGCGACGAGCGCGGCCAGCCGGCGGCGGGTCATCCGGAGGGCGATCGCGAACACCGGGCTCACCGCCCCAGCTCGGCGAGGCGGGCGGCCAGCTCGGCGGCGGCCGGAGCCTCGTGCGTCTCGACGACCCGGCCGTCGGCCATCACCAGCGCGCGGTGGGCGCGGGCGGCGGCGGCCGGGTCGTGGGTGACCATGACGACGGTCTGGCCCAGCTCGTCGACCAGGTCGCGCAGCAGCCCGAGCACCTTGCCGGCGCTGCGCAGATCCAGCGCGCCGGTGGGCTCGTCGGCGAAGACGACGGCGGGCCGGGCCACGAGCGCCCGGGCGATCGCTGCGCGCTGCTGCTGCCCGCCGGAGAGCTCGGTCGGGCGGTGGCCGAGCCGGCCGGTCAGCCCCACCCGGTCCACCAGCGAGCGGACCCACTCGTGGTCCAGGCGCTGCCCGGCCAGCCGCAGCGGCAGGGTGATGTTGTCGGCGACGGTCAGCGCCGGTACCAGGTTGTAGGCCTGGAACACGAAGCCGATCCGGTCGCGGCGCAGCTCCGTCCGGCGGGTCTCGTCGAGCCGGCCGATCTCCGTGCCGTCGAGCAGCACGTCGCCGGCGGTGGGGGTGTCCAGGCCCGCCGCGCAGTGCAGCAGGGTGCTCTTGCCCGAGCCGGAGGGGCCCATCACCGCGAGGAAGGAGCCGCGCGGCACGGCGAGCGTGACGTCGTCGAGGGCCCGGACGCCGTTGGGGTGCACCTTGGTGACCCCGTGCAGCGCCACGGCGGGCTCCTGGGGCGCGGCCGGGTCGGTGCCCGGCCGGCGCAGGGCGGCGGTCATCGCCGGCGGACGTGCAGGGTGATCAGCGCGGCGACGCAGCCGGCGGTGACCACTCCGGAGACGATGCTGGCCACCAGGGGCAGCACGCCGAACGACGCGAGCGCGTTGACGGCGACGCTGAGGGCCAGCAGCAGCCACAGCGCGGTCCGCAGGCGCCCGCCGTCCCCGGCGGGCCGGTACGGCGGGGTGCCGTACCGGGGCGGGATGGGGTGGCCGTCGGGAGTGGGGGACGGCGCGGTGTCGTCGAGGCGGTAGGGGTCGGGCACGACGGGCTCCTGGAGGTCGCGGGATCGGTACGTGATCGATCCTCGGGACGGCGCGGCGGCCTGCCGATCCCCTGACCTGCCCGTTCGAGGTACAGCAGGCTGTACTCCTGCGGTTCGGGTGCTGACGGCGAGGCCCCGGTGCTCCTAGCGTTCGGGGGTGCCTTCCGTTCCCCCGCCCGTCGCACCGGCTCCCGCGGCCGCGCGCGGTCTGCGCCCGGCGGCGGTCCGGGCCGGCCGGGACACCCTGACCGCGCTCGAGCAGCTCGGCGGCGGGCTCGGCACCTCGCTGCTGGCACTGGCCGTGCTGCTCTGGGTGCTCGTCGTCGCCCTGACCTGCCTGGTCGGCATCGGCGTGCTGCTGGTCCCGGGGGCGCTGCGGCTGGTGCACGCGCTGGCCGACCGGGAGCGCGCCCGCCTCGCCCGCTGGGGCCCCGACGTCCTCGGCCCCGCCGCGGCGCCCCGGTCGCCGTTCGACCCGGCGGCCCGGCGGGAGCTGGCCTGGCTGGCCGGGGCGGCGACGGTCGGGCTGGTGTGGACGCTGGTCGGGGTCGGGCTGCCCGTCTACGCGGTGCGCGACCTGACCTTCCCGCTGTGGTGGCCGCTGCTGCCGCCGGGCGAGGCGAGCCGGCCGTGGTGGTGGTCGGTCGACACCTGGACCGGCGCGGCCGCCGTGGCGCTGCTCGGGCTCGGCTGGGCGGCGCTGACCGTCGGGGCGACCCCGGGGATGGCCCGGCTGCACGCGCGGGCGGCGCGGCGGCTGCTGTCCGCACCGCCGGGCACCGACCTGTCGCTGCGGGTGGCCGAGCTGACCGCCACGCGGGCGGCGGCGCTGGACGCGCACGTGGCCGAGCTGCGGCGCATCGAGCGGTCGCTGCACGACGGCACGCAGAACCGGCTGGTGACGACGACCGTGCTGCTCGGTGCGGCCCGCCGCTCGCTGGGGCGGGATCCCGCGGCCACCGAGGAGCTGCTGGAGCGGGCCCAGGACGCCGCCGAGCAGGCGCTGGCCGAGCTGCGGTCGGTCGCCCGCGGGATCCTGCCGCCGGTGCTGGTCGACCGCGGGCTGTCCGGCGCGCTGAGCGGGCTGGCGGCGGCCAGCCCGGTGCCGTGCACCGTGGACGTCGACGTCCCGGTGCGGTGCCCGGCGTCGGTGGAGGCGACCGCCTGGTTCGTGGCCGCCGAGGCGCTGACCAACGTGGCGCGGCACAGCGGCGCCACCGCGGCGCGGGTGACGGTGCGCCTGCAGGGGGGCCGGTTGCACCTGGCGGTGACCGACGACGGGCGCGGCGGGGCGCTCGAGGGCGGCGGCTCCGGGCTGACCGGGGTGCGCCGGCGGGTGGAGGCGCACGACGGGGAGTTCACCCTGACCAGCCCGCCGGGTGGGCCGACGACGCTGGAGGTCGCGCTGCCGTGCGGATCGTGATCGCCGAGGACGACGCGCTGCTGCGGGAAGGGCTGGCGCTGCTGCTGCGCGCCGAGTCGCTGGAGGTCGTGGCGACCGCGGACGGGCCGGAGGGGTTCCTGGCCGCCGTCGACGAGCACCGCCCGGACGTGGCGATCGTCGACGTCCGGATGCCGCCGACGCACACCGACGAGGGGGTGCGGGCCGCGGTCGAGGCCCGGCGCCGGCAGCCGGAGCTGGCGGTGCTGGTGCTGTCTGCCTACGTGGAGCAGGCGTTCGCCACCGAGCTGCTGGCCGGTGGGGCGCGGCGGCTGGGCTACCTGCTCAAGGAGCGGGTGGGGCGGGTGGAGCAGTTCCTCGACGCGCTGCACCGGGTCGCGGAGGGCGGGACGGCGATCGACCCGGCGGTGGTGGCCCAGCTGCTCACCCGGTCGCGCCCGGACGCCGGGCTGGACCGGCTCAGCGCCCGCGAGCGGGAGGTGCTCGCGCTCATGGCCGAGGGGCTGGGCAACGCCGCGATCGCCGCCCGGCTGGTCGTCACCGACGGAGCGGTGCACAAGCACATCCGCAGCATCTTCGCCAAGCTCGACCTGCCACCGACCGACGCCGCCGACCGGCGGGTCACCGCGGTGCTGCGCTACCTGGACGCGGTCCGCCGCTGAGCCCGTCGGCCGGGTGACCGACCGCACGGAAGATCGAACCCTCGACTCGGGCTGTCGATGGCATGAGCGCCTGCAAGACCGCCGTCACCGCCGTGCCCCTGCACCCCCTGCTGGCCGGGCGGTGGAGCTCCCGGGCCCTGGACGCGGCGCACGAGCTGACCGACGCGCAGCTGACCGCGCTCCTGGAGGCCGCCCGATGGGCGCCGAGCGCGAACAACAGCCAGCCGTGGCGGTTCGCGGTGGCCCGCCGCGGAACAGCCGAGTTCGCGGCTGTCCAGGACGCACTCGCGTCGGGGAACCGGGTGTGGGCGCATGCGTCGTCCGCGCTCGTCGTCGTCGCGGCCGAGACCGCCGGCCCGGACGGCGCCCCACGCCCGTGGGCCGTCTACGACACCGGGCAGGCGGTCGCGCACCTCACCGTGCAGGCCGAGCACGAGGGCCTGGCGGTGCACCAGCTCGGCGGTTTCGACCGGGAACGGGTCGCCGCGTTGCTCGACCTGCCGACCGCCGTCGTTCCGCTCGTCGTCCTGGCGCTCGGCCGCCGCGATGCCGAGGCGGAGCTGCCCGATGCGCTGGCCGCACGCGAGCGGGCAGCGCGGGAGCGGCTGCCGCTGGACGCCCTGCTGGTGCCCGTTCCGGAGTACCCGGGTCAGCCGTCGGCGTAGCGGTCGCGCTCGACGACGAACTGGCCGGTGGCGGTGTTGGCGTCGACGAACTCCGGCAGCAGCGGGATCCGCACCGTCACCGTCACGCACACGGAGAACTCCTCCCCCGGCGCCAGCGTCGGGGCGTAGCTGCCCGCCGCCTCGCACCCGGCGCCGGCCGGTGCGTACGCGAGCTGCAGGTCGGTGGCCTCGATCGATTGGTCGGCCACCGCCAGCTGCGCCGCCCGCAGCGCCCGCTCCTGCCCTGTCACCGGATCCGGCGCGGTGCCCATCGCCCGCCCCGCCTCCCGCGCGGCGGCCTGCGAGGCGAACACCCCGCGCTGCACCGCCGAGAACCCCGCCACCACGTAGACCAGCGGCACGAACACCACCAGGGCGATGAACACGAACTCCACCAGCGCCGACCCGCGCTCACCCTCCAGCTGCCCGAGGCGGGCGCGCAGCCACCTCACCCGGCCTCCTTCATCGCCCGGCCGGTGACCTCCAGCGGCAGCAGGTTCCCCAACGCCGCCAGCAGCGAGGGCACCGACCCCGAGCAGCGCACCACCACCAGCGTCGCCCCGGAGGGATCGGCCTCCTCCCCCGACGTGCAGGCCAGCCCGCGCGCGGTCTGCTCCGACGTCGCCCGCGCCACCACCTCCACCGTGCGCGCGGCCCCGTAGCCGGAGTCGACGTCGGCGGCCGCCGCGTACCGCGCACCCTCCTGCGCGCTCGCGGTCACCACGTTGCGCACGTGCACGTAGACCGCCACCTGCAGCACCGCCAGCAGCAGCGCCACGATCAACAGCGAGACCAGCACGAAATCGACGACGGCGCTGCCCCGCTCCCGATGACCGTCCGGCCTCTCTGCAGGGGCCCGCGCCGGGCTCGCGAGCCGTGGGGAGGTGAGCTGATGGAACGGCCTCGCCGGAGGGTCCCGCGGCGAGCCTGCGAGCTGCGGGGGGCGGCGAGGTTCTTCTTCAGCCGGCACTCGTGACCGACGTCAGCGCGTTCGTCACCGCCTCGACGATCGCCGCGCGGAACGGGATCAGGATCGCCAGCACCAGCGCGGCGGTCATCACGGTGATCATCACCCAGCCGGGCACGTCGCCCCGCTCGGGATCCTCGCCGCGCAACCGCTCGACCAGGGCGACGAGGGTCGCGGAGATGAGGGCGTAGGGACGCATGAGGGCTTCCTTTCCGGTTGTCCGCGGGCTCACTGCGCCAGCGAGACGATGCTGATCAACCCCGGGAACAGGGCGAAGAGGACGGTGACCGGCAGCACCAGGAAGACGACCGGCACCATCATGGCGATCTCCTTGCGGCCACCGGCCTCGAGCAGCCGCCGCTTGCCGGCCTCGCGCACGTCGGCGGCCTGGGCGCGCAGCACCTCGGCCAGCGGCGTGCCGCGCTCGATGGCCACGAGCAGGCCGTCGATGAACCGGGCCAGCGGGTCCAGGGACGTGCGGTCGGCCACCTGCTGCAGCGCGTCGACCAGCGGAACACCGGCCCGCGCACGGCCGAGCGCGGCACCCAGCTCGCGGGCCAGCTCGCCGCCGGAGAGCCGGGTGACCCGGGCGATCGCGGCCGTGGGGCTCTCCCCCGCGGTCACCGCGAGCGCGAGCAGCTCGGCGACCACCGGGAACTCGGCGAGCAGCAGCTCCTCCCGCCGCTGCACCTGCTGGGTGAGCCACCAGTCGCGGCCGAGCACCCCGCCGACCAGGCCGGCCACGCAGAGCAGCCCGGCCGACAGCACGTTGAGGTCGCCGGCCGCCAGCGACCCGACCGCCGCGACCAGGGCCGCCCCGAGCAGCCCGAGCCCGCCCCAGACGACCTGCTCGATGCGGAAGTCCTCCACCGTCAGCTCACCACCGAGGGCGTCGAGCCGCCGGCGCACCGCGGCCCGCCCGCCGACGAACCGGTCGACCACGCGGGCGCCGTTGCTGATCGACGGACCGGCGATCCGGCGCACCGCCGTCAGCAAGCCCGGCTCGGTCGCGGTGCCCAGCAGCCGTGACGGCGGCGGGGTGTCGTGCACGTACGGCGCGAGCCGGTCGACCAGCCGCACCGAACGGAACGGCGGCGCGTACGTCAACACCAGCACCAGCCCGGTCGCGGCCAGCAGGCCGAGCAGCATGCCCAGGACGCCGGCGCTCACCGGACCACCCCGCTCACTGGAGCACCCGCACGTCCTCGGGCAGCCGCCCGATCCGCAGCATCAGCCGGTAGGCGACCAGGCACACCGCCCCGCCGCCGAGCAGGATCGCGGTGCCCAGCGCCGAGTCGTAGGCGGCCAGCGTGGTCGACTGCGTGGCCAGCAGCAGCAGCACGACCCACGGCGCGGCCACCGCCAGCCGGGCCGCCTGCACCACCCAACCCTGCCGGGTCTCCAGCTCGGCGCGCGCTCGGGCGTCCTCGCGCAGGAACGTCGACAGCGTGCGCAGTACGCGCCCCAGATCGCTGCCGCCGACCTCCCGAGCCACCCGCAGCGTCTCCACGATCCGGTCACCGACCGGATCGGCGAGGTCGTCCTTCAGCCGGTCCAGGCACGGCCCGAACCGGCCGCTGGAGCGGTACTCGGCGGCGAACCGGGCGAACGGCGGCCGCAGCACCTCCGGCCCGCGGGTCGACAGCGCCGCCAGCGCCTCGGGCAGCGACAGACCGGCGCGCACGGCCGAGGCCAGGTTGTCCACGACCTCGGGCCACACCTCGCGCAGGTCGGCCCGGCGCTTGCCGGCCAGGCGGCGCACCTGCGCGTGCGGCAGCAGGAAGCCGAAGAGGCCGAAGACAAGGCTGACGGTCACCGTGCTCGTCGTCAGCAGGACGACGACGGTGACCAGCAACCCCAGCCCCATCTGCAGGGCGAGCAGCTGCGCGCCGTTGATACCCGTGAGCCCCGCGGCGGCCAGCAGCTGCTGCCGTCGCCCGGGACGGCGCGGATCGGTGCGCGGCGCCGGCGCGCGGGACCCGCTGCGCCAGATCAGCAGCAGCCCGACCCCGAGCAGGAGGCCGAGCAGAGCACCGGACTCCGTCACGCCAGCAGCCCGGCGAGGTCGAACCCGGCGGCGGCGAACCGCTCGGGGTGCGGCGGATAGCCGTCGGCCCGCACCAACCGGCCGTCCCGGCTGGTGAACACGTCGGCAATCTCGACGACCCCGTCCTCGGACCGGCCGGGCAGCGCGACGATCTCGCGCACCCGCCGCCGGCCGTCGGCGTCCGTGCCCGCGTGCACCACCAGGTCCACGCTGGACGCGACGGTGGGGACGACGAACGACGTCCCGATGTTCTCCCCGGCCAGCAGCGGCAGCGTGCACATCTTCACGACCGCTTCGCGGGCGCTGTTGGCGTGCAGCGTGCACATGCCGGGCAGGCCCGAGTTCAGCGCGATGAGCAGGTCCAGGCACTCCTCCTGCCGCACCTCGCCGACGACGATGCGGGAGGGCCGCATCCGCAGCGCCTCCTTCACCAGCCGGCGAAGCGGGATCTCCCCGGCCCCCTCCAGGTTGGGCTGGCGGGTCTGCATCGAGACGACGTCGGGCAGCGGCACCCGCAGCTCGAAGACCTCCTCGCAGGTGATCACCCGCTCCCGCGCGGGAACGGCGGCGCACAGGCAGTTGAGCAGCGTCGTCTTGCCGGCCTGGGTGCCGCCGGAGACCAGGATGTTCAGCCCGGCGGCGACCGCGGCCTCGAGGAAGCGGGCGGCCTGGGCGGTGAGCGTGCCCAGCGCGACCAGCTCGTCGAGCGAGTGGGCCTGCAGCACGAACTTGCGGATGTTGACCGCCATGTGGCGGCGGGTGATGTCGGGGATGACCACGTGCAGCCGGGAGCCGTCGGGCAGCATCGCGTCGACGAATGGGGTCGACATGTCGATCCGTCGACCCGAGGTGCGCAACATCCGCTCCACCAGGTCGGCCAGCTCGCCCGGCGCCAGGATCGTCGTGGTCAGCTCGCTGCGGCCGCGGCGGGCGACGAACACTCGGCCCGGCTCGTTGACCCAGACCTCCTCCACCTCGGGGTCGTCCAGGTAGCGCTGCAACGGCCCGAACCCGGCCACCCGGTCCAGCACGTCGCGGACCACCGACTCCGGATCACCGATCGGCGGCAGCGCCGAGGTCAGCGACCGCTCCGAGTAGTCCGCGACCACGTCGCGCACCAGCAGCCGCACCGGGCCCGGATCGGTGAACGGGTCCAGCCCACGCCGGCGGATCAGCTCGCGGACCTCGCCGTCCACGACGTCCAGAGCAGTCGGCACGCCCATCCCCCGTCGAGCAGTCGTCGAATCGGTGCGGACTGTAAGGAAACGGGCCAGTCCGCGGGGGTGACGTCAGTCGATCTGTGGACAAGGACGAGGACCAGGAAATGGCAGAGCACCCGGTCGGGTGAACGCGCGGAGCTCACCGACCGATGCCCATTCGTGACCTGACGGGAATGAAGAGGTCATGGACGGCGGGCAGCGTCCCTGCCAGGGTTCGGCACCACGCCGACCGGAACGGGAGACATGACGCGATGACCGTCCCACTGGAGGAAGCGACCGCCCGACGGTGGCTGGCCGTGGCGATCGAGGAGGCGCGCGCCGGGCTCGCCGAGGGCGGTATCCCGATCGGGGCCGCGCTCATCGGCCGCGACGGCGACGTGCTGGGCCGGGGCCACAACCGCCGCGTGCAGGACGACGACCCGTCGGTGCACGGGGAGACCGACGCCTTCCGCCGCGCCGGCCGGCAGGCCTCCTACCGGGGTACGACGATGGTCACCACGCTCTCGCCCTGCTGGTACTGCAGCGGCCTGGTGCGCCAGTTCGGCATCACCCGGCTCGTCGTCGGTGAGGCGACCACCTTCTCGGGCGGCCACGAGTGGCTGGCCGAACACGGAGTCGAGGTGCTGGTGCTCGACGACCCGGAGTGCACGCGATTGATGACCGACTTCATCGCCGCGAACCCCGCGCTCTGGAACGAGGACATCGGCGAGGACGAGCCGTCCGCGGAGACGGGGCAGTCCCGATGAGCACCGTCCGCCCCGAGGACGCCCCGGCCGTCGTCGATCCCGACTACCCGATCGACCCGGTGCCGGCGCACGCCCGGAGGTCGCTGTTCTCCCTGGCGATCGTCCTGCTCGGCTTCACGTTCTTCACGCCCACCATGCTGGCCGGCGCGCAGATCGGCGCCGCGTTCGACGTCGGCTCGCTGATCTGGGTGCTGCTGCTGGGCAGCGCCGTCCTCGGCGTGTACGTCGCCCTGATCGGCGGCATCGGTGCCCGCACCGGGCTGACCACCGTGATGATGTGCCGGTACGCCCTCGGTCGGCGCGGCGCCAAGCTCGCCTCCCTGCTGCTGGGCGGCACGCAGGTCGGCTGGTACGGGGTCACCGTCGCCACCCTGGCCGGGCTCACCGCCAGCGCGCTGGAGTGGCAGGGCCGGGCCGCCGAGGTCCTGCTCATGCTGGCCGGCGGGGCGCTCATGGGCGTCACGGCGTACTTCGGCTACAAGGGCATGTACGCCCTGTCCGTGGTGTCCGTGCCGCTCATGCTGGTGCTGGCCGGCTGGGTCACCTGGCGCTCCCTGGACGAGATCGGCGGCTGGAGCGGTCTCACCGGTGTCGAGCCGGCCACCACGATGCCGCTGGCCACCGCGATCACCATCGTCGTCGGAACCTTCGCCTCGGGCGGCACGCAGGCGCCCAACTGGACCCGGTTCGCCCGCACGCCGCTGAGCGGCTTCTGGGCCTGCCTCGTCGCGTTCCTGATCGGCGAGCTGCTGATGCTGGGCTTCGGCGCGATCGGGGCGATCAGCTTCGGGGAGGGCGACTTCGTCCTGGTGCTGTACCAGCTGGGGCTGGTCGGCTGGGGGCTGGTCTTCCTCGTCGCCAATCTCTGGACCACCAACGACAACACCGCCTACAACTTCGGCGTCGCCGGCGCGGAGATCGCGAACTCGCGGTCGAAGAAGCCGTTCGTCATCGGCGGCGTGGTCATCGGGACGCTGCTGGCCATCACCGGCATCTACGAGAACCTGATCGAGTACCTGGTGTGGCTGGGCATCCTGATCCCGCCGCTGGGCGGCGTGGTGATCGGCGACTTCCTGGCGCGCTGGCGGCGCGGCATGCCGGCCGACGCGGCCCTCCCGGACGTCGAGTGGCGCAACCTGGCCGTCTACGCGGTCGCCGCGTTCGCCGCGTGGTGGAGCAGCGAGGCCGGGTGGTTCATCCCACCGGTGGTGGGTGTGGTCGTCGCCGTCGCCGGCGTGCTGGCCCTGCAGCGCGGACGCCGTCCGGTGGAGCAACCGGTTCCGGCCTGACCGCTGCATGCGGCGGGGACGGCCACCTGCGTCCGTCCTCGCCGCGTGCGCGACCGGAGGAGTGCTCGCGCCGCCGCCCGGCGAGCTCCCGGCGACGGGAACCGGTCAGCCGCCGCCCCGGTCAGGGGCGGGACCAGCCGGTGGTGTGCTCGGCCAGCTCGACGACGGCGTCGACCAGCGCGTCCCCGTCGAGCAGCACCCGGTCGTTGTGGTCCGCGCCGGGCACCTCCACCAGGCTGTGCAGCCGGGCCGCCGCCTCGGCGACGGCGCGGCTCTGCTCCGGCGGCACGATCGAGTCCTCGGTGCCCAGCACGACCGTGGTGGGCACCTCGACCCGCGCGATCCGCTCGGCCACCGGGAAGCGGTCGCGCAGCAGCGCCCGCACCGGCAGGACGGGGTAGTGCTCCGCGGCCACCGCCGGCAGGTCGACGAACGGCGAGCGCAGGACCAGGCCGGCGGGTGGGTGCTCGGTGGCCAGCTCGGTGACGACGGCGGCGCCCAGGCTCTCACCGAAGTAGAGGAGCCGGTCGGGCGCGACGCCCTCATCGAGGAGGAAGTCCCGCGCGGCGCGGACGTCGGACGCCAGCCCCTCCTCGGTGGGGCTCCCCGGGTTGCCGGCGTAGCCCCGGTAGTCGAACAGCAGCACCCCCAGCCCGGCCTCGCCGAGCGCCTGCGCGAGGGGGGCGCGCAGGTCCCGGGAGCCGCCGTTGCCGTTGGCCACCAGGACCGTCGGCGCGCCGTCCCCCTCGGCCGGCAGGTGCCAGCCGGCGAGCTCCAGCCCGTCCCCGGTGGTCAGGACGACCTCCCGGCCACCAGGCAGGGCGGCCTCGACCGGCCGCGCCGGCCCGCCGTCGGGCAGGTAGACCAGGTTGCGCTGGAACACCCACAGCAGGCCGACCACGACCACGAGCAGCAGCACCACCGCACCAACGCTCACCAGTACCGACCGGACCACCCGCCCGATGATGCCCGCCCTCACCGCCCCGGGGCGGGGCGGCGCAGCACCGACGGTCGGCACACGGCCGCCACGCCCAGCACGAACACCGCCGTCGCGAGCAGGGCGGCGACGACCGACACCAGGTCGGTGAGCGCCCCGTTGAGCGCCGCGGCCAGCGGCCGCGAACCGACGAAGCCGACCAGCCAGAGCGCCATGATGCGGCCGATGTACTCGCGCGGGACGCGGTCGTAGAGCAACGTGGTGACGCCGTTCATGGCCAGCGTCATCCCCACGCCACCCACCGTGAAGGCCGCCACCGCGGCGGCCTCGCTCCCGGCCAGCGCCAGCCCGACCGCCGACAGTGCCAGCAGCACCAAACCGGTGGTCGCCAGCCGCGCGTGGTCGAGGAAGCGCAGCAGGGCGGCGTGGACGACGAAGCCCAGGAGCGCGCCGACGCCGAAGGCGGAGGCCAGCAGGCCGACCAGCTCCGGGCCGCCGCCGAGCCGGTCGGACAGCGCCGGGCCCAGCGTGACGGCGGGGTCGGCGCCGATCCCGACCGCGGTGATGCCGAACAGCAGGACGCCCACCACCGGGTCGGTGCGCAGGTAGCGGATCCCCGCGGCGACCGACAGGCGCGGGCCCGGCGCGGTGGCCGCACCCGGCGTCCGGAGCCGGAACACCGCCAGCAGGAAGACGACGTGGCCGACCGCGGCGAGGCCGAACGCGACGCCGTACCCGGCGGTGGCGGCCACGATCCCGCCCACGGCCGGCCCGACCGCACGGCCCACCGAGAGCGTCAGGTTGTCCAGGGCGACGGCGCGGGGCAGCTCACCCGGGCGCACCAGCGACGGGAGCAGCGAGTGCATCGCCGGCCCGCCGACGGAGAACCCGATGCCGACGACGAGCGCGCAGACCATCACGACCCACGGCGGCACGTCGGCCACGTCGGGGGTGAGCAGGACCCAGCCGGCCAGCACCGCGGCCCCGAGCGCACACAGCGCGCGGCCGAGCAGGATCTGCCGGCGCGGGCTGCCCCGGTCGGCCATCGCGCCGCTCACCGGGGTCAGCACCAGCTGCGGCACGAACTGGGCGAAGCTGACCATCCCGACCAGGAACGCCGACGCGGTCAGCTGCCAGACCAGCGCCGCGCTCGCGATGTTCTGGATCCAGATGCCGACGTTGGCGAGCAGCTTGCCGGCCCAGTAGGGCCCGAACACGGGGTCGGTGACCAGCCGGCGGGACGGCCGGGGTGCGGCGGGTTCCGGCTCCGGTTCCGCTCCGCCGTCCACTGCCCGGCAATCTAGGCAGCGCCGCCGGACGCCGGCCACCCGGGGGTGGCCACGCCGGGCCCACCGACGCACGCGGACGGCGGAGGGCCCCCCTCCCCGGTGCGGGGAGGAGGGCCCTCGGTGGTCAGCCGTGCCGCGGATCAGCCCCCGGCGCCCGGCGCCGGGCACTCCTCGTAGAAGGACCGCGTGCCGGTGCGCACCGGCGTGGTGAACTCGCACCCGTAGTTCGGGTCGGCGACGACCTCGGGGTCGAGCACCGAGGCGCCCGCAGGCGTCACGCCGTTCTCCACCCAGTCGACCAGGTCGAGGAACTGGTCGGCCGCCTCCTCGGGCGTGTACTCGCAGTGCCCGGCGGCCCGGATCGCCCGCTGGACCAGCAGGTCCGCGTTGCCCTGCGCGGCGACGTCGGCGGCGTAGTGCTGCTCCATGGAGAACGGCACGTAGTAGTCACCGAGGGTGTGCGAGGAGAGCACCGGGACGTCGATGTCACCGGTGAGCGCCGGGACGGGGACCGCCAGGCGGGTGCTCCGGGTCCCGGGCGCCGGCGCCACCCGCTCCACGCGCTGGTCGAGCGTGGAGCCGTCCTCGAAGGTGTGGTCCACCGGGTAGTCCTGGTCGGCGTTGGTCCAGACCGCACCCGGCAGCACGCCCGCGAGGCCACTGGGCTCGTTGGTCACGACGCCGTAGACGAAGTTCTGCCCCTCCCAGTAGCCGAAGGCCTCGTCGTCACCGGGGCGCTCGCCGCCGGTGATCGCCGTGATGTTGGCGCGGAAGACCTCGCCCTCCTCGGTCAGCCCCTCGTACACCGGGGTCGGCGTGGTCGGGGTGCCGAGCGCGGCCTTGATCTGCGGCACGACCTCGGCGAAGTACTCCGACTGGGAGGGGAACGGGTAGGCGTCCACCCCGGCGAGCGTCTGCGCGAGCAGGTTGTAGTCGAGGAAGAAGTCGTAGAGCTCGAAGTCGCCCATGACGCCGCACATCGGCGCCGCGCCGTCCCACTCGACGCCGCGGTCGCGCTCCAGGAGCGTGCCGATGACGTGCCCGCCCATCGAGACGCCCTGCAGGTACCGCTGTTCGGCCCGCCCGACCCGCGCGTCGAAGATCCGCGCCAGCCGCTCGGTGGCGAGCGCACCGGCCTCGATGTCGTACCGGTTCTCGCCGTAGGAGGAGGCCGCCCAGGCGAAGCCGTTCTCGATGTAGGTGCGCCGCAGGTCGTAGCTGGGGTCGCTGACGTAGACGGTGGTGCCGGTGCCCCGGTAGCCGTGCTCCCAGAAGACGACGTCGCCGTTCCAGTCCAGCGGCACCTCGATGCGGTACGCGGAGCCGCGGTCGGTGCCGTAGAGCACCTTGCTGATCGGGTTGCCGGCCTCGTCGGTCAGGGGCACGAACTCCTGGCCGGCGGTCTCACCGGCGTAGTCGTAGCGCGGGTCGGCGACCGTCCAGCGCAGGTTGTAGACCCGCTCCTTCGGCGACTGCTGAACCGGCTGCCAGTCCGGGTTCGACACCTGTTCGTCGGAGGACGGGGGGACGGCGAGGGCGGGGCCCCCGACGGTGAACACACCAAGACCCACGCCTGCCGCGACAGCGAGGGGGGCCAACCGGTTGCGGTGCAGGGACACGAGACGACTCCTTCGTCGACACTGTGCTGCTCGTCACAGCGGAGCGCCTCTGTGTACTCCATCCGGGTGACGGACCGGTACCCCACCCCCCGGACGACCTCAGCGCAGGACGGCCTGGATGAGGTGCGGGCCGGGCTCGGCCAGCGCCCGCCGCAGTTGGTCGGCCAGCTCGTCGGCGGTCGTCGCACGGCTCGCCGGCACGCCCATCCCCTGCGCGATCGCCACGAAGTCCAGCCGGGGGCCGCCCAGGTCGAGCAGCTGCCGCGCCCGCTCGCCGTCGTTGGCCGCGCCCACCCGCTTGAGCTCGTGCTCGAGGATCGCGTACGAGCCGTTGTCGCAGACGATCGTCGTGATGTCGGCCTGCTCGCGGGCGTAGCTCCACAGCGCCGAGATCGTGTACATCGCGCTGCCGTCGGCCTGGATGCCGATCACCGGCCGGTCGGGGCAGGCCACCGCCGCGCCCAGCGCCATCGGAAGCCCGTCGCCGATCGCGCCGCCGGTGAGCGAGAGCCAGTCGTGGCGCGGGCCGGCCGAGGTCATCTCGGTGAGCCCCGCGCCGGAGGTGAGCGCCTCGTCGACGACGACGGCGTCCTCGGGCAGCAGCGCGCCCACTACCGCGGCCATGCTGCGCGGGGTCAGCTCGCCGGTGGGCAGCTCGGGCCGCTCGAACTCCGCGACCTCCGGCTTCGCGTCCGGCGCGACGACGTCGGCCAGCGCCCGCAGCGCGGCGACGCCGTCCTCGCCCGGGGCGCTGAGCACGTGCACCGCGCAGTCCTCGGGCACCGGGTGGCCGGGCACCCCGGGGTAGCCGAAGAAGTGCACCGGCGCGGTGGTGCCGGCGAGCACCAGGTGCCGGGTGCCGGCGAGGGCGGCCATCGCCATCTCCGGCGGGTAGGGCAGCCGGTGCAGGTCGGGCAGGCCGGCGCCGCGCGCCGACCGGGCCGGGAACGTCTCGGCCATCAGCCGGACCCCGGTGCCCGCGGCGACCTGGGCGGCGGCCAGCTGGCCCTCCTCGGTCATGACGTCGCCACCGAGCAGGAGCACCACCGGCTCGGCGGACCGCACGACCGAGGCCACGTCCTCGACCACGGACGGGGCGACGTGCGGCCGCGGCCGCACCCGGAGCGGCTCCGCGACGTCGGCGCCCTCCTCCCAGGAGACGTCGGCCGGGAGGATGAGCGTCGCGATGCCACCGGTGGCGACGGCGGCCACCGCCTCGGCGGCGTCGGCGGCGACGTCGGCGGGTGACAGCGACCGGCGCAGCCAGGTCGAGAAGGTCCCGGCGACGGCGTCGATGTCCGACTCCAGCGGGGCGTCGAGGCGCTTGTGCGAGCGGGCGTGGTCGCCGACGACGTTGAGCATCGGCGCCGTGCCCCGGCGGGCGTTGTGCAGGTTGGCCAGCCCGTTGCCCATGCCCGGCCCGAGGTGCAGCAGCGTCGCGGCGGGCCGGCCGGTCATCCGCGCCCAGCCGTCGGCCGCGCCGGTGGCCACGCCCTCGAAGAGGGTCAGCACACCGCGCATCTCCGGCACGTCGTCCAGCGCGGCGACGAAGTGCATCTCCGACGTCCCGGGGTTGGCGAAGCAGACGTCGACGCCCGCGCTCACCAGCGTCCGGATGAGCGCCTGTGCACCGTTCACCGGCTCAGCTCGCCTGCTGCACGTCGAAGTGCACGAAGGTGGCGCCGCCGGTGGCGAAGTTGGCGAGGTCCTTGCCGGCCGCCCGCCCCTCGGGCGAGGCCATGGCCTGCCCCATCGCCTCCTCGGAGTCGAAGTCGAGCTCGGCGATCAGGTAGGGCGCGGGCTGCGCCGGGTCCAGCGACACCGGCTTGCCGTAGGTCAGCCGCACCAGGCCGGGCTGCCGCAGCGCCAGGGGCGTGTGCGTCTCCCGGTAGTACGCGTCGAAGGCGGCCGGGTCCTCCGGCTGTCCGTAGCTGACCACGAGCCTGTGCACCATTTCCGAGCTCCCTCCGCAGGTCCGACGCCCGCCAGCAAACAGGGCATCGGCCTCCGGCGCGAGTCCGGCAGGCTCCCCGCGCGGGTTGTCCACAGGTTCCCGCGGAGCGGCCCGGTCGACCGGCATCCGTTGTTACGTTCCGCCGCGTATCCGCATCCTCCGGTGCCCGGAGCACCCGGACCTCCCGATTGGACTCACCATGGCGAACGTCAACGTCACCTACCAGCAGATGGAAGACGCGGCCGGCCGGCTCACCAACGGGCGGGTCGAGATCGACGGCATGCTCGGTCAGCTCAAGGCCCTCGTCGACCAGCTCGTAGCCGAGGGCTACGTCACCGACGCCTCCAGCCGCAGCTTCTCCGCCTCCTACGACGAGTTCACCACCGGCGCCCGGAACATGGTCGCGGGCCTCGACGGCATGGCCCAGTACCTGACCCAGGCCGCCGCCACCTTCCGCGACGCCGACGCCCAGCTGGCCGGTGCGCTCGGCCGCTGATCAGCCCACCGCACGACGACGGCCGCCCCGCCCCGCGCGAGGCGGCCGTCGTCGTCCCGGGCCGCCGTCGCCGGTCGGGTCAGGGCGCGCCCGGAGGAGCCGGGACGGCGACGGTCCGCAGCTCGCCGTCGCCCAGGTGGAGCAGCGCGCGACCCGGCCGGAGCGGCCCGCCCACGGCACCGCGCGGGAGGCGCACGCCGATCAGGTCGCCGTCCGTGCTCCCCTGCGGCGACAGCAGCACGCCCCGCCTCGCCTTCCGCGCCTCCACCTGCCAGCCCGACAGGCCGGTGCAGATGCCGTCGGCGTTCCCGGCCAGCACCAGGCCGCAGCCGGGGACGGCGCCGCGCACGACCTCGCGGAACACCTCCCCCGCCGGGCAGTCCCGCAGCACCTCGCCGTCGTCCAGCAGCAGGACCAGCGGCCGGCCGGGTACGGAGCGGAGCAGTTCCTGCCAGCGCTCCGCCGGGGCCGCCGGGTCCAGCACGACGTCCAGCACGCCGGGCCGGCCGGCCAGGGCCCGCAGCGGTGAGACCTTCGGCGCGCACACGACGACCGACGTGCCCTGCCGCAGCAGCGACTCGGCCATGACGGCCAGCACCGTGCTCCGGCCCGAGCGCGCCGGCCCGGCGACGACGAACGCGGGCCCCCGCTGGACCAGGTCGGGGCCGGCGGCGGCCAGCTCGTCGCCACCGACGCCGACCAGGGCGAACCCCGCGCCGGCGCCGGCCGGGCGCAGCTCCCAGGCGGCCGCGAAGCCCAGGCGCGCGGGCAGCGCGTCGACCCGGAAGGGGCGGGCCGCCCGCGGCACCATCGCGTCGCGCACGTGCGCCGCCTTCGCGATCTCGGCGAGCGCCGCCGCCTGCCCCTGCCCCGACTCGTCGGGGGCGAGCAGCGCGACCTGCGTCTCGATCGCCCCCTCGACGGTGACCGCCCGCCCGGGCGGCAGCTCCCCGGGCACCTGCCGGCCGGGCACGCCGACCAGCGGGTAGTCGCCCCGGTCCGCGAGCCGCAGCACCAGCCGGCTGTCGGTGAGCGACGACAGCCGGCCGGTGCCCAGCGACCGGTCGCCGGTGACCACCACCGAGATCCCGGCGGAGGCCCCCTCCCGGAGGAGGGTCGTCAGCACGTCGGAGAGCCGGCCGCCGTCGACCTCGCCGAGCGTCGGCGTGAACCCCTCCCAGCGGTCGAGCAGGAGCAGGACGTGCGACAGCCGCTCCCCCGGCGGCACCGATCGGCGCTGCTCGCTCACGTCGGCGAAGCCGCCCTCGGCCAGCACCTGCTGGCGGCGCTCCAGCTCGCGGGCGAGCCGGTCGAGCAGCCGGGTGGCGCGCTCGGTCTGGGTGCGGGTCACCACCGCGCCGCAGTGCGGCAGGTCGGCCAGCGGCAGCAGCGCCCCGTTGCCGCAGTCGAGGGCGTACAGGTGCACGTCGGCGGTCGAGCAGCGCGCGCCGGCGGCCCCGGCCAGGGTGCGCAGCAGCTGCGACCGGCCGCTCTTCGGCGAGCCGACCACCAGCAGGTGCCCGTCGACCGCGGGGTCGAAGGCGGCCACCCGCCGCTCCTGGGTCGCGGGGAGGTCCTGCAGCCCGTAGGGCAGCCAGGTCGCCCGGCCGTCCACCGGGTCCGCCAGGTCGGCGACCAGCACCCGTGCGGGCAGCGCCGGCAGCCACGGGCTGCGCTGCGCGGGCACGCCCTCGGCCTGCGCCGCGCCGCGGACGGCGTCGACGAGCACCGACAGGTCGGTGACCTCGGCGTCGGAGGCCCGGCTCGCCGTCGCCGGCCGCCGCGGTGGCGCGTACCCCAGCTGGTGCCAGCCGAGGGGGACGGCGAACGGCGCCGCCGCGGCCACGGCGCCCTGGCCGGGACGCCGGCCCCCGATGCGGCCCGCCTGGAAGGGCACCAGCGCGCCGTGCCCGAGCCGCGCGAACCCGCGGCCGGGCGCGGACCGGGCGATGCGCGCGGCGTCGGGGGCCTCGAGCACGTCGCTGCTGTCGGCCGCGTCGGTGACGCGCAGCGAGATGCGCAGGTCGGTGTTCGCCCGGATCTCCGGCGAGACGACGCCGCTGGGCCGCTGGGTGGCCAGCAGCAGGTGGATGCCCAGCGACCGCCCGCGCTGGGCGATGCTCACCAGCCCCGCCACGAAGTCGGGCAGCTCCCGCGCCAGCGAGGCGAACTCGTCGATGACGATGAGCAGCCGGGGCAGCGGCGGCGAGCCGGGGTCGCGGGCCTGCAGTTCGACGTAGTCCTCGATGTCCTTGACGCCGGCCGCAGCCAGCCGGTGCTCGCGGTACCTGAGCTCCGCGCCGAGCGAGGTGAGCGCCCGTTCGACGAGGTGGGCGTCGAGGTCGGTGACCATGCCGACGGTGTGCGGCAGGTGCACGCAGTCCTTGAACGCGCTGCCGCCCTTGTAGTCGACCAGCACGAGGTTGAGCGTGTCCGGGCGGTTGGCCACCGCCAGGGACGCGATCATCGTCTGCAGCAGCTCCGACTTCCCCGCGCCGGTGGTCCCGGCGACCAGCCCGTGAGGGCCGTCGGTGCGCAGGTCGAGGGTGAACGGCCCGTGCAGACCCGCGCCGGCCACCACCCGCGTGCTCCGGCCCGCCAGCTGCCAGCGGGCACGCACGCCGTCGACGGTGGGCGGCTCGAGCCCGAGCAGGTCGAGCAGCCGCACGCTGTCGGGCAGGACGGCGTCGTCCTCCTCCGGGCTCACGTCGCGCAACGGGGCAAGCGCCCGGGCCGCGCGTTCGGCCAGCTCCGCGGGCACCGGCTCGGCGAGCACGCCCGGCACCGGGTCGCGGCCGCTGCGCCGGACGACCAACCGCGCCTCCTCGCCCGGGTCGAGGACGGCGGTCGCCGTGGCCGCCTCCGGCAGGAAGCGCTCCTCCTCGTCGGCGCAGACGGCGTACACCCCGACCGCGGGGCCGTCCTGCAGCAGCTGGGCCAGCCCGGGGGTGGCACGCAGCGACCGGAACCCGTGGACGACGAGCACGTGTGCCGGGAAGAACTCCGGGATCACGCGCCCGCCGCCGGCCGTCGCCGAGCGGCGCGTGCGGACGAGCGCCGCCAGCTCCGCGACCCGGGCGGCCACCGTCTCGGTGTCGTTCCCGACGAACGCAACCGGGCCCTCGCCGTCGGCCGGCCGGGCGTGCGGCAGCCAGCGCACCCAGCTCCAGTCCGCCTGGCTGCGCGCGGTGAGCAGCGTGAGCGCCAGGTCGCGCGGCGGGTGGGTGACCGCCAGCTGCAGCACCACCCACCGCAGCAGGCCGGCCAGCGGGGCGGCCGGGCCGGCCAGGCCGACGACACCGGCCTCGCGGAGCGGCACCACGACGGGCGCGGCGTGCACGGTGCGCTGCTGCGGCGGCTCGTCGCGCCCCGACCGGTCGGTGACCACCACGCGGGCGGGCAGGTCGGCCGCGCCCAGCCGCAGGTCGAGGGCGTCGGGGTCGGTGCGGCGCCGCTCCCACAGCCGGCGGTCGGGCAGGACGGCGGTGAGCAGCGCGGTCGCCGGGTCCGGGTGCGCGTCGCGCCGGCGGGCGGTCTCCTCGGCCACGGCGCGGTCGATCCGCGCCCGGGCGCGGGCGAGCTCCCGGGCGTGCTCCTCGTGCGCCCGGCGCTCCTCACGGGCGCCCTGCCGGCGGTCGGCCACGGTGTTGCCGATCATCACCACCGGGCCGGCGACGGCGAACACCAGGTACAGCGGCGAGCGCAGGACGACCGCCAGCACGACGCCGACGAGCAGCGGCACGAGGACCATCACCAGCGGGAACCGGCGGGGCTCCCGCGTCGCCGGCTCCTGCGGCAGCTGGATGCGCACCTCGGGTGCCGAGGGGAGCAGCCGGGGGGCACGGACGAAGGCACGCGCCCCCGGGCCGGCCGGCTCGACGGCGGCGTCGGCGACGGGGGCCGGCTCGACGACCAGCTGGGTGTCACCGAGCTGCACGAGCTGACCGGGGGCCAGCGCCACGTCGTCGTCCTCGGGCACCGGCGCGCCCTCGATCGTGGTGCCGTTGGCCGAGCCGAGGTCGCGCAGCGTCGCGCCGTCCGCGCCGATCCGCAGCACCGCATGCCGGCGGGACATCGCGCGGTCGGTGAAGCCGAACGGACCGCTGCGGCCGAGCTCGTGCTCGCCCATCGGCAGCGCGGCGGCCAGCCCGCTGCACGGGCCGCTGCGTACCCGCAGCTGCCAGCCACGCGGGCCGGCCGGCGCGGCCGCGGGCGCGGTCAGGTGGACGACGGCGCCGTCGACGAGGTCGCTCTCCCCCACCGGCTGCTCGTCGTCGAGCCGGCCGCCGGCGAGCCACAGCCCCGCGGCGGGCAGGCCGGCGACCCGGCCCAGCTCCGCGACCAGCCGGCCGACCGGCAGGTCGTCGTCCACGTCGACGGCGACGTCGAGCAGCGTGCCGTCGGTCTGCCCGACGCTGACCTGGACGCGCACGCCGGGACCGTAGGCGGACGGCGCCGAACCGGTCCAACGCCGGCTGTGGAAAACCCCCTCCCGCAGGCTCCCCGCCCGGGCGGCGCTCCCCGGTCAGGCCTCCAGCAGTTCGCGGGTGGCCGCGCCCACGGGGTCGCGGCGGGTGGGCAGCCGCTGCACCTCGGGCAGGAAGTCGGTGCGGTACTCCTCGAACAGCTCGCGCAGCCGCAGCGCGGGGTCCTTGTCCGAGTCGACGCGGATGTCCCAGAGGGGGTAGGCCTCCGACCCCAGCACCAGCACGTGCCCGGAGCGGGAGCCCTCCGTGTCGGCGCCGGTCGCCTCGCCGGCCTCCACGGCCAGCACCAGCCGCTCGGCGAGCTCGCGGTCCCGGTGGGCGTGGAACGCCTCGAGGGCCGCCTCGAGCGTCTGCCGGCCGACCAGCCGGTTGCCCGACACCACGACCGCGTCGTCCTCGATGTGCCCTGACCAGCCGAGGGCGCGCCCACCGGTCCACGCGGCCGTGCAGCCATTGCGGTCGACGAAGCCGCACTGCCGCACGTCGCGACCGGGATCCCGGCGGAGCACCTCGTCCAGCGCGGCCGGCGCCTCCAGCCCCTCGGCCATCAGCCGCAGCCCGTCGATGGCGAGGTAGGGGTTCATCGACGCCTGCGACGCGGCGGCGCCGACGCCCGGCGATGCGTGCCCCACGAGCTTGCCGACACCCATGAGCGCGGTCAGGGCACCGACTCCCAACTCACCGGTGTGCGGGCAGCGGGCCACGATCGAGAAGGTCATGCGGGGATCTCCGTCCGTCGTCGGTCGTCCCGCCGCAGGTGCCCGCCCCGGCCGGCGCTCAACCGGGCCCGCCGCCTCAGAAGGTGAGCACGAGCCGTCCGCGCACGCCCCCCGCCTCCAGCACCCGGTGCGCCTCGGCCGCCTGCTCGGCGGGGAACGTGCGGGCCACCCGAAGGGTCACCGCACCCTCCTCGACCTGCTGGCGGAGCCGGTCCAGCGCCGCCCGGTCCTCGGCGACCTTCCGCACCATGGTCGGGAAGAAGCGCAGGCCGCGCTCGCCGTTGCCGCGGTAGCCGCGCACCGTGGCCACCGCCCCCCCGTCGCGGACGGCGGGCAACACCTGCTCGTCCTGCACCGATCCGTCGGCCAGCCCGTCGACGCCCTCGGGGAAGTGTTCGCGGATCCGGTCGGCGACGTCGTCCCCGCGCCGGACGACGACGTCGGCGCCCAGCCCCCGTACCAGCTCCTCGTCGGCCTCGGAGGCGTCGGCCACCACGGTCAGCCCGTCGGCCTTCGCCAGCTGCACCACGTAGCCGCCGAAGGCGCCCGCCGCGCCGGTCACCGCGAGCACCTGACCCGGCTGCAGCGCCATGAGGTCCAGGGCGAGCCGGGCGGTGAGCCCGTTCATGGGCAGGGTCGACGCCTCCACGGCGGTCGCCCCGGCCGGCGCGCGGACGACGGAGCCGCCCGGCAGCACCTTGTCCTCGCGGTAGGCGCCGTAGGGCCCGAAGGGCACGACGATCCCCATCGCCAGGTCACCCACGGACAGGTGGTCGACGCCCTCGCCGAGTTCGGTGACGACGCCGGCGACGTCCATCCCCGGCACCCACGGCGGGTTCTTCACCGGGTCGCGCCCGGCGTAGGCGCCGCTGCGGGCGTGGGTGTCGGTCGGGCTCACCGCGGCCGCCTCGACCCGCAGCCGCACCTGGCCCGGACCCAGGGGCTCCGGCTCCACCTCGACGATGTGCAGGACCTCCGGCCCGCCGAACTCGGTCACTCCCGCTGCACGCATGGCTCCTGCATACACGCGCACGCAGGAGTGAACGCGAGAGGCCCAGAACCGAAGTGGTTCTGGGCCTCAGGCGTTCAACGGGTTCTCAGCCCTTGAGCTTGTACTCCTTGAGCAGACCGCGGCTGATGATCGTCTTCTGGATCTCGCTGGTGCCCTCGCCGATGAGCAGGAACGGCGCCTCCCGCATGAGGCGCTCGATCTCGTACTCCTTGGAGTAGCCGTAGCCGCCGTGGATGCGGAAGGACTGCGTGGTGACCTCGGCGCAGTACTCGCTGGCGATCAGCTTGGCCATGCCGGCCTCGACGTCGTTGCGCTTGCCGGCGTCCTTGAGGCGGGCGGCGTTGACCATCATCAGGTGCGCGGCCTCGACCTTGGTGGCCATCTCGGCCAGCTGGAAGGCGATCGCCTGGTGCTGCGCGATCGGCTTGCCGAAGGTCTCCCGCTGCTGGGCGTAGGCGACGGCGAGCTCGAAGGCCCGGATCGAGATGCCGCAGGCGCGGGCGGCGACGTTGACCCGGCCGACCTCGACGCCGTCCATCATCTGGGCGAAGCCACGGCCCGGCTCGCCGCCGAGGATGTCGGTGGCCTCCGCCCGGTAGCCGTCGAACACCAGCTCGGTGGTGTCGACACCCTTGTAGCCCATCTTGTCGATCTTGCCGGGGATGGTGAGCCCGGGCTTGACCTCGCCGAACCCGGCCGGCTTCTCGACCAGGAACGTCGTCAGGTTCTGGTGGGCCTTCTCGGCGCCCTCGTCGGTGCGCACCAGCGCCGCGACCAGGGTGGAGCTGCCGCCGTTGGTCAGCCACATCTTCTGGCCGTCGATGACGTAGCCGCCGTCGGCCTGCTTCACGGCCTTGGTGCGGATGCCGGCGACGTCGGAGCCCAGCCCCGGCTCGGACATCGAGAAGGCGCCGCGCACCTCGCCGGTGGCCATGCGGGGCAGGTAGTACTCCTTCTGCTCCTGCGTGCCGTGCTGCTTGAGCATGTACGCCACGATGAAGTGGGTGTTGATGACGCCGGAGACGCTCATCCAGCCGCGGGCGATCTCCTCGACCACCAGCGCGTAGGTGAGCAGCGACTCGCCGAGGCCGCCGTACTCCTCGGGGATCATCAGCCCGAAGATGCCCAGCTCCTTGAGCCCGTCGACGATCTCCTGCGGGTAGACGTCGCCGTGCTCGAGCTCCTGCGCGTTCGGGATGATCTCGCGGTCGACGAAGCTCCTGACCGTCGACAGGATCTCGCGCTGGATGTCGGTCAGATCAGCGGTCTGGGCCAAGCGGGTCACAGGTTCGCTCCTCGGGGACTCCGGTGTCCGGGTTACCGGTGAGTATGGGGCACCCGGTCCCCGGGCTCTGCGTGCGCTCGGTCACTCCCGCGCGCGGCGGACCGGCGCGCGCGACCCGCCCCGGCCCCTAGGCTCGGCGGCATGCGCGAGGCATCGGCGCCGGTGGGCGGACCGCCCGAGGTGGAGCTCGCCCTGCCGTTCCGCGGCCGCTGGCTGACGCAGAACAGCCCGGCGCGGCGGGTGCCGTCCCACGGCGTGGACGTGCTCGGCGAGCGGTACGCCGTCGACTTCGTCCCCGTCGACGACCGGCACCGGACGGCCGCTACCCGCGACTGGCGCACGCTCCTGGCCGTCGAACCGCCGGAGCGCTTCGTGGGTTTCGACCGGCCGGTCCTCGCCCCGGCCGGTGGCGTCGTCGTCCACGTGCACGACGGCGAGCCCGACCACGGGGCGCGCCGCTCCCAGCTCGCCCTGCTCGGCTACGCGCTGGGCCAGGCCGGGCGACTGCGCCAGGGGGTTCCCGCCGTGGCGGGCAACCACGTCGTCATCGAGCTGCCGGCGTCCGGCCGGTTCGTCGCGCTGGCCCACCTGCGATCCGGTTCGCTCCGCGTCTCGGTGGGTGATGCGGTCCACCCCGGACAGCACCTGGCCGGGTGCGGCAACTCCGGCAACTCGACCCAGCCGCACCTGCACCTGCAGGCCATGGACAGCGCCGACCTGACCGTCGCCCGCGGGCTCCCGGTCGCGTTCACCCGCTTCCGGGAGTGGCCGCGCGGCGGAGCACCGCGGAGCCGGGAGCGGGGGGTGCCGGGCGAGGGCGCGGTGGTCGAGCCGGAGGAGACCGAGGCGGGCTAGCGTGCGGCGGTGACCTACCGTGACGACCCGCCGCAGGACGGCTACGGCCCACCGCCGGGATACGGCCCGCCCCCCGGCTACGGGCAGCCCTACGGTCCGCCCGGCTACGGCCCCCCGCCCGGGTACGGCCCGCCGCAGTGGGGCCGGCCGACGAACACCCTGGCGATCCTCGCCCTGGTCATGGCGTTCGTCTTCGCGCCCGTCGGGCTGGTGCTCGGCATCATCGCCCGCCGGCAGATCCGCGAGACCGGCGAGGAGGGGGCCGGCCTGGCGCTGGCCGGGATCATCGTCGGCGGCCTGGTCACCGGCTTCTTCGTGCTCATGATCGTGCTCTGGATCGTCGCGTTCGCGGCGCTGACCAGCACCGGCTTCGGCCCCTGATCGCCGCTCGCCGTTGGCGGCGATGAGTTCCGGGCGCTCCAGCGGTCCCCCCTCCACCGACGACGAGAGGGGCAACGGTGGCTCAACTGCTCAGGGTGCAGAACTTCACGGTCTCCAGCGACGGCTTCGGCGCCGGCGAGGGACAGAGCCTCGAGCGGCCGTTCGGCCACGCCGACCCCGGCGAGCTGATGGCCTGGGCCCTCGCCACGGCGAGCTTCCCGAACCGCTCCGAACCCGGGGGCAGCCGCGGGCTCGACGACTACTTCACCCGCGACTTCGCCCACGGCATCGGCGCGGAGATCATGGGCCGCAACAAGTTCAGCCCGCACCGCGGGCCGTGGCGCGACCTCGACTGGCAGGGCTGGTGGGGCGCCGAACCGCCGTTCCACACGCCCGTGTTCGTGATGACCCACCACGTCCGTCCCTCGTTCACGCTCTCGGACACCACGTTCCACTTCGTGGACGCCGACCCCGGGACGGTGCTCGCGCAGGCGCGTGCGGCCGCCCAGGGCAAGGACGTGCGGCTCGGTGGCGGCGCCACCGTCATCCGGGAGTTCCTCGCCGCCGACCTCGTCGACACCCTGCACGTGGCCGTCTCGCCGGTGCAGCTCGGCTCCGGCGTCCGGCTGTGGGAGTCGCCGGACGAGCTGCTCGACCGCTTCCACCGCGACGTCGTGCCGAGCCCGAGCGGCGTGACCCACCACCTGTTCTGGCGGAGGTAGCGGGAACGACGAACGGCGGCCCCGGACCGCTCCGGAGCCGCCGCGTCGTGGCGTCTCAGTCCTCGGGGGGCGTGAAGGACGACGTCCGGGACATGCCCGCGGCGCGGCCCTTGCCGGCGATGACCAGCGCCATCTTGCGGCTGGCCTCGTCGATCATCTCGTCGCCGAGCATCGCCGAGCCCTTCTTGCCGCCGGCCTCCGACGTGTACCAGTCGTAGGCGTCGAGGATCAGCTCGGCGTGGTCGTAGTCCTCCTGCGACGGCGCGTAGATCTCGTTGGCGGCGTCGATCTGGCCGGGGTGCAGCACCCACTTGCCGTCGAAGCCGAGGACGGCCGACCGCTTCGCGACCTCCTCGAACGCCGGCACGTCGCGCACCTGCAGGAACGGGCCGTCGATGGCCTGCACGCCACGGGCGCGGGCGGCCATGAGGATCTGCATGAGGATGTAGTGGAAGGGGTCACCCGGGTAGTCCGGGTGCAGGGCGCCGACCACCAGCGACTTCATGTTGATGCTGGCCATGAAGTCGGCCGGGCCGAAGATGATCGTCTCGATGCGCTCGCTGGCGAACGCGATGTCGTTGACGTTGATCAGGCCCTGCGCCGTCTCGATCTGCGCCTCGATGCCGATGCGCCCGACGGGCAGCCCGTTGGTCTTCTCGATCTGGGTGAGCAGGATGTCCAGCGCGCGCACCTGGGCGGCGTCGACGACCTTCGGCAGCATGATGCAGTCGAGGTTGGCGCCGGCGCCCTCGACGACCTCGATGACGTCGCGGTAGGTCCACTCCGTCGTCCAGTCGTTGACCCGGACGGTGCGGATCTTGTCGCCCCAGCCGCCCTCGTTCAGCGCCGCGACGATGTTCTTGCGGGCGCCGGGCTTGGCCAGCGGCGCGCACGCGTCCTCCAGGTCGAGGAACACCTGGTCGGCGGGGAGGCCCTTGGCCTTCTCCAGGAACCGGGGGTTGCTGCCCGGGACGGCCAGGTTGGAACGACGGGATCGGAGCTCGGCCACGGTGCCTCCGCGTGTGGGTCGGAAAGTTCGGCTACCGGAGGGTAGCGACGGCGTCGCACGCCCGCGCTGCCGCGTTGATCATCGGCCGTCGGCCCCGTCGCAGGGGCCCGCCACGAGCCTGCGAGTGGTCGGGAGGCCTCGGTGCCGGGTCCAGCCGCGAGCCTGCGAGTGGCAGGGGGACCGAGGTCCTTCTGGGGGTCCTTGCTCAGGTGGCGGGCTCGACCAGGGTCGCCGGACGTCCGGCCCGCACCACCAGCGCCACCCCGGCCACCACCAGTACGACCCCGGGCAGCGCCAGCAGCGGCGGCACCTGGCCGAGGAGGACGAGCGCGAACAGCAGCGCGCCGGGCACCTCGAGCAGGACGGCGAGGCTCACCACGGTCGGGCCCACCGACGAGAGCACCAGGTTGAGCAGCGTGTGCCCGAACAGCTGCGCGGAGACGGTGATGCCCGCGATCAGCCACCAGTCCCGGGCCTCGAACCCGCCCAGCGGCGCGTCGACGAGCAGCGCCGCCACCGCGATCACCACGGCGCACACGGAGTAGCAGACGACGGCGTAGGCCGAGGTCGCCAGCCGCCGCCGGGCGCGCGCCCCGGCCAGGACGTACCCGCCGGCGCAGATCGCCCCGAGCAGGGCCAGCGCATCGCCCGCGAGCGCCTCGGCGCTCACCGTGACGTCCACGCCCACGATCAGCACGACGCCGGCGAACGCGAGGAGCAGGCCCCACCAGACCGCGGCCGGCAGCCGCACCCCCGAGATCCGGGCCGCGAGCGCCGTCCAGATCGGCGTGGTGGTGACCAGCGCGACCGAGGCGGCCACCGTCGTCATCGACAGGCTCGGCAGCCACGCGGCGAAGTGCGCCGCGAGGAAGAGCCCCGCGACCACCGAGCTGCGCAGGTCCCGCGCCCGCAGGCCGGCCAGCGTGGCCCGCTCGCGGGTGAGCAGCACGGGCACGAGCGCGGCCGCGCCCGCTGCGTTGCGCCAGAACGCCAGCGCCAGCATCGGCGCGGTGACCATCGCGGTCAGCGGCGCCGACAGCGAGACCCCCACGACCGCGAGGGAGAGCAGGCCCACGTCCCGGCTCCCGGGTCGGTGCAGCGCCCAGGCGGAGGACGCGTGGCCCTCCTGCAGGGCCCCGCCGCGAGCGGGCGAGTGGCGGGGGGCAGGAGTGCCCTTCACCAGGACGGCACCCGGATCCGACCGCTCGCCACCGGGACGACGGCACCGCGCACGGTGGTCGCGACCGCCCGCCCGCCGGCCGCGGTGACGGTGCACCCGAGGACCGAGGGGCGCCCCATCCGCTCGCCCTGCCGCACGGTGAACGACGTCGTCCCCTCCCCGGCCACCAGACCGCTCTCGACCAGCCACACCCCCGCGCCCAGCGCGGCGGAGCCGGTGGCCGGGTCCTCGCCCCAGTTCAGGTCGCGGGCGAAGACGCGCGCGCGGGCGGTCGCGGTCGCACCGTCCCAGGAGAGCACCGACACGCCCTCACCGACGTCGAGCCCGGCGAGCGCGGCCCGGTCGGGGTCGGCCCGGTCGACGGCGTCGGGGCACACGGACAGGTAGCCGAAGGGCAGGCCGCAGCCGGCGACGTCCGAGGGAACCCCGGTGACGTCGGCCTCGTCGAGCCCGAGCGCAGCGGCCAGCACAGCCGGCGCGGGTCCGTCCTGGAGCGTCGGCCGGCCACCGGAGAGGGTTGCGCCGCCGTCGTCGACCACCACGTCGAGCACCCCGGCACCGCACTCCTGGCGCAGCGTCCCCGCCG
The DNA here is from genome assembly GCF_054050995.1 of Blastococcus sp. SYSU DS1021. Taxonomy (NCBI): domain Bacteria; kingdom Bacillati; phylum Actinomycetota; class Actinomycetes; order Geodermatophilales; family Geodermatophilaceae; genus Blastococcus; species Blastococcus sp. SYSU DS1021. The sequence goes on along the minus strand of NZ_JBJHAL010000001.1, from coordinate 67,945 downwards.
GCAGCCGCCCGGTGCGGACCAGGGTGTGCGCCGCGCCGACGCTCGGATGGCCGGCGAAGGGCAGCTCGGCGTAGGGCGTGAAGATCCGCACCCGGTAGTCGGCGCCGGGCTCCGTGGGGGCGCACAGGAACGACGTCTCCGAGAGCTGGAACTCGTTCGCCAGGGCCTGGCACTGCTGCGTCGTGAGCTCGTCGGCGGCGAAGACCACCGCCAGCGGGTTCCCGGCGAACGCCCGCGGGGCGAACACGTCGACGACCTCGTACTCCAGCGCAACCGGGGCAGTCACGGCGCCGACGGTAGCCTTCCGATCCGTGACGACGGCGACCAGGGCGTACGTCTCCCGGCTTGCCGGGCTGACCGTCTTCGACCCCAACGGCGACCGGGTCGGGAAGGTCCGCGACGTCGTCGTCGGGCTCCGGGTGGGCACCGCCTGCCCCCGCGTCCTCGGCCTCGTGGTCGAGGTGGTCGCCCGGCGGCGGATCTTCGTGCCGATGGGCCGGGTGACGGCGCTGGACCCGGGAGCGGTGATGCTCGCGTCGGGCACCCTCAACCTCAAGCGGTTCGAGCAGCGGGGCGGCGAGACCCTCGTGCTCGGCGAGCTGCTCGACCGGCAGGTGACGATCAACGAGTCCGGCCGCCCGGCCACGGTCGTCGACGCCGGCATGGAGCAGACCCGCACCGGCGACTGGCTGCTGTCCCGGGTCGCCGTCCAGGAGCCCGGTCGCATCGGCCGGCGCGGGCAACTGCACCAGCTCGAGTGGGGCGAGGTCACCGGGCTGGCGCTCTCGCCGGCCGGGCAGGGCGCCGAGACGCTGATCGCCACCTACCGGGAGCTGAACGCAGCGGACATGGCGCACGCGCTCCAGGAGCTCCCGATCAAACGCCGGCACGAGGTCGCCGAGGCCATGGACGACGTGCGGCTGGCCGACGTCCTGGGCGAGCTCCCCGAGGCCGAGCAGATCACCATCCTCGGCACGCTGGAGGAGGGCCGCGCGGCCGACGTCCTGGAGGAGATGGACCCCGACGACGCCGCGGACCTGCTCTCCGAGCTGCACCACGTCGACCGCGACCGGCTGCTCGAGCTGATGGAGCCCGACGAGGCCGAGTCGGTGCGCCAGCTGCTCAAGTACTCGGAGGACACCGCCGGCGGCATCATGACCAGCGAGCCGGTCATCCTCTCCCCCGACGCCACCGTCGCCGAGGCGCTGGCCCGGGTGCGGCAGGAGGAGATCACCCCCTCGCTGGCCAGCCAGGTGTACGTCTGCCGCCCGCCGTCGGCCACGCCGACCGGGCGGTACCTGGGGCTCGCGCACATCCAGCGGCTGCTGCGCGAGCCACCCTCGACCCTGGTGAGCGGCGTGCTCGACGACCTGGAGCCGCTCAGGCCGGAGGCGCCGCTCGCCGAGGTCACCCGCTACTTCGCCACCTACAACCTGGTCGCCGCGCCGGTGGTCGACGCGCAGGGCCGGCTGGTCGGCGCGGTGAGCGTCGACGACGTCCTCGACCACCTGCTTCCCGATGACTGGCGGGAGCGGGCGCGCCGTGGCTGACACGCCCCGGCTGGACGTCCCGCGCGGCGGCGCCCGCCGGTTCGGCAGCTTCCTGCGGCTCAACCCCGACGCGGTCGGGCAGTTCGCCGAGGGCATCGCGCGCTTCCTGGGGACGGGGCGGTTCCTGGCCGTCCAGACGATCCTCGTCGTCGTCTGGATCTCGCTGAACGTCTTCGCCGTCCAGCTGCGCTGGGACCCGTACCCGTTCATCCTGCTCAACCTGGCGTTCTCGACCCAGGCCGCGTACGCCGCCCCGCTCATCCTGCTGGCGCAGAACCGGCAGGCCGACCGCGATCGCGTGCAGGCCGAGGAGGACCGCGCCCGGGCGGCGCAGAACCGCGCCGACACCGAGTACCTGGCCCGCGAGCTGGCCGCGCTCCGCGTGGCCGTCGGCGAGCTGGCCACCCGGGACTTCATCCGCGGCGAGCTCAACCGGCTGGTGCCGGACGAGGGCGAGGACCGGGAGCGGCGCGACAAGAAGGGCAAGCGGAAGCGCGACCCGGTCGCCTGAGCCCGCTCAGTGCTCGGCGCGGTCCAGGTCGATCAGCGCCAGCCCGATCTCCGGGCGCATGGTCTTGCGCAGCTGCGCCGGGCTCTCCCGGACCACCACCTCCAGCGTGGGCCACACCTCGCCCTCGAGCAGGTGGCCGCCGCGCGTGGTGGCGTCGGGCAGGCCGAGGACGGCGTGCAGGTGCAGCGCCGGGTTCCCGTCGGTGCCCAGGGCGACGTCGCCGATCAGCGAGAGCACCTCGCACTGCTGGCCGACGGTGACCCGCCGGTAGTCGCTGGTCTGCCGGTCGAACCAGCCGACCACCGCGCGCCGGAACGCGCCGACGGCGGTGACCTGGGCGGCGGAGAGCTGCTCCTCCCGGGCGAACGAGGTCAGCGCCGCCACCGCCTCGTCCCCCTCGTCGAGGATCACGACGTAGGTGCGCTCGCGTTCCGCACTCGTTCCCGGGGTGGTGATCTCGCGGTACTGCACGGGGTCCCTCCGATCGTCGGGGTCGGGCACCCGCTGCCGTGCCCCCCGATCGGCCCCCCAATCCCCGGGCGACCCCGTGCCGCCGGTCAGCGGACGAGGCCGGTCCCGTACAGGCGGTCGAGCAGCTCCTGCGCCAGCCAGGCCATGGGGAGCAGCAGTCCCAGCGCCCACAGCCGGGTGCTGCGCCGGCGGGGCAGCAGCAGGACGACGACCAGGACGACGACGACCTCCACGACCGCCTGCACCGGGTGCAGCACCACGTCGCTGCCCGTCCGATCCAGCCAGAAGCCGCGGAGCGCGCCGTTCGCCAGGGCCGTCCCCGCGGCCAGCGCGAGCAGCGCCCCGGCCAGCGGACCCGGCCGGCGGGAGGCCCACCAGCAGACCGCCGCGAACACCGCCACCGCGGTGGCCGCGAGCAGCAGCCAGGCGGCGATCAGCCCGGGGTCGTAGCCGAAGCCGAGCACGAGGACCGCCCAGCCGTAGTAGGCGGCGGTCATCGCGGCGAAGAAGACGGCCGCACGGACCGCGGCCGACGCGACGCCGGGCGCGAACCGCCCGATCAGCGCCACCACGAGCACCCAGGCCGCCGGGTAGGTGCCGAGATCGGCGGCCCACCGCCACCCCGACTCGTCGCCGAGCTTGGCCGCCACGCCGGCGACCCCGCCCAGGACGGCGAGACCGGCGAGCCGCAGGAACGCCTCCCGCCGGGCGGCCGCCCGCCCCGGCGTCGCAGCCTCGGTCAGCTCTGTCACCCCGCGATCCTGGCCGAGGGGCGGGTGAGCTGCGGTTCCGGCGCGCCGCGGTACCGGTCAGCCGGTGACGACGTGCACGAGCGCCCCGGCCGCCCCCGCGAGCACCAGCACCACGATGAACGGCGCCCGCAGCGCCAGGGCCAGGGCAGCGACGGCCAGCCCGGCCAGCCGCCCGTCGAGCACGAGCCGGTCGCCGCTGGTGAGGGCCTGCACCACCACGAGGGCGGCCAGGAGGGCGGCGGGCACGAAGTCGACGACCCGCGCGACCCACGGCTGCTCCACCCACGCCGCCGGCACCGACAGGCCGGCCAGCTTCAGCAGGTAGCAGCCGGCCGAGGCCACCAGGACCGCCGTCCACACCGCGGTAGCGCTCATGCCGGGCGGACCTCCGACCGCGGCCGGCCGGCGAGCGCGACCGCCACCACCGCGGCGACGACCTGCACGCCGGCGGGCACGAACGGCGTCAGGGCCAGCGCCACCACCGCTCCCCCGAGGGCGACGCGGCGCTGGACCTGCGCCTCCGGGAAGCCCGCGCGCAGCCGGGGCCACAGCAGCGCGAGGAAGGCCGCGGGGACGACGGCGTCCAGCGCCGCCTCCGCCGCCCCGCCGAGCTCGGAGGCGCCGAGCACGCCGATCAGCGTCGTGACGTTCCAGCCGAGGTAGATGGTGGCGCCGGTGGCCCAGAACGCCAGCCGGCCCAGCTCGCGGTCGGGCGCGGCCACGGCCATCGCCGTCGTCTCGTCGATCACCCAGTGCGCCGCACCGGCCCGCCGGGCCGGTCCCCGGGGCGCCAGCAGCGGGGCCATGCGGACGCCGTAGACGGTGTTGCGCGTGCCGAGCAGCAGCGCGCTGCCCGCGGCCGCCGCCGCACTCCCGCCGGCCCCTAGGACGCCGACGAGCGCGAACTGCGACGCGCCGGTGAACATCAGCGCCGAGAGGGTCATCGCCTGCCAGACGTCCAGCCCGGCCGCGTCGGCGGCGGCTCCGAAGGCGATGCCGTACAGCCCGACCGCCAGGCCCAGCCCCACGGCGTCGCGCAGGGTCTGGGAGCGGTCGGCCGGCACGACCCCGACCCTAGGACGCGGCCGGCTGCGCGGTAGATCACCCTCCGCCGGGCAGGCCGGGCCGCCACCCGCCGTACAGTGGCAGGCGACCGATCGCGCAGGTCGCCGCTTCTGGCCGCAGACCGCCGGACGCCGGTCCCCCGTCGAAGGAGACAGACGAACACCATGTCCGACCAGCTGACCGGCACCCCGGCGCTCGACGCCGTCAACGCCGCTCTGGCCACCGTCCAGGACCCGGAGATCAACCGCCCGCTCACCGAGCTCGGCATGGTCAAGGACGTGCGGATCGGGCCCGACGGCTCGGTCGACGTCGAGGTGTACCTGACCGTCGCCGGCTGCCCGATGCGGGAGACGATCACCAACCGGGTCACCGCCGCCGTCGGCGCCGTCCCCGGCGTGACCTCGGTGCAGGTCGCCCTCGACGTGATGAGCGACGAGCAGCGCGCCGAGCTGCGCAAGACCGTGCGCGGCACCGACGCCGCGGACCCGGTGATCCCCTTCGCCCAGCCCGGCTCGCTCACCCGCGTCTACGCCGTCGCCTCGGGCAAGGGCGGCGTCGGCAAGTCCAGCGTCACCGTGAACCTCGCCGCGGCCCTGGCCAAGCGCGGGCTGTCGGTCGGCGTCGTGGACGCCGACATCTACGGCCACTCCGTGCCGCGCATGCTCGGGGTCGACGACAAGCCCACCCAGGTCGACAACATGATCATGCCGCCGCAGTCGATGGGCGTGAAGGTCATCTCGATCGGCATGTTCACCCCGGGCAACACCCCGGTCGTGTGGCGCGGGCCGATGCTGCACCGCGCGCTGCAGCAGTTCCTCGCCGACGTGTGGTGGGGCGACCTCGACGTCCTGCTGCTGGACCTCCCCCCGGGCACCGGTGACGTCGCGATCTCCATCGCGCAGCTCCTGCCCAACGCCGAGATCCTCGTCGTCACCACCCCGCAGCTGGCCGCGGCCGAGGTGGCCGAGCGCGCCGGTGCGATCGCCACGCAGACCCACCAGCAGGTCGTCGGCGTCATCGAGAACATGAGCTGGATGGAGCTCCCCGACGGCTCGCGCGTCGAGGTCTTCGGCTCCGGCGGAGGGCAGACGGTCAGCGACGCGCTCACCCGCACCCTCGGTGCGCGCGTCCCGCTGCTGGGTCAGATCCCGCTGGACACCCGGCTCCGGGAGGCCGGCGACGCCGGTGCGCCGATCGTCCTCGCCGACCCCGAGACCCCGGCCGCCAAGGCGCTGGAGAAGATCGCCGACGGGCTCGCCGTCCGCCAGCGCGGGCTCTCCGGGATGAGCCTCGGGCTCACCCCCGTCAAGCACTGAGCTGACCTACCCGCTCTGGGGGTGTTCCTCCCGCTGTCGGCGTCCTTCAGGACTCCACCAGCGGGAGGAGCACCCCCAGAGTCGTGGCAGGGGTCGTCCTGCGCCGCCCGGCTCAGGGGGTCAGGTCGCGTCGATGTCGAACGGCGGCGGGACGCTGCGGTCGCGCAGCTGCGCGGCGACCACCGTGGCGGCGGTCGCCCCGTTCGCCGTGGCGGCGGGTACCCGGGCGTCGTCATCGTCACCCAGCAGCTGCTCGCGGATGAACGTCCGCGGGTGGTACTTGCGCAGGTCGAGGTCGCGCAGCTCCGCGAAGTCGTCGCCGAGGGAGTCGTTGACCTGGGTGCGCATGCCGGTGACCGCACTGCGCAACCGCTTGAGCCCGGCGGCGGCCTCGCGCGCCAGGTCGGGCAGCCGCTCGGGCCCGAAGATGAACAGGGCGGCGAGCGCCAGCACGAAGATCTCGCCCCAGCCGATCGAGTCGAACACCGTGCTCCCTGTTCCTCCGGCCGCCAGCGCTACCGGGGGTCAGCGTAGCCGCCGCCGGGCCTATGCGGCGGCGAGCGTCACCTCGACCGTGCGCGAGCTCCCGCCGCGCACGAGCTCGACGGTCACGACGTCCCCCGGCTGCCGGGCGTCGACGGCGACGGCCAGCTCCTCGGAGCTGCCGACCGGCGTGTCCCCGACGGCGATGATGACGTCCTGCTCGCGGATGCCGGCCTCGGCCGCGGGGCTGCCCGGCTCGACGTTGACGACCAGGGCGCCGTCGCGCGTGCCGTCGGTGACCGACCGGGCGTTGACGCCGAGCGTGGCGTGCACGGCCGAGCCGGTGGCGATGAGCTGCTCGGTGATCCGCTTCACCGTGTCCACCGGGATCGCGAAACCGAGGCCGATCGACCCACCGGCGCCGGTCGAGGCGATCGCGGTGTTGATGCCGACGAGCGCCCCGCTCCCGTCGACCAGCGCCCCACCGGAGTTGCCCGGGTTGATCGGGGCGTCGGTCTGCACCGCGCTGATCACCGCATTGGTGTCGGTGCCCTCGCCGGAGAGCCGGACCGGGCGGTCCAGCGCGCTGACGATCCCGCTGGTGACGGTGCCCGCCAGCCCCAGCGGCGAGCCGATCGCCACCACCGGGTCGCCGACCACGACGTCGCCGGACCGGCCCAGCGCGGCCGTCACCAGACCGGGCTTCTCCACCTTGACGACGGCGAGGTCGCTGGCCGGGTCGCGGCCCACGATGCGCGCGGCGGATCCGCTGCCGTCGGAGAAGACCGCCCGGATCTCGGCGCCCTCGACGTCGTCGGCGCCGGAGATGACGTGGTTGTTCGTGACGATGTAGCCGTTCTCGCCGTCGATCACGACCCCGGAACCGGTGGCACCGGCCTGGCCGACGCGCACCTCGATCGAGACGACCGCCGGGATCACCGCCTCGGCGATGCCCGACACCGACCCCTGCTCGCGGGGCCCGCCCGGATCGACCTGGGTGAGGGTGGTGCCCGGGGTGTGGAGGGGCGTCTCGTCCGCGGTGCGGGTGAGGTACCAGCCGACGCCGCCGCCGACGAGGCCGACGACCAGCAGGCCGAGCACGGCGAGCGTGGTCAGGCGGATCGAGAGGTCCCGCAGCCGCACCTTGCGGCGGCCGCGGGCGTCCACGACGACGGGGCCGGGCTGGCGGTCCTCGTCGTACACGGCGGGAGCGCCCAGCGCGGCGGGGGACGACGGGTCGCGCCAGGGGTCCTCAAGCGCGTCGGCCTTCCACCACGGGCCGGTGGCGGTGCGCCGCCGTCCGGGGCGGCCATCCGGCGGCTCCTGCAGGCCGCCCCGCCCCGGAGCGGGTGGGCCGAAGGCGCGCAGCAGCGCCTCGGGCGGTGGGGGCGGCACCGGGCGCGGCGGGAGGGTCGGGCGGTCGCCGGCGAAGCTGCCCGTCACCCGCTCCGGGCGTCCGAAGGCCGTGGCCTGCGCGGGGCTGGGCTGGGGGGCGCGGACCGGGCCGGGCGCCACCCGGGGGGCCGTCGTCTCGTCGAAGGCGCCGGCCTGGCCCTCGGGCCGCGCGTAGGCGGCGGCGTCGCCGTCCTCCGGGGCGTCGCGCCGCGTGCTGCTCAGGGGGTCCCGCCCGGGGAGCCGAGGCCGCCGACGGTGCCGATGGTCACCGTCCGCAGCACCGGCGGCGCGACCTCGGTGTGCTGCTCGGGCCGCACCGGATCGGCCGCGGGCGCGCGGCCGCCGTCGGGCGGCAGGGTGAGCGCCAGCGCCGTCACCCCGGCGCCCAGGCCGACGATCGTCCCGGCGACGCCGCGGCGGAACCAGCGGTGGTCGGACGACGTGCGCCGGTGCGCCCCTTCGGTGAGGTCGACGGAGAAGGCGCCGGTGCTGCCCGTGACCGTCAGCTCCCCGGCCGAGGCGCTCAGCCCCCCGGTGCCGGCACCGGCCCCCGGTACCTCGGCGGTGAAGGGGATGGCGCGGAGCCGGGACAGCAGATCACCGGGCATGGCCACGTCGGCGGAGCCGTGGAGGGCCTCCTTGGCCTCGCGCTGCGCGGCCACGGCCATCCGGCAGGAGGCGCAGGCGGTGAGGTGGCGGGCCGCCCGACCGGCGGGCCCGGCGGAGAGCTCGCCGTCGACCAGTGCGGCGATCGCCTCCTGCGCCAGGTGGCTCTCCGGGATGCTCATGCCCCCACCTCCCCCGGGACGCCCGCCCGGCGCGGGGCCAGGTGCGCCAGCGCCTCGCGCAGCTGCACCCGCCCCCGGTGGATGCGGCTGCGCACGGTGCCGAGCTTGATGCCCAGCGTGGCGGCGATCTCCTCGTAGGTCAGCCCCTCGATGTCGCACAGCACGACGGCCACCCGGAACTCCGGGGACAGGGCGTCGAGCGCCGCCTGCACCTGGGGGTCGAGGTGGGTGTCGGCGTACACCTGCTCCGGGCTCGGCGCGCGGCCGGGCAGGCGCTCGGTGTCGTCGGGCAGCGCGTCGAAGCGGATCCGCTGCCGACGCCGGACCATGTCGAGGAACAGGTTCGTGGTGATCCGGTGCAGCCAGCCCTCGAAGGTGCCCGGCGAGTAGTCGGCCAGCGAGCGGAACACCCGGACGAAGGTCTCCTGCGTCAGGTCCTCGGCGTCCTGGGGGTTGCCCGACAGGCGGTAGGCCAGCCGGTACACCCGGGCGGAGTGGTCGCGGACGACCTGCTCCCAGGACGGCGCCACCCAGCCCGGCTGCTCCGCGGGAGCGGCGGACTGCGGGGCGGTGGCCTCGGGCACGCCACCAGGATCGCAGACGGGGCCGCCCGCGACCTCCCCGGCGTCGGCGGGACCGGACGCGGCACGCGTGAATCGCACGTCCTGGTCAACGGTCGATCGGCACACCCGTGTTCCCGCGCACCGGGACTCCCAGCAGACGCACAGGTGCGCCCGCGCACGCGGCGGCGGCGGTGCGGGCAACTACCCTCGGCCGGTGATGAGCGCCGATCAGCCGCCGCCCGGAGGCGGCACCGACCCGGGCGCCGCCTACGCCGACCGCTTCGCCGCCGAGTCCCCCGAGATGGTGGCCGCCCGGCGCCGCGCGCAGTTCCTACCCGGGACGGGCCCGGTGGAGCCCCCGGTGGGCGCCACCCTGGCCGTCCTCGCCGCCACGAGCGCTGCCCGCTCGGTGGTCTCGATCGGCAGCGGCGGGGGGCTGGCCGCGCTGTGGCTACTGCGCGGGATGCGGTCCGACGGGGTGCTGACCGCGCTGGACGGCGATCCCGAGCAGCTGCGCGCGGCACGTGCCGCCCTCGCCGAGGCCCGCGTGCCGGCCAGCCGGGCACGGCTGATCTTCGGCACCCCCGGGGAGGTCCTCCCCCGGCTCTCGCCCGGCGGCTACGACATGGTGTGCTGCGCCGGCCCGCCCCGGGAGTACGCCGAGCACCTCGCCGCACTGCTCGCCCTGGTCCGGGTCGGCGGCACGCTGACCTGCCACGGGCTGCTCGAGGGCGGCCGGGTCGCCGACCGCACCGCCCGCGACCCCCAGTCGGTGGCCTGGCGGGAGATCGCCCGCACGATCCGGGACGACGAGACCCTGCTGCCCGCCGTCCTGCCGATCGGCACCGGCCTGCTCGTCGCCACCAAGCGCGGGTAACGCGAGGAAGGACCCCCAGAAGGACCTCGGTTCCCCCCACCACTCGCAGGCTCGCGGCGGGACCCTGCACCGAGGTCTCCCGACCACTCGCGAGCTCGCGGCGAGCCTCCGGACGGGGCCTACAGGTAGGCGCGGGCGCCCTTGCCGAGCACGGTGATCCCACCCGCGCTGACGTGGTAGCGCTCCAGGTCCAGGTCGTGGTCGAAACCGATCCGCGCACCCGCGGGCACGACGGCGTTCTTGTCCAGGATCGCCCGCCGGACCTGCGCGCCCTCCCCGATGTAGGCGCCGTCCATGACGACGCTGTCCTCGACCCGGGCGCCCCGCTCGACGCGCACCCCCGGCGAGATCACGGAGTTGTGCACCGAGCCGCCGCCGATGATCGCGCCGGCGCTGACCATGGACTCCTCGGCGCGGCCACCCAGCACGAACTTCGCCGGCGGGCGCTGCGGCGGCAGCGTGTAGATCGGCCACCGCTCGTTGTAGAGGTTGAACACCGGCGAGACCGACACCAGGTCCATGTGCGCGTCGTAGTAGGAGTCGATCGTCCCGACGTCGCGCCAGTACCCCTGGTCCCGCTCGGTCGCGCCGGGCACCACGTTGGTGGAGAAGTCGTAGACCCACGCCTCTCCTGCGTCGGCCAGCATGGGCATGATCGAGCCGCCCATGTCGTGCACCGAGTCCTGGTCCTCCGCGTCGGTGCGCAGCGCCTCGAGCAGGGCGTCGGTGGTGAAGACGTAGTTGCCCATGGAGGCGAAGCTCTCCTCGGGCGAGTCCGGCAGGCCGGGCGGCTCTGCGGGCTTCTCCAGGAACCCCCGCACCTTGCCCGCCGCGTCGGAGTCGATGACGCCGAACTCGGTCGCCTCCCGCCGCGGCACCCGCAGCCCGGCGATGGTGACGCCTGCACCGGTCTGCAGGTGCTGGTCGATCATCTGCGCCGGGTCCATGCGGTAGACGTGGTCGGCGCCGAAGACGACGACGATCTCCGGGCGCTCGTCGTAGATGAGGTTCAGGCTCTGGAAGATCGCGTCGGCGCTGCCGGTGTACCAGCGGGGGCCGAGGCGCTGCTGCGCCGGCACCGGTGTCACGTAGTTGCCGAGCAGGCTGGACATCCGCCAGGTCTGGGTGATGTGGCGGTCCAGGCTGTGGCTCTTGTACTGGGTGAGGACGGCGATGTGCCGGATGTCGCCGTTGACCAGGTTGGAGAGGACGAAGTCGATGAGCCGGTAGTTGCCCCCGAAGGGGACGGCCGGCTTCGCGCGGTCCTGGGTCAGCGGAGACAGCCGCTTCCCCTCACCGCCCGCCAGGACGATGCCGAGCACCCGTGGACCGCCGCGCATGCCAGAAACGTATCCGTTGGCCGACGCGGGCACAGCACGAACCGCACGGAGGCCACCCGTCTGGGTCCCGCGCCGAGCCCGGTGACGCGCTGGAACGGCCACCTTTCAGGGGCCCGCGCCGAGCCCGGTGACGCGCTGGAACGGCCACCTTTCAGGGGCCCGCGCCGAGCCTGCGAGGCGCGGGGGGAAAGGTGGTCCTTCTAGGGTGACGGCGTGCGCATCGGGATCGTCACGCGAGAGTGGCCGCCGGACGTCTACGGCGGCGCGGGGGTGCACGTCGAGCACCTGGTGTCGGCGCTGCGTGCCCTGCCCGACGGGCCGCAGCTCGACGTCCACTGCTTCGGCGGCGCACGGGCGGACGCGACCGCCCACGCCGTGCCCGCCGGGTTGTCCGACGCCAACGGGGCCCTGCAGGCGCTGGGGGTCGACGTCGAGATCGCCGCCGCGCTCGCCGGAGCCGACCTCGTGCACAGCCACACCTGGTACGCCAACACGGCCGGGCTGCTCGCCGCGCTGGTGCACGGCGTGCCGCACGTCGTCACCGCCCACTCGCTGGAACCGCGCCGGCCGTGGAAGGCCGAGCAGCTGGGCGGCGGCTACCGGCTGTCCTCCTGGGCCGAGCGCACCGCCTACCTGGCCGCCGACGCGGTGGTCGCGGTGAGCGCGGGCATGCGGGAGGACGTGCTCGCCGTCTACCCCGAGCTGGACCCGGCCCGGGTGCACGTCGTCCACAACGGCGTCGACGCGGAGGCCTACCGCCCGGTGCACGCCCCGGAGGTGGTCCGCGGGCTCGGGGTGGACCCCGACCGGCCGTACGCGCTGTTCGTCGGCCGGATCACCCGGCAGAAGGGGCTGGCCCACCTGCTGGCCGCGGCCGACCAGCTGCCGGCCGACGCCGGTCTCGTGCTGTGCGCCGGGGCCGCCGACACCCCGGCCGAGCGGCAGCAGGTCGCCGACGCCGTCGCCGAGCTGCAGTCCCGCCGCGACGGCGTGGTGTGGATCGAGGCGATGCTGCCGCGCGAGCAGCTGGTGCCGCTGATCACCGGTGCCACGGTCTTCGTGTGCCCGTCGGTGTACGAGCCGCTGGGCATCGTCAACCTGGAGGCGGCGGCGTGCGGCACCGCCGTCGTCGCCAGCGCCGTGGGCGGCATCCCGGAGGTCGTCGACGACGGCCGCACCGGTCTCCTGGTGCCCTACGACGAGGCGGACCCGACCGGGTTCGCCGCCGGCCTGGCCGCGCGCACCGGCGAGCTGCTCGCCGATCCGCAGCGCGCCGCCGCGATGGGCGCCGCCGGCCGCGAGCGGGTCGTCGCCGAGTTCGGCTGGGCCGCGATCGCCCGGCAGACCGTGGACGTCTACGCGGAGGTGCTCGCCGCCCGCGGGTGAGCCGACCGCCGCGGTTCCGGCCGTCCGCGTCCCGCCCGCTGGTACCTTTCAGCCCGCCGGCGTCTGCCGGCGGTGCAGCCGCAGCGAAGCCCGGTGCGAACCCGGCGCTGTCCCGCAACTGTGATGGCCCCGTGCGGGCCCGAGCCAGATCGCCTGCCCTGCGCCGTGCAACCGACCCCCGCGGCAGGGGTCGCGCATCGGGCGTCGGGTCAGCTCGGGGGCGACGCCCGCCGCCTCCTCTGGAGGCTCTTCCTTGCTCGGCACCTCCTCCCGGGCGGCGCGCACCTCGCGCGCCCCGCGGCGACCCGTGCGCGCCGTCCTCGCCCTCCTGGCGGCCCCCGTCCTGGCGCTGCCCGCCTGCGGTGGGGCCTCGGCCGGCGGTGACGACGCGGCCCCCACCACGGCCGCCGGCGACTTCCCCGTGACGGTCACCGGCGACAACGGCGAGCTGACCCTCGACGAGCGGCCGGAGGCCATCGTCTCCCTGTCGCCGACGGCCACCGAGATGCTCTTCGCCATCGGCGCCGGGGAGCAGGTGGAGGCCGTCGACGACAACTCCGACCACCCGGCCGAGGCGCCGACCACGGAGCTGTCGGCGTTCACGCCCAACGCCGAGGCCGTCGCCGGGTACGACCCCGACCTGGTGGTGCTCAGCAACGACATCAACGGCATCGTCGACGCGCTCGAGACGCTCGACGTCCCGGTCCTGCTGCTCGAGGCCGCCGAGGACCTCGACGACACCTACGCGCAGTTGGAGACCCTCGGGACGGCGACCGGGCACGACGACGAGGCGGCCGAGGTGGTCGCCGACGTGCAGGACCGGATCGACGCCGCCGTCGCGTCCGTGCCCGACGCCGTCGCCGGGATGCGCGTCTACCACGAGCTCGACCCGTCGTTCTACTCCGCGACGAGCGAGACGTTCATCGGCGGGATCTACTCCCTCTTCGGCCTGGAGAACATCGCCGACGGTGCCCCCGAGGCCGGGGGCTACCCCCAGCTGTCGGCCGAGTACGTCGTCGACCAGGCGCCCGAGCTGATCGTGCTGGCCGACACCGAGTGCTGCGGCGAGAGCGCCGAGACGGTGGCCCAGCGGCCGGCGTTCGGCTCGGTGCCCGCGGTGACCGAGGGGCGGGTCCTCGCCGTCGACGACGACATCGCCTCCCGGTGGGGTCCGCGCGTGGCCGACTTCGCCGAGGCGGTCGCCGGGGCGCTGCAGGAGTGAGCCCGGCGGCATGAGCACCACCCACGGCACCCGGCCCGGCCGCACCGCGGCGGGGCCGGGTGCCGTGCGGTCACCGCGCTCCGCACTCCTCTCCGGAGCCGGCGTCACCGCCGCCCTCGTGGCCGCGGCGCTCGCCGGGGTCTGGGTGGGCGCGGTGCCGCTGCCGCCCGGCGCGGTCGTCGCCACGCTGCTCGACCGCGCGCTGGCGCCCGTGGGCCTCGACGTCCCCGGCACCCTGGAGGGGACCCGCGCAGCGGTGCTGCTGGAGCTCCGCCTGCCCCGCGTCGTGCTCGCGGTGCTGGTCGGCGCCGGGCTGGCCGTCTCCGGCGCCGCGTACCAGGGGGTGTTCCGCAACCCGCTCGCCGATCCCTACCTCCTGGGCGCGGCGGCCGGGGCCGGGCTGGGCGCCACCCTGGTCCTCGCCTACGCACCCGGCCAGCAGGTCGGCCCGGTCGGGGTGGTCCCGCTGGCCGCCTTCGTCGGCGCGCTCGTCGGTGTGGGGTGCGCGCTGGCCGTCGGTCACGCGGCCGGCGGCTCGCAGAGCGCGCCGCTGCTGCTGGCGGGCATCGCGGTCGCCGCCTTTCTCGCGGCGGCGCAGACGCTGGTGCAGCAGCAGAACACGGACGACCTGCGGGAGATCTACGGCTGGCTGCTCGGGCACCTGGGCGGCGCGCAGTGGTCCGACGTGGGCCTGGTCCTCCCCTACCTGGGGGTGGCGGTGGTCGCCCTGCTGCTGTGCGCCCGCCCCCTGGACGTGCTGGCGGTCGGCGACGACGAGGCCCGCTCGCTCGGCGTGCACCCCGGCCGGCTGCGGCTGCTGGTCGTGGTCGCCGCGTCGCTGGCCACCGCGTCGGCCGTGGCGGTCAGCGGGCTGATCGGCTTCGTCGGGCTGGTCGTGCCGCACATCGTCCGCCGGCTGGTCGGCGGCGCCAACGCCCGGGTGCTCCCGGTGTCCCTGCTGGCCGGTGGCGCGTTCCTGGTGCTCGCCGACCTGCTCGCCCGCACCGTGCTCGCCCCCGCGGAGCTGCCGCTGGGCGTGGTCACCGCCTTCGTCGGCGCGCCGTTCTTCGCGGGTCTGCTGTGGGCGGGGGCGCGGCGACGGTGAGCGGAGGACCACCCGGCCCGCGCGGTGCCGGCGGCGCGCGCGTGGAGGTCGTGGGTCTCGACGCCGGCTACGGACGGCGCCCGGTGCTCGCCGCCGTCCGGTTCTCCGTGGCGGCCGGCGGCTGGCTGGGCATCATCGGCCCCAACGGGTCGGGCAAGTCCACGCTGCTGCGCTCGGTGCTGGGGCTGCACCCGCACGAGGGCCAGGTGCGCATCGACGGCGTCCCGCTCACCGGGATGCCGCGCCGCGACCGGGCCCGCCTGCTGGCCTACGCGCCGCAGCTGCCGGTGCTGCCCGAGGGGGTCAGCACGCGGGACTACGTCCTGCTCGGCCGCACCCCGCACCGTCCGCTGCTGGCCGCACCCCGGCGGGTCGATCGCGAGGTCGTCGCCGAGGTGATGGACCGGCTGGAGCTCGACGAGCTGGCCGACCGGGCGGTCGTCGCCCTCTCCGGTGGGGAGCAGCAGCGCGCCGTCCTCGCGCGGGCGCTGGCCCAGCGACCGCGGGTGCTGCTGCTCGACGAGCCCACCGCCGCCCTGGACCTCGGCCACGCGCAGCAGGTGCTCGACCTGCTCGACCGGCTGCGGCGGCAGGACGGGCTCACCGTCGTGAGCACGCTGCACGACCTCACCCTCGCCGGGCAGTACGCCGACCGGCTTACCCTCCTCGCCGCGGGGCGGGTGGCCGCCGAGGGCAGCCCGGCGGAGGTGCTCACCGCCGCCGTGCTGGCGGAGCACTACGGCGCCCGCGCCCGCATCGTGCCGGGCCCGCACGGGCCCGCGGTGCTGCCGGTGCGCGGGAGCTGATGCCGGTCAGCGCGCCGCGCGGAAGCGGACCACGTCCCCGGGCCGCAGCTGGGCGGCGGCGGGCAGGTCCGCGGTGACGACGACGGCGAGCACCGGATAGCCACCGGTGACCGGGTGATCGGCGAGGAACAGCACCGGGGCGCCGTCGGGCGGCACCTGCAGCGCCCCGGTCACCAGCCCCTCGCTGGGCAGCTCCCCGTCGCGGCCGCGACCGAGCCGGGGACCGGCCAGCCGCAACCCCACCCGGTCGCTGTCGGCACCGACCGCCCAGCCGGCCCGCAGCAGGGCCGGCCACGCGGCGTCGTCGAGCCAGTCCCGCCGCGGCCCGGGCAGCACCCGCAGCACCGGCCGGTCCGACGGCGCGCCCACCGGCGCGATGTCGACGACCGGCTCCTCCCCCGCCAGCCCGCCGACCGGCAGCCGCGTGCCCGCGGTCAGGACGGCCGGCCCGAGGCCGGACAGGGTGTCGGTGCTGCGCGACCCCAGCACCGGCGGGACGTCGACGCCGCCCCGCACCGCCAGGTAGCTGCGCAGGCCGGCGCGCGGGGGGCCCAGCCCCAGCACGGCGCCGGGGCGCAGCGTGGTGGGCGCGGCGAACGGCGCCGGGCGCCCGTCCACGACGACCGGCACCGGGGCACCCGTCACCGCCACCAGGAGGGTGCGCTCGGCGCGGACCCGCAGCCCCCCGCCCGTCGCCTCGACGACCGCGGCCGCCGGCGCGTTGCCCACCAGCCGGTTGGCCAGCGCCGCCGCCGGCCGGTCCGCGGCGCCGGACCGGGGCACCCCGACGGACGCCCAGCCGGCCCGCCCGGCGTCCTGCACGGTCGCGAACGGCCCCGGGGTCAGCACGGTGAGCACTCAGGCCACCGCCCGGAAGCGGACCGTCGTGCCCGGGGCGAGCAGCGCCGGCGGGTCGCGCCCGACGTCGAAGAGGACCGCGTCGGTGCGCCCGACCAGCTGCCAGCCCCCTGGCGAGGCACGCGGGTAGACGCCCGCGTACGGGCCGGCCAGCGCCACCGAGCCGGCCGGTACCCGGGTGCGCGGGGTGGCCCGGCGCGGCACGTGCAGCTCCTCCGGCAGCCCGGTCAGGTACCCGAAGCCCGGGGCGAAGCCGCCGAAGGCGACGGTGAGCGCGGTGCCGGTCAGCGCGGCGACGACGGCGTCCGCCGTCCGCCCGGTGAGCCGGGCGACCTCGGCGAGGTCCGGTCCGTCGAAGACCACCGGCAGCACCACGGCCGCGCGCGCCGGTCCGGCCGCGGGCGCGGCGGGGGCCAGCCGGCACAGGGTGGTCACGTCGAGGTCGGTGACCGGCCGATCGAGCAGGACGAGCAGGGTGCGGGCGGCCGGCACCAGGTCCACCTGCCCGGCCAGCGGGGCGTCGAGCAGCGCGGCCCGCAGCCCAGGGATCGCGGCGACGTCCGCCACCTCGAGCAGTACTGCGCGATCGCCGTAGGGCAGTGCACGCACCGCTCCCCCACCGTCGCCCACCCGCCCATGATCGGGCATCCCCCCGGGCCCGTGACTGCCCCTCCGCCGCGCAGCTCGGTTCGCCCGGTCCGCACGCCGGTGGAATGCTGGACCGCCGTGACCTCGACGACGGCCTCCGGGCAGGACCCGCTGCGGTCGCTGCTCCGGTCGTCGCACCACCTGACGGCCGACGAGCTCGGCTCGGTCGTCTCCCGGCACGCGAGGCTCCTCGGCGCCCGAGCGGCCGTCGTCTACCTGGCCGACTACGAGCAGTCCTCCCTGGTCCCCGTGGACGGCGAGGACGTTCCGCCGCGCACCGGGCTGTCCGTCGACGGCTCGATCGGCGGCCTCGCCTTCCGCCGGGTCGAGGAGACCCGTTCCCCGAGCCCCGGCGACGACGCCGCCGTGCGCCTCTGGCTCCCCCTGCTCGACGGCGCCGAGCGGGTCGGCGTCCTGGAGCTGCTGTTCGACACCGTGCCTCCGGCGGAGCAGGACGAGGAACGCCGCGCCTTCGCCGCACTGGTGGCCGAGCTCTGCGTCACCCGGGACGCCTACAGCGACGTGTTCGCCCGGCTGCGGCGCACCCGGCCGCTGAGCCTGGCCGCGGAGATCCAGTGGGACCTGGTCCCACCGCTGACCTTCGGCACCGAGCGGATCGTCATCTCCGCGGCGCTGGAGCCCACGTACGAGATCGGCGGGGACACCTTCGACTACGCCGTGAACGGCCCCGTCGCCGACCTCATGGTTCTCGACGCGGTGGGCCACGGTCTGCCCGCCGCGCTGCTGACCACGGTCGCCGTCGGCGCCTATCGCTCGGCCCGCCGGCACGAGCTCTCCCTTCCCGCGACGTCGGCGGCGATGGACGCCGCGATCGCCGGGCAGTTCCCCGGCAGCCGGTTCGCCACCGCGCTGCTGGCCCGGCTCGACCTGGAGTCCGGCCGGCTCACCTGGGTCAACGCGGGGCACGGCTCCCCGCTGATCGTGCGCGACGGCGTCCTCCTGCCCGCCCACAGCTGCCGCCCGGACCTGCCGCTCGGGCTCCAGCGGGGGCCCGCCCGGACGTGCGAGGTGCAGCTGCGCCCGGGCGACCGGGTGCTGCTGCACACCGATGGCGTCACCGAGGCGCGATCGCCGGCGGGCGACTTCTTCGGCGAGGAGCGCCTCGCGGACTTCGTCGTCCGCGCGGAGACGGCCGGCGACCCCCCGCCGGAGACGCTCCGCCGGCTGATGCGCAGCGTGCTGGACCACCAGGCGGGCCGGCTGCAGGACGACGCCACCATCGTGCTCGTCGAGTGGCGGACCGGCCGCGAGGACCAGATCGCCCTGTGACGCCGCCGGGATCGGCCGATCCGGGCGGGGCCGCACACCGGCCAGGATGTGCGCACCGCCACACCGACGGACAATCGGGCATGACCATCGGGGGGCGCTTCGACGCCGCTCTGGCGCGGCAGTCCGATCCCGCGCTCGCCGGGCCCGAGGCCCTGCCGCTGCGGCTCAGCCGCGTGTGCGCCGAACTGCTCCGGGTCGACGGTGCCGGCCTGGTCCTGGTGGACGGCACCGCCCGGCGGCTCCCGCTGGGCGCCAGCGACCCGGCGGCCGCGAGCGCCGAACGGATGCAGTTCACCGTCGGCGAGGGGCCGTGCGCGACGGCCCAGGCCACCGGCCAGCCGGTGTTCGCCGTCGAGGACGACCTGCGACGCCGGTGGCCGGTCTTCGCCGACCTGCTGCTGCGCGGCACCCCCTTCCGCGCGGTCGTCGCCCTCCCCCTGCACACGGGCCCCGCCGGGGAAGGGGCCCTCGACCTGTACTTCAGGCGGTCGGCCGCCGTCGTGGAGCTCGACGTCTTCGCGGCGGGCGCGGTGGGCGAGCTGGTCAGCTCCGCGCTCAGCGACGCCGCGGTCTGGTCGACCTGGACACCGGCGGAGGGACCGGACTGGCTGCGCGGCGCGGCACCGCGGCAGCGGGCGGCGGTGTGGGAGGCGGTGGGCAAGCTGGGCGTCGCCCGAGACATCGATCCGGAGGAGGCGCTGGCCCTGCTCCGGACCGAGGCCTACACGTCGGGGCGGTCCGTGGACGAGGTCGCCGCCGCCCTGCTCTCCGGGCGCCGCTCGATGGAGGACCTGCGCCCCGGCGACTGACCGCTCACCCGGTGAACGGGGCGACCGCGAGCCCGGCCGCCTCCAGCGCTGCCCGCACCGACCGCGCGAGCTCCACCGCGCCCGGCGTGTCCCCGTGCACGCACACCGACCCCACCTCGACCGGGACCACGCTGCCGTCCACCGCGACCACGCTGCCCTCGGCGGCCATGCGGACCGCGCGCTCGGCGACCACCTCCGGCTCGTGCACCAGCGCTCCCACCGACCCGCGGGGCACGAGGCTGCCGTCGGGGGCGTAGCCGCGGTCGGCGAACCCCTCCGCCACGGTGGGCAGCCCGGCCGCCGCGGCGGTGCGCAGCAGCGCCGAGCCCGGCAGCCCCAGCACGGTCAGCCCGGCGTCGTAGGCGGCGACCGCCTCGACGACGGCGCGGGCCTGCGCCGCGTGGTGCACGACGGCGTTGTAGAGGGCCCCGTGCGGCTTGACGTAGGAGACCCGTCCCCCGGCCGTCCGGGCCACGCCGTCCAGCGCGGCGAGCTGGTAGAGGACGTCGGCGGCGAGCTCGTCCGCGGCGACGTCGACGAAGCGCCGGCCGAACCCGGCCAGGTCGCGGTAGGAGACCTGGGCGCCGATGGCCACGCCCCCGGCCACGGCGGCACCGCACACGCGACGCATCGTGACCGGGTCCCCGGCGTGGAACCCGCAGGCCACGTTGGCGCTGCTGACGACCTCCAGCAACGCGTCGTCGTCGCCCAGCCGCCACACGCCGAAGCCCTCCCCCAGGTCGGCGTTGAGATCGATGCGGGGGCCGCCCGGTGCGCTCACCCGCGCAGTCTCGCACCGGAATGGCGGCCGCCCCGCGGGTGCTGCACCCGGTATGGGAGCCGCCGAGCCGCTCACGCTCTTCGAGGTCGGGCCGCCGCCGGCGCCGATGCCGCCCAACCACCTCCTGCAGGTCCGCCGCATCTACGCCGAACCGGCGGCGACGGAGTCCCCGCGTGGCCGCCAGGTGCTCGGCCGGTTCCCCGACGCCGAGGTGGTCGAGGTGCCCTCGCACTGGCAGATCCCCGAGCTGCACGGCAACGCCGGGAACGTCGACCGCTGGGTGCGGGTGAAGACCGAGACGCTGGTGCTCGGCGTCCGCAAGGGGCTGGTCACCCGGCCCAACGGCCGCTCCGCGAACTTCATCGCCCCCGGCACGGCCAACGGCTGCGCCATGGCCTGCGCCTACTGCTACGTGCCCCGGCGCAAGGGCTTCGCCAACCCGATCACCGTCTTCACCAACATCGACCAGATCGCCGGGCACCTGCGGCGGCACGTCGCCCGGCAGGGACCGAAGACCGAGCCCGACCAGTGCGACCCGGAGAGCTGGGTCTACGACATCGGCGAGAACAGCGACTGCTCGGTGGACGCGCTGGTCAGCGACAACGTCGCCGACCTGGTGCGCACCTTCCGCGGCCTGCCGACGGCGAAGGCGTCCTTCGCGACCAAGTACGTGAACCGGCAGCTGCTCGACCTCGACCCGGCCGGTCGCACCCGGGTGCGCTTCTCGGTGATGCCCGAGGACGACGCACGGGTCCTCGACGTGCGCACCAGCCGGGTGGCCGACCGCATCGCCGCCGTCGACGACTTCGTGGCCGCGGGCTACGAGGTGCACCTGAACCTCTCGCCCGTGGTCCTGCACGCCGGCTGGGAGGAGGCCTGGGGACGGCTCCTGGCGCGGCTGGACGACGAGCTCGGCGCGGCGGCCAAGGCGCAGGCCGCCGCCGAGGTGATCATGCTGACCCACAACGAGGCCCTGCACGAGGTGAACCTCGGGTGGCACCCGACGGCCGAGCAGCTGCTCTGGCGCCCCGACCTGCAGGAGCCCAAGCGCAGCTCCAACGGGCAGGACAACGTGCGCTACCGCGCCGGGATCAAGCGGGCGGCGGTCGCGCGACTGCGCGAGCTGGTCACCCGGCACGCCCCCTGGCTGCGCATCCGCTACGCGTTCTGAGCCGCTGCCGCCCGGGGCCGACATGGCGAAATGTCGGCATGACCACATGTCGACATCTCGCGTCGGCACCCCCACCCGACCTGTGAGAGGCTCATCGTGACGGAGCCGTTACGTTCCGTCGGGGAACGTCACGCAGGGGGAAGAGTGCCCGGGTCCACCTCTGGCGTACCGGCGGCGACGCTGCTGGCCGCGCTGCCCGACACCGTGATCGTGGCCGACGGCGACGGGCGCATCGCGTACGTGAGCCCGGCCGTCGAGACGTTGCTGGGTCACGACCCGGCGGCGCTGATCGGCCGGCCGCTGCAGCTGCTCATGCCCGAGCGGCTCCGGCACGGCCACAACGAGGGCTTCTCCCGGTACCGGGCCACCGGCGAGGGGAAGCTCGTCGGCGCGACCACGCAGCTGCCGGCGCTCCACGCAGCCGGTCACGAGGTGCCGGTCGACCTCACCCTGTCGCGCCTGACCCCGGCGGACGGCGCGTCGCCGGACGAGGCGCTCGTGGTCGCCGTGCTCCGCGACGCCAGCACCACGATCCTCCTCGAACGGCAGTTCGCCGTCAGCCGCTACCTGGCCGCCACGCTGCGGGTGACGGCGGCGCTGACCGAGGCGCGCGACGCCGACGTCGCCTTCCAGCAGCTGCTCCCGACGCTGTGCACGGAGCTGGACTGGGACGCCGCCCTGCTGTGGCAGGCCGACACCGAGCACGGCCGGCTCGTGCACGCGGGCACCTGGGCCGCTCCCGGCGCGGACGTGCCGGCGCTGGCCGCCGACGCCCCCCGCCGGGTCTTCCGCCGTGGTGAGGGCCTGCCGGGGGGCGCCTGGCTGCACCGGGTCCCGGTCGTGGCCGAGGACCTCGCCGCCGACCCCCGGGTGGTCCGCCGCGACGTCGTCCGGGCCGACGGGCTCGGCACCGGCGTCGCGTTCCCGGTCCTGAGCGGCGACACGCTGCTCGCCGTCTGCGAGCTGTTCTCGACGCAGTCCCGGCCCGTGCCCCCCGAGCTGCTGGAGGTGCTCGGGCACGCCGGCCGGCAGATCGGCCAGTTCCTCGCCCGGCTGCGCGCGGAGTCGGTGATCCGCGACCTGGCCGACACCCTGCAGCGCAGCCTGCTCCCCTCCCACCTGCCCACGATCCCCGGGGTGGAGCTGGCGGCCCGCTACCGCGCGGGCGGGGACTCCGCCCTCGTGGGCGGCGACACCTACGACGTCACCCCCCTGCCCGACGGCCGCTGGATGGTGCTGATCGCCGACGTCTGCGGCACCGGAGCCGAGGCGGCGGCGGTCACGGCGGTCACCCGGCACACCGCCCGCGCCGCGGCCACGGGGAGCCCGGCGGAGATCCTGCGGGCGGTCAACACCGCGCTGCTGCACGAACAGGGGACGGGGCCGCTGCGGTTCGTCACCGCCTGCTGCCTGGTGCTGGAACCGGCGGGGCCGGGCCACCGGGTCCGTCTCGCCGTCGCCGGGCACCCGCTCCCCGTCGTCTCCGATGCGGACTCCGACGCCCGTCCGGTCGGGACCGCCGGCCCGCCCCTCGGGATCGATGCCGACGTCGAGCTCACCGAGACCACGCTGGACCTGCCTCCCGGGTCGACCCTGGTGCTCTACACCGACGGCGTCACGGAGGCGCGGGACGACGCCGGGCGGCAGTTCGGCGAGGACGCGCTGCTGCGGGTCGTCGCCGGCGCGCCGGTCGCCGATCCGGAAGCGGCCGTCGGCGCGATCTCGGCCGCGGTCGAGGCCCAGCTGGCCGGCTCCCGCTACGAGCCCGACGACCTCGCCGTGCTGGCGCTCGCCGTCCCGCGCTGAGGGCCCCGTCCCGCCGACGCGCTCCGGGCCGGCTGGCTACGGTGGGTCGGTGGCGCGGGTGGTGGTCGTGGGCGCCGGGCTCGGCGGGCTGGCGGCCGCCGCGCGGCTGGCGGCCCTCGGACACGCGGTGACCGTCGTGGAACAGGCGCCCGACGTCGGCGGGAAGCTCGGCTGGTTCACCCGCGACGGGCACGCCTTCGACACCGGGCCGAGCCTGGTCACCCTGCCGCAGGTGTACCGCGACCTGTTCGCCGCGACCGGCAGCCGGCTCGAGGACACCCTCGACCTGGTCCGGCTGGACCCGGCGGTCGGCTACCGGTTCGCCGACGGCACCCGGCTGACCGTGCCCGGCCGCGCAGAGGCCGTCCCCGCCGCGCTCGACGACGCGCTGGGGGCCGGCGCCGGAGCCCAGTGGGCCGCCCTGATGGAGCGGGCCGCGGCGATGTGGCGGATCAGCGAGGAGCCGTTCCTGCGCACCCCCCTGGCCGGGGCGACGACGCTGGCGCGGCTGGCCCGGCGCCCGGCCGACGTCGCCGCGATCGCGCCGTGGCGGTCGCTGCGCGGCCTCGGTCACCGCCGCCTGCGCCACCCGCACCTGCGCACCGTGCTGGACCGCTACGCCACCTACTCCGGCTCGGACCCGCGCCGGGCGCCGGCGGTGCTGGCCACCGTCCCCTACGCCGAGCAGGCCTTCGGCTCCTGGTACGTGCGGGGTGGGTTGCACCGGCTCGGGACGGCGGTGCGGGACCGGGCCGTCGCGGGCGGCACCGCGGTCCGCACCGGCTGCGCGGTGCGCAGGGTGCTGGTGGCGGGCGGCCGGGCTGCGGGCGTGGAGCTCGCCGACGGCGAGCGGCTGCGCGCCGACGTCGTCGTCTCCGGCGTCGACGCCGCCGCGCTGCACGCCGACCTGCTGCCCACCGACCGGCGCACCCGCGGCGTCCGGCGGGACCTGGCCCGTGCCACACCGTCGCTGTCGGGGTTCGTGCTGCTGCTGGCGCTGCGCGGCCGGACCCCGGGGCTGGAGCACCACACGGTGCTCTTCCCCGACGACTACGACGCGGAGTTCGACGCCGTCTTCGGCACCGGCCGGTACGCGGGCCGACCGTGCCCGGTGCCCGATCCCACCGTCTACGTCAGCGCGCCCGACGACCCGGCGCTGGTGCCCGACGGCGACAGCGAGTCGTGGTTCGTCCTGGTGAACGCGCCGCGGCACGATCCGGTGCACGGGGTGGACTGGGACGCCCCGGGGCTCGCCGAGCGGTACGCCGACCGGGTGCTGGCGGTCATGGCCCGCCGCGGGCTCGACGTCCGGGACCGCCTCCGCTGGCGGGAGATCCGGACGCCGGCCGACCTGGCGCGGGGCACCGGCAGCGTCGGCGGGTCGATCTACGGCAGCTCCAGCAACGGCTCCCGGGCGGCGTTCCTGCGCCCGGGCAACGCCTCGCGCATCCCCGGGCTGTTCCTGGTCGGCGGCTCGGCGCACCCCGGCGGGGGGCTGCCGCTGGTGGGCCTCTCGGCGGAGATCGTGGCGGGGCTCGTCGGCCCGGCCTGACCGGTCCGGTCACCGCGGCCGGACGGCCGCGACGGCCACGAGCGGGGCGCCCGGGGCGATCCGCCGGGTCTCTCCCGGTCGCAGCCCGGCCGCGCGCAGCCCCGCGACCAGGTCCGCGGCCCCCGGCAGCGACATGCCGCCCTCCTGCGCCCGCAGCAGCAGGTCGAAGTGCCGGCTGAACAGCTGCGGCGTCGCCACGGTGGTGACGACCAGGAGGGTGCCCCCCGGCGCGAGCAGCCCCGCCACGTCGGCGAACAGGGCGACGCGCTCCGCCACCGGGACGTAGTAGACGACGTTGGCCAGCAGCGCGAGGTCGAACCCGCCCTCGTCGGGCAGCTCCCGGACGTCGGCCCGCACGATGCGCGCCCGTCCCGCCAGCCCGCGCCGTTCGAGGGTGCGCTCGGCGAGGGCGGCGGCGTCGGCGTCGGCGTCCACCCCGACGCCCTCGGCCTGCGGAGCCGCCGCCAGCACCGCGGCCAGCTGCAGCCCCGCGCCGCACCCGACGTCGACCACCCGCCGCGGGGACACGTCCGCCACCGTCTCCCGGAGGACGTCGTCGACGAACGGCTCGAAGGCGGCCGACACCCGGGCGATGACCGCCCCCTGCTCGGCGACGTCCCGCCGCGGTGGGCCACCGGCCAGCAGGTCACCGAGGTGGCGGTAGAGCCCGGTGTGGAACCCGGCGAACGCCTCGTAGGAGGCCCGCACCAGGTCGTCGTCCCGCAGGGCGCGCCCGGCGCTGGTCAGGGACCAGCCGGCGGCGTCCTCCCGGACGAGGCCGGCGGCGCGAGCACCCGCAGGAAGGCTGCGAGCAGGTCGTCGCGGGCCACCGCCAGCCGGCGGGCGAGCTCCGGGGTCGCCACCGCACGGTCGCCGAGCGCGTCCAGGACGCCGGTGTGCAGCGCCGCGGCGCCCAGGTTCAGCCGGACCGCGGCCTGCCCGTCACGGGTGGCCCGCAACCGGGCCCGGGCGTTCCCGGTCCGCAGGACGGTGAGCAGGGTGCGTGCGCTGAACAACCCGGCCATCTGGCGCTCCCACCGTTCGGGGAGCCCACTGTGGTCCGCCCGGACCCGTCGCACCAGTACCGGCGACGCGGTCCGGTCAGCCGCGGGCCGCGCCGTAGCCCAGCAGCGCGGCCAGCCCGAGCGCGCTGCGTGGCTGGTACGCCGCGCGCCACAACCCGCCGTGCGCGGCCTCGTGCGCCTCGTCCTGCCACGGGTGCTCGTGCGCCGGTCCGCCGCCGGTGTGCAGGTCGTGCACGAGCAGCGCGGCCATGAGCACGTTCGACGTCGACGGCTCGAAGATCTCCACGCCGAACCGGTGGGCGCCGGCGTAGGCCGCGGCCAGGGCCCGGTTCTTCACCACCGAGCGGGTCCGCGTCGGCGGGGCGACGTTCATCGACACCGTGCTGCCCGCCGCGCGTGCGGCGGTCGCCCGCCACCGCTGCAGCCGCTTGGCCAGCGCGTAGTTGGGGCCCTGCTGCGCCACCAGGCTGTCGGCGATGCCCGGGTCGGTGCCGGGCACGTAGGCGCGCTGCAGGAGCCGGCCGCCCGACACCGTCCGCAGCGGGCGGCCGAGCAGCTTCGCCGTGCGGCTGCGGCGCGCGTACGCCTCCACCGACTGCGCCACCGCCTCGGCGGGGACGGCGAAGACGTCGGTCGGGGTGGCCAGGAACGCCAGCGCGAGCTCCGGCCGCGCACCCGCGAGCCGCACGGTGAGCGCGTCGACGGCCGCCGAGACGCGCACGTTCGTGGCACCGTCGGCGTAGACGTAGTTGCCCAGGACCGGGGACCCCGACAGCCCCGCGACCCAGTCGGCCACCGCGGGGACCTCGGCGATCAGATCGGCTCCCGCGCGCGCCGGGTCGGGCTCCGACCCGGGCTCCGCCACGGGCACCAGGAGGGTGCCGGCGCCGGACCGGGCGATGTCGAGCACCCGCTCCCACAGCGGCGCGCGGGGCAGGTCCACCCCGGCCACGCGGGCGCCCCAGCGCAGCAGTGCGGTGAGCGGTCCCATCTCGGCGCCCGCCCCGAGCACCACCACGGTGGTGTCCGGCAGCGACAGCCACTCGGGGTGCGCCGCCACGGTGCGCACCGCCTCCGCGCACGACGGCTCCACGACCCCCGCGGCCACCCAGTCGTCGAGCCGGCGCAGCAGGGCGTCACCCCGCAGCCGCCCGCCGCGGAACGGCAGCGACAGCTCCCGCTCCGGCTCGGCGGTGCCGGTCACCTCGACCGTGTGCAGCACCCGGCCGGCGGGCGCGGTGGTCAGCCCGGCGAGGTCGGCCTCCCCCTCGGGCCCGGCCACCCGCATCCGCGAGTGCAGGGACGCCAGCCCGGCAGCGGCGATGGCCTGCGCCGCCTCCGGCGAGGGCAGCCCGGCCTCCACCAGCCGGCGGAAGTGCGTCAGGTAGCCCGCCCGCCAGTTGGTCTCCCGCTCGGCGGCCAGCGCGCCGGCGGCGTCGGCGGGGCGCAGTGCATCCGCGACGACGGCCCGGCCCAGCGCCGCCGTGCTCCGGCGTCCGTCGGACCCGGCCGGGAACACGACCCCCTGGTCCTCGCTCATGCGCCTTCCTCCACCCGTCCAGCTTCTCCCGGCTCCTGGCACGCGGCCAGCTCAGCAGCACCCCTGCGCCGGCCCCGGCCCGGGCCGGGTCGTGTCCTGCGCACCGCCACCCGGGGGTGGAGCCGCGCAGAGATCAGCTGGTCGCGCCCTTCAGGGCCTCCGAGAGAGCGGCCGCCTCGTCGGGCGACAGCTCGACGACCAGGCGCCCACCGCCTTCCAGCGGTACCCGCATGACCAGGCCGCGCCCTTCCTTGGTGACCTCGAGGGGACCTTCACCCGTGCGCGGCTTCATGGCCGCCATGCGTGCCTCCTTCGCCGGCCACGCGCCTGCCTGCTGGCAGGAGCGAGGCGTCCGATGCTGTGAGCTCCGGGACAATGATCCCGTATGGGGGCGCTCCGTCCAACAGGAGGTCCGTCAGAGTGACCTCAGCCCGCCCCCGCACCCTCGGCCGGGTGTGCCCGGAAGCAGTCGGCGACGTGGTCGTCGACCATCCCGGTCGCCTGCATGAGCGCGTAGGCCGTGGTCGGGCCGACGAAGACGAAGCCGCGTCGCTTGAGCTCCTTGGCCATGGCCACCGACCCCGGGCTCGTCGCCGGCACGTCGGCGAGGGTGGCGGGGCGAGGACGCGGCCCGTCGGGGGCGAACGACCACAGCAGCTCGGACAGCCCTTCGGGCAGCTGCTGCGCCGCCCGGGCGTTCGTGACGGCCGCCGCGATCTTGGCGCGGTTCCGGACGATGCCCGCGTCGGCCATCAGCCGCGCCCGGTCCTCGTCGGTGAAGGCGGCCACCGCGTCGATCGCGAAGCCGGCGAACGCAGCGCGGAACGCGGGCCGCTTGCGCAGGATGGTGATCCAGGAGAGCCCCGACTGGAACGCCTCCAGGCACAACCGCTCGAACAGCGCGTCGTCACCGTGGAGCGGGACCCCCCACTCCTCGTCGTGGTAGGCGATGTACTCGGGGGCGCTCGTGGCCCAGGCGCAGCGCTGCACGTCCCGGACGCTAGCGCCGCCCACCGACGACCCTCCGCCGGGCAGCGGGCTCCGCACCGCTCAGCGGGCCGCGGCGTCCACCGCCTCGACGCTCGGCTCGGGGCCCTGCTTCCCGCGTCGGGTCGCCAGGACGCAGCCGACCAGCACCAGCGGCAGCCCCATGGCGAGACCGAGGGTGAACGGCTCGCCGAGCAGCAGCACCCCGAACAGCACCGCCACGGCCGGGTTGACGAACGTGATGACCAGCGCCCGCTGCGGCCCCACCTCGCGGATCAGCGCGAAGAACAGGGCCAGGGCCACCGCGGTGCAGAGCAGGCCGAGGGCGAGCAGCGACAGCTGCGCCTCCCCGGACGCGTCGGCCACCTGGCCGAGCCGCGGGACGGCGAACGGCGCGTAGACCACCGCGGTCACGAGCAGCGCGAGGGAGCTCGCGGCCACGCCGGGCACCTCGGGCAGGGCCCGGCTGACCACCAGCGGCGCCGTGGCGTACCCCACGACCACCAGCCCGACGGCGACGAGGGGCAGCAGTTGCGCGCCGTCGATGTCCAGGCCGAGCAGGACCGCGATCCCGACCACGCCGATGCCCATGCCCAGCACCCGCACCGGGGTGAGCCGCTCCTCCTCCCCGGCGAGCCGGGCGGCCAGGGCCGCCACGAACGGCACCGCGGCCACCAGCAGACCGGTGAGCGAGCTGGACAGGGTCTGCTCGGCGTAGGCGAGCAGCAGCCACGGCCCGGTCATCTCCAGCACCGTGAACAGCAGCAGGGGCTTCCAGTGCCGCAGCGCCGGGCGCAGCTGGCCGCGGGCGACCGTCCAGGGCAGCAGCAGGGCCGCTCCGATCGCGCAGCGGGCGAAGACCACCACGACCGGCGACACCTCCTCGACGGCCACCTTGATCAACAGGTAGGGCACGCCCCAGATCACCGACATGGTGAGGAACAGGGCCCAGCCCCGCCGGCTCACGAACCCGCCTCCGTCGTCCCGTCGCGCACCGGCACATCCTCACCGATCGCCGGTCCCACCCCGCGGCAGGTCAGTACGTGCGGGCGAAGGCGGCGAAGCGCCGCAGCGACCAGCGGATCCCCAGGAGGGCGAACGGCCTGACCAGCACCCAGCCGACCCGGCCGAGCACCCCGTAGGGCAGGTCGAGCCGCTCGGTCCAGACGAAGGTGCTCTGCTCGCCCCGCGGCTCGATCTCGAAGATGCCCGGCCCTCGCACCAGCCGGCCGGTGTGCTGCACCTCGACCCGGCGCGGCGGGTCCCACGCCGTGATCACCATGGTGTCGAGGAACCCGAACCGGAACCCGCCGGGCGCCGGCAGCCCGGTACGCGCGGCCAGCCGGCCGCCGACGCCCTGCGCGGGCCCGTCGACGGTCCGCACGTCGGTCGCGAGCATCCACTCGCCCTGCCGCGACCAGTCGGTCAGCGCGGCCCACACCCGTTCCGCAGGCGCCTCGACCGCCACCCGCTCCACCAGCTCAGGCATCCCGCGTCCCCTCCCGGTCGGTCCGCTCGACGCCGGGATCGGTCGGCGCCTCCTGCCGGCCGTGTGCGGCCAGCTCGGCGCGGAGCGCCGCGATCTCCGCGTCCCGCTCGTCCAGGGTCTGCGCCAGCTGGTCGAGCAGCCAGTCGACCTCGACCATCCGGTAGCCGCGGGCGGTGACCGCGATCCGCAGCGCCCGGACGTCGTCGGCCACCACGCGCCGGTCGTCGGGCAGCTCGACCGGCGACCGTCCCGGGTCCGCCGGCGGCTGGCTCTCGCCCCGCCCCATGAGCAGCGAGGCCACGAGGAAGAGTGCGCCACCGACCAGCAGGACGGCGAGCACGAAGAGGACGAAGGAGAGCACGTCAGGCGTCGGACGGGCGGGTGTCGACGGGCGCCCGCATCCCCCCGCCGCTGTCCCCTGCCTGGCGCGCCGCCTCGGCCGCCTGGATGACCGCCACCGCCTCGGCGACGTCGTCGGTCACGGTGACCAGGTCGAGATCGCCGGGGCTGATCGTGCCCTCGGCGATCATCGTGTCGCGGATCCAGTCGATCAGGCCTGACCAGTACTCGCTGCCCATGAGCACGACCGGGAAGCGGGTGACCTTGCGGGTCTGCACCAGGGTGAGCGCCTCGAACAGCTCGTCGAGCGTGCCGAAGCCCCCGGGCAGGATCACGAAGGCCTGCGCGTACTTCACGAACATCGTCTTGCGGACGAAGAAGTAGCGGAACGAGATGCCGACGTCGACCCACTCGTTGAGCTCCTGCTCGAACGGCAGCTCGATGCCCAGCCCGACCGACATGCCCCCGGCCTCGGAGGCGCCCTTGTTGGCCGCCTCCATGGCCCCGGGGCCGCCCCCGGTGATGACGGCGTACCCGGCCCGGGACAGCGCGGCCCCGAGCTCGACGCCGGTGGCGTAGTGCGGGTGGTCCCGCGGCGTCCGGGCGCTGCCGAACACGCTGACCGCGCGCGGCAACTCGGCCAGCAGCCCGAAGCCCTCGACGAACTCGCTCTGGATCCGCAGCACCCGCCACGGGTCCGTGTGCACCCAGTCGCTGGGGCCCCGCTTGTCGAGCAACCGCTGGTCGGTGGTCGACCCCTGCCGCTGCGGGTCGGGCTCGCCGCCGCGCAGCATGATCGGGCCGCGGTGGCGGGTGGGCCGCGGCCGTCGGCCGTCGGACGGCGGTGTGGCGGTCATGCGGTGCTCCCGGAGAGGTAGGCGGTGAGGGCGTCGACGGTCGGCTGCAGCCGGTCGACCAGGACGTGCTCCTCGCGCGTGTGGGCGAGCTGGGGGTCGCCCGGCCCGTAGTTGATCGCGGGGATGCCGAAGGCGGCGAACCGGGCGACGTCGGTCCAGCCCAGCTTGGCGCGCGCCGGGCGGCCCACGGCGGCCACGAACGCGGCGGCGGCCGGCTCCGCGAGGCCGGGCAGCGCCCCACCGGCGTTGTCGACGACGGTCAGCGTCGCGCCCGCGGCGATCGCGTCGGCGAAGACCTCGCGCACGTGCGCCTCGGCGGCGTCCTCGTCGCGGTCGGGGGCGTAGCGGAAGTTCACGGTGAGGGACGCCGCGTCGGGGACCACGTTGCCGGCGACCCCACCGGCGATGCCCACCGCGTTGAGCCCCTCGCGGTAGGTGCAGCCGTCGATCTCCACCTCGCGCGGCCGGTAGGCGGCCAGCACGGCGAGCGCGCCGGCCAACCCGTGGATGGCGTTCTCCCCCAGCCAGCTGCGCGCGGTGTGCGCCCGGCGGCCCTTGGTCGCCAGCACGGCCCGCAGGGTGCCCTGGCAGCCGGCCTCGATCTCGCCGTCGGTCGGCTCCAGCAGGATCGCCAGGTCGCCGTAGAGCCAGCCGCGCCGCTCGCGCGCCACCCGACCCAGGCCGTTCTTCACCGCCTCGACCTCCTCGTTGTCGTAGAAGACGAACGTGAGGTCGTGGGCCGGCTCCGCCCCGGGGACGCCGAAGACGGCGGCCAGCCGCAGCATCACCGCGTCACCGGCCTTCATGTCGCTGGTGCCGCAGCCGTAGAGGCGGCCGGTGGCCTCGTCCAGCCGGCTGGGCACGTTGTCGGCGATCGGCACCGTGTCCAGGTGCCCGGCCAGGACCACCCGGGTCGGCCGCCCGAGGTTGGTGCGGGCGAGCACGGCGTCGCCGATGCGCTCGACCTCCAGCCCGCCCAGCGCCCGCAGCGCCGCCTCGACCGCGTCGGCCAGGGCCGCCTCGCTGCCCGACACCGACGGGGCGTCGACCAGGGCGCGGGTGAGCGCGAGGACGTCGGCGGACAGGTCGAGCGGCGGCGGTGTGCTCACGACGAGGAAGCCTAGTGAAAGGACCTGACTGCCCCCCAGGACTCGCTGACGCTCGCCCCGGGTCCCTGCAGCCAGGCCGCTCCTGCCCCTCACCACCGGCCGCGGCGGCACGGGGAGGCGCTGGGTAGCGTCGTCGTCGTGACTGACGCAGCGTCCGCCCCCGTCTCCGCATCCGCCGCCGGCCTGGCCACGGTCACGCCGTCGGGCACCGTGCTGGACACCTGGTACCCCGAGCCGCGGCTCGAGGCCCCCGCGGGCGCGGCCACGGGGACCACCCGCCTGGGCGCGCTCGAGCTCTCCGGTGAGCTGGGGCCCGACTACGGCGGCCTGGTGCGCCGCGACGAGGCGCGCGGGGTGGAGGTCATCGCCGTCCGCACGGTGATCGCCGACCTCTCCCAGCCGCCGGTGGACACCCACGACGTGTGGCTCCGGCTGCACCTGCTGTCCACCCGGCTGATCACGCCGCACCAGGCGAACATGACCGGCGTGTTCGGCCTCCTCACGAACGTGGCCTGGACCAGCGCCGGGCCGGTGGAGGCGGCGACGTTCAACGCCCACCGGCTGCGTGCGGCCCTCGGCCACGTGACCGTCTTCGGCGTCGACAAGTTCCCGCGGATGGTCGACTACGTCATCCCGTCCGGCGTGCGCATCGCCGACGCCGACCGGGTCCGCCTCGGCGCCCACCTGGCCGAGGGCACCACGGTCATGCACGAGGGCTTCGTCAACTTCAACGCCGGCACGCTGGGCCCCTCGATGGTGGAGGGCCGGATCAGCGCCGGTGTGGTCGTCGGCGCCGACAGCGACATCGGCGGCGGCGCCTCGATCATGGGCACCCTGTCGGGCGGCGGCACCCAGGTCATCTCGATCGGCAGCGGCTGCCTGCTCGGCGCCAACGCGGGGATCGGCATCTCGCTCGGGGACGGCTGCGTCGTCGAGGCCGGGTGCTACGTCACCGCCGGGTCACGGGTCACGCTGCCCGACGGCTCCCAGGTGAAGGCCAAGGAGCTCTCCGGGCGCAGCGGCCTGCTCTTCCGGCGCAACAGCGTCAGCGGCGCGCTCGAGGCGCTCCCGCGCGACGGCAACTGGGGCGCGCTCAACGCCGACCTGCACGCGAACACATAGGAGAAGGACGCCCTGCCCCCCACCGCTCGCACGCTCGCGGCGGGACCCTGCAGGGGGCCATCGGGTCGTGCCTGCGCGGAACCCTCCGGGTGCCACTCGGTGCGACGAGCCCATGTCGGCGGGGCTCAGGCCGACGTTTCCGCGGGGACGTCGAGGTGCTCCAGCAGGTCCACCACGAACTCCTGGGGCCGCTCGACGTGCGGGGAGTGCCCGACCCCGGGCAGGACCACCTCGCGGTAGGTGCCCCCGGCCGCGGCGTACCGCTCCAGCACGGCGCGGGTCTGGGCGACCATCGGCTGCGGCGGGCAGACCGCTTCACCCGGCCAGCCCGGCACCGCACCCAGCTGTCCCAGGTGGGCCAGGTCGAACATCGAGGTGTCCGACACGATCGCGTCGGCATCCCCCCGGATCCACAGCACCGGGGGCTTGCCGGCCAGCTCGGCGACACCCGACACGTCCATGACCGTCGGCGCCATCGTGTTCAGCACGCCGCGCTCCCCGGGGGCCGCTCCCGGCCACGTCGGGCTGGGCACGGAGTCGCCCGGGTAGTGGTCGGCACCGGTGCGGGTGGACAGCATCGAGGCGACGAAGACGTCCTCCATCGCGGGGTCCAGCGGCAGGGACCCCGGAGCCACGTAGAACGCCCGCAGGATCGACCGCGGACTGGTCGGGCTGTCGGCGCTCGTGTCGCCGGCAGCGAGCGCGGCGACGAACTCGGGGTTGGCCGCACCGCCTCCGGAGCCCGCGCCGTCCTCGGCGAGGCGGCGCCCCTCCGGCCCAGCCGTGCCGCCGAAGCCGTACGGCGATACCGGGGCCACCAGCGTCACCGAGGCGACCCGCGCGGGCGCGTCGAGCAGGTACTGCAGGACGACGCCCGCGCCCATGCTCCAGCCGACCAGGTGCACCCGCTCGACGCCGAGGGTCTCCACCAGCGCCGCGACGTCGTCGGCCCAGTCGCGCACGCCCCGGCGCGCGTCCACCGGGAGCGGATCGGTGTCGCCGTAGCCGCGCAGGTCGACCGCGACCGGCCGCACGCGCGTCACCTCGGCCAGGGCCAGCAGCGGTTGCTGCCAGAAGAGCGCGGAGCTGACGTTGCCGTGCACGAAGAGCACGACCTCGCCGCCGGCGGCGCCGAGCTCCGCCGGCTCCACGGCGGCCGGGTGCACGACGTTCTGGGTCAGTCGCGGGGTGGGCACCCGCGTGGCGGTGATCCCGGGCAGCAGGACGTCAACCATGGCTCCTCCTCGACGGCGGGCACACGCTATCGGCGCCGTCCGGCTGGGAACAGCCCCTCCCGGAGGGCTCGCCCGCGCGTCCCACCTCCGGCGCGCCTCGCGCCCCTGCACCGTGGCCGCGTCCGAGGAACGGCCGGGAACGGCGCTTACAGTCGGTGGACGATGACCAGCCCCCGCACCGCGACGCACCACGCCGCAGCCCGGGCGCGCAGCACCACCCGTGCCCGGCCGGCCGCCCGCCGCCGTGCCGCCGGGCACGGCGGCGCACGCCGCGGCACCGCGCGCCGCCCCCGCCGGCGCCCTCCGGCCCGCCGCCCGGCGGCCCAGCGGTCCGGCCGGTCCGGGGGCGCCACCGGGCTGGTCCGGTGGTGGCCGGCGCTGCTGGTGACCGCCGCCCTCCTCGCCGGCGCGGGCTGGGGTGCCGAGCGGCACTGGCAGCCCCCCGCGACCGGCACCTGCACCGTGCCCGACGGCTCGGTCACGGTCACCGCCGAGCAGGCCGCCAACGCGGCCACCATCGCCCGGGTCGGCCGGGAACGCGGGCTGCCCGACCGGGCCGTCGTCATCGCGCTGGCCACCGCCCAGCAGGAGTCGCGGCTGCGCAACCTCGACTACGGCGACCGCGACTCCCTGGGGCTGTTCCAGCAGCGGCCCTCCCAGGGGTGGGGCACGCCCGAGCAGGTGCGCGACCCGGTGTACGCCGCCGGCAAGTTCTACGACGGGCTGGTGACCATCCCCGGGTGGGAGGCGGGCCGGCTGACCGAGATGGCCCAGGCCGTGCAGCGCTCGGGGTACCCGGAGCTGTACCAGCAGTGGGAGGGCATGGCGCAGCAGCTCACGGCCGCCCTGGCCGCGGAGACGCTCGACTGCGCCTGACGACGGCCGGGCGCCCGGTCCCGGCGCTCGGGGGTCCCCCGGCAGGGGGACGTGGCGGGCGCGACGCTCAACGAACACCTCGGCGGCACCGACGTCCTCGCCATGACGATCGCGTCCGACGACCTCCCCCGCGCGGTCCCCTCCGCACCCACCGACGTGACCGCCCTCCTGCCCTCCCGGGAGGCGCTGCTCCAGCGACTGGCCGACGAGCTGCCGGCAGCCGGCCAGCAGCCCACCAGCCTCATCGCGCTCGGCCTGCTGCGCCGTGACGACGGGTGGCCCACCCCGCCGGACACGCTGGCGCAGGTCACCACGCTCCTGGCCCGCTCCATCCGCGGGGACGACTGGGTGGCCTCCTGCGGGCCCGCGGACTTCGGCATCGTGCTCGCCGGTCCGGTGCCGGCCGCGCAGACCGCCGCCACCCGGCTGGTCTCGGCGGTGCTCGCGCTGGGCATCCCGGGGGTGTCCGCGGCGGCGGGCATCGCGCCGGTGGACGCCGCCAGCCGGGCCGGCGAGATCTTCCGCCGCGCCACGCTGAGCCTCACCGCCGCGCGGCGTGTCGGCCCCGGCACCGTGATCCAGTACCGCGAGCCCGTCTGACCGGCCCGGGGGGTCACGCCGGGCCGACGAGGAGGACGGCGGCGAGGGCGGCGGCCAGCGCCCGGACGCCGTTCCACCAGGTCCACCGGCGGACCCAGCGGGTCCAGTCCCCCGGAGCCGCGGCGTCCGGCCGCCACCGGGCGAGCGCGTCGTTGAGCGGGACGTTGGCCGCGACCGTGACGCCCACGACGCCGACCAGGTAGAGCGGTCCCGCGGCGAGGACGCCCGGACGGCGGGCGCCGGCCAGCTCCGCGCCCCCGGCGGCCAGGCACAGCACCGCCGTGCCGAACAGCAGGGTGAGGAAGACCGGGCGGATCGCCGTCCGGTTCACCGACTGCATCGCCGCCACCCCCACCGGGGAGGGGACGGCCACCAGGGCGGGCATCACCACCAGGCTGAAGACGCTGAAGGCCCCGGAGACGAGGCCGGCACCCAGCGCGCCGGCGTGCACCAGCACCCCGGTCACCGGAGCACTGCCGGTCGCACGTGCGCCGCCACGTGCTCCCCGGCGGGCTCCACCCGGGAGCGGCGGCCGCCCACCACGGAACTCCCGGTGGTCCGGGTACCACCGGTCACGAGGATGGCCTCCGATGTCATGACCCGAGTACGGGCGACGCCGGACGAGACGGTCCATTGCCGCGACGCCGCTTCACATGCGCGGTCGTCCACGGTTCCGGAGACGGACCCCGTCCCGGCCCCGCATTTGGCCACGGCCGGCTGACCTCGTCAGGCGGCCAGGCGCTCCGCCGCGGCGTCGATCCGCTCGTCGGTCGCGGTCAGCGCCAGCCGGACGTGCCGCGCCCCGGCCGGGCCGTAGAAGCTGCCCGGGGCGGCGACGATCCCGAGGCTGGCCAGCCGGTCGATGGTGAGCCAGCAGTCCTCGTCCCGGGTGGCCCAGAGGTAGAGGCCCGCCTCGGAGTGGTCGATCCGCATCCCGGCCGCGCGCACCGCCGCGGCCAGCCGGTCCCGCCGCCGGCGGTACCGCTCGCGCTGCGCGTCGACGTGCGCGTCGTCGTCCAGGGCGGCGGCCATGGCGGCCTGCACCGGCCCCGGCACCAGCAGGCCGAGGTGGCGGCGCACCTCCCAGGCACGGCGCACCAGCGCCGGGTCACCCGAGAGCAGGCCGCCCCGGTAACCGGCGGCCGTCGACTGCTTGGACAGCGAGTGCACGGCCAGCAGGCCGGTGTGGTCCGCGCCGGCGATCTCCGGGTGCAGGATCGACCGGGGCGCCACGTCCCAGCCCAGCGTGATGTAGCACTCGTCGGCAACGACGGGCACCCCGTGCGCTCGCCCCCAGGCGACCCATCGCCGCAGCTCGTCGTCGGTCAGCACCCGCCCGTGGGGGTTGCCCGGCGAGTTGAGCCAGACCAGCGAGACGGGTGGGTGGGCGGGCGTCACCGCGTCGGCCGGCGGGGTGTCGCTCCGGTGCACGGCCAGGCCGGCGAGCACGGCGCCGACCTCGTAGGTCGGGTAGGCGACCTCCGGGACGACCACGGTGCCGGCGGCGCCGGACAGCCCCAGCAGGGTGGGGAGCAGCGCGACGAGCTCCTTGGAGCCGACCGTCGGGATGAGCGAGGGCTCGGCGCCCAGCGGGTCGCCCACGTGCACACCCAGCCGCCGGCGGAGCCAGTCCGCGGCGGCCGTGCGCAGCTGCGCGGTGCCCAGCGCGGTCGGGTAGCCGGGAGCGTCGGCCGCCCCGGCGAGCGCCTCGCGCAGCACCGCGGGTGTGCTGTCGACGGGCGTGCCGATCGACAGGTCGACCACACCGCCCGGATGCTGGGCGGCCCGCGCCCGTGCACCCGCCAGGGAGTCCCAGGGGAAGTCCGGAAGCGCCCGGGGCGCGCCGGGGACCGGAGCGGTCAGTGGCCTTCGCCCTGGGGCGGGAGCGCGGCCACCAGCGGGTGGTCCTTGCCGATCTTCCCGGTCTTGGCGGCGCCACCGGGGCTGCCCAGGTCGGAGAAGAACTCCACGTTGGCGTTGTAGAAGTCCTTCCACTTGTCCGGGACGTCGTCCTCGTAGTAGATGGCCTCCACCGGGCAGACCGGCTCGCACGCCCCGCAGTCGACGCACTCGTCGGGGTGGATGTACAGCATCCGGTCGCCCTCGTAGATGCAGTCCACCGGACACTCGTCGATGCACGCCTTGTCGAGAACGTCGACGCAGGCCTGGGTGATGACGTAGGTCACGGGGTTCCCTCCCGGGGACTCTCGGGCGGCGCGCCGGCCGGGGCCGGTCGCGTCAGATGCACCCCTAGTATCACCTCCCGCGCCGGTCGACGTGCCACGGGCCACCCGCCGCGTCCCCCGGCCGGGGCACGGGAGAGGCAGCTCCGGGCGGTCTCCCCCCATCGGGGTGGGTCACCGGCCCCCGCTCAAGCAGCCGGCCGGGGCGCCGATCTCGATCACGTGTCCCGGACGACGCAGGAGGAGGGGACGTCGCGGCCCGAGCCGTCGGCGTCCCCCTTCGACGCGCACGCCGCCCTGGTGCACCTGCTCTCCCGGCTGCGCGCCTCCTCCGGCGCGACACGGGTGTCGGTGTGGGTGCACGAGGCCTCGACCGGCCTCGTCGTCCCGTACCGGCAGTCCGGCTGCGCCACCCGGGACGCGCTCCCCCTGCACCCGGCTCTGCGCACCCCCGCCGTGCTGGCCGACTCCCCCTTCCTCTCCGCCGTCGTCACCGGTCGCCGGGGCATCGTCGCCCACGCCGACGGGCGGCGCGTCGAGGACCGCCACCTGGCCGAGGTCGGCATCCGATCGGCGCACGGCGAGCCGCTGGTGCTCGACGGCGAGGTCGTCGGCGTCCTGACCGTGGAGCCCGCCGCGGCCGCAGCCCCCCACCTGCTGCGCCAGGTGGCCCCGCGGATCGCCGCGGCGCTGGCCGAGGCGTGGAGACGGCGCACCCAGCAGCGCCGGCTGGCCCAGGCCGCCGTACTCCTGGAGCTGATCGAGTCGGCCGCGCAGGCCCAGTCGATGGACCACCTGCTCGGCTCGGCCTGCCGCCAGCTCGCCGAGCTCGGCGAGGTCGAGCGCGCCTGCGTCTTCCTGCTGGAGGACGGCCGGCTCGTCCCCCGCATGGCCGCCTACGCCGACGGCCGGCAGGACCTCGCCACCTGGCGGCAGTTCCGCAACGCGCCCGTCGCCCCCGAGCTGGCCGAGACCGTGCTGCGCACCGGCACACCCATGACCGCCGACCGCGAGTCGGGGTCGATCTCGGGGTGGTGGGCCGACTCGTTCCACATCGCCTCCGCGCTGGCGGTCCCGCTCGGCCGGGGCCCCGACCTGGCCGGCGTCCTCACGCTGGACAGCACGCAGGTCCGCCCCTTCTCCGAGGACGTCCGCCGGCTGGCCGCCGCCGCCGGTGCGCACCTCGGCGGCGTCATCGAGCAGGCCCGCACCAGCCAGGCCCGTGCGGCGTCGCTCACGACCGCCCGCGTCGTCCGGCAGCTCCTGGTGGACGGCTCGGCGGTGACCGGGGCTGCCGCGGCCGCCGAGGTGCTGGCCCGCGCCGTCCAGCGGCTGGCCGGCACCGACCGGAGCGCGGCCTACCTGGTCGACGGCGACGGGCGGATCAGCGAGGTCCGGCACGTCGACTGGCCGGAGGAGCACAAGCACGTGGTGCAGACCCGCCTGGTCGGCCGCCCGGCGAGCGGCGTCCCCCTGTGGCGGCTCACGAGCGAGGAGAAGTCGGCCGTCTTCGTCGAGGACGCCGCCGCCACCGACCTGCTCGATCCGGAGCTCGTGCGGGCGCTGGAGGTCAACTCCTACATCAGCGTGCCGCTGATGTCCGGCGACCGGCTCCTGGGCCTGGTGGTCACCGGATCGGTCGGTGCCACCCGCACCTGGAGCTCGTCGGTACGCGACGCCGTCCGGCAGGTCACCCTCGAGGGGGCGCTGGTGGTGGAGAACGCCGAGCTGCGCGCCGCCGAGCAGGAACGCCTGGCGCAGCTGGCCACCGAGGCGCACCACGACCCGCTCACCGGGCTGGCCAACCGCCGCAAGTTCATCGAGACGGTCGAGACCACCGTCTACGGCGACCGCGACCGGCGCTGCGCCCTGCTCATGATCGATCTCGACCGGTTCAAGGAGATCAACGACAGCTTCGGGCACAGCGTCGGCGACGACCTGCTGTGCCTGGTGGGTCCCCGCCTGGAGCGGACCCTGGGCCCCGCGGACCTGCTGGCCCGCATGGGCGGTGACGAGTTCGCCGTCCTGCTGCCCGACGCCGATGCCGCACGGGCCCGCGAGGTGGCCGAGGACCTGGGCGCCGCGCTGCGCGACGCCTTCGTCCTCGACGGGACGTCCCTGCACGTGGACGCCAGCATCGGCATCGCCCTGTGCCCGGACCACGGCCGAAACCGTTCGCTGCTCCTGGCCCGGGCCGACACCGCCATGTACGCGGCCAAGCGCGGGCGCCACGGCTACGAGGTGTGGGCACCCGACGGCACCCCGGCCTCCCGCGACCGGCTGGAGACCCTGGAGCAGCTGCGGTCCGCCCTCGACGGCGAGCAGCTGGACAACCACTACCAGCCCCAGCTGGACCTGCGGACCGGCAGCGTCGTCGGGGTGGAGGCGCTGGTCCGCTGGAACCACCCGGAGCGCGGCCTGCTCTACCCCGACGTCTTCCTGCCGCTGGCCGAGCAGGCCGGTCTGATGCGCCGGCTGGCGCTGCGCGTGCTGGAGCGCTCGCTGCGGGACCTGCACACCTGGCGGACCCACGGCCACGACCTGTCGGTCGCGGTGAACCTGTCGGTGTCCAACCTGCAGGACGTCGCCCTGCCCGAGCAGGTGGCGATGCTGCTGGACGCCTGCTCGGTGCCCGCCGGCGCCCTGGTCCTGGAGATCACCGAGGACGTGCTCATGGCCGACGCCGCCCGCAGCCAGCAGGTCATGGCGGGGCTGCGGCGGCTCGGCGTGCGGCTCTCGGTGGACGACTACGGCACCGGGTACTCGTCGCTGTCCTACCTGCGGGCGCTGCCGGTGGACGAGCTCAAGCTCGACCGCAGCTTCGTCACGCACCTGACCTCCGACCCGCGGGCGGCGGCGATCGTGCGCAGCACGCTGCAGCTGAGCCGCGACCTCGGGATGAGCATGGTGGTCGAGGGCGTCGAGGACGCCGATGCGCTCGCCGCCCTGCGCGAGTGGGGCTGCGACGTCGCCCAGGGCTACCACATCTCCCGGCCCATGCCGGCCGAGCGGGTGCTGGGCTGGCTGAACGCCCGCCCGCTGCCGGCCGCGCACGGTGCGGTGACGCCTCCTCGGCGGGACTGAGGCGCTGCGCCCGGCGCCGGCCCGCTACACGCGGCCGGGATTCACCGAGCACCACCGGTGGGCTCCGCGGACGTGACCCGTCGACCGGGTCCCGCGGGCGTGGTCCGCCGGACCGGCGTGCCGAGGGCCAGGCCGACGGCGAGGGCCGCGGCCAGCACACCCAGCAGCAGGAACGCGCTGCTCGCCGCGCCCAGCGCACCCCCGGAGACCAGCA
Organism: Blastococcus sp. SYSU DS1021; assembly: GCF_054050995.1. NCBI lineage: Bacteria > Bacillati > Actinomycetota > Actinomycetes > Geodermatophilales > Geodermatophilaceae > Blastococcus > Blastococcus sp. SYSU DS1021. The sequence goes on along the minus strand of NZ_JBJHAL010000001.1, from coordinate 26,740 downwards.
GCAGGTCGCCCTCCGGGCGGCGCTGCATCGCCGCCAGCGCGACGACCAGCCAGGTGACCGCGGGGAGCGCGGCGACGACCTTCGACCCGCTCAGCCACAGCGCCGCGCGGACCAGCAGCAGGTTGCCCACCACCGCCGCGACCACCGACACGGGCACCAGCACGCCACCGACCCGCAGCGGCAGCCAGAACACCTCCACGATCGCCAGCCACGCCGCGACCACGACCGCCGCGACCCCCAGACCGGCGCGCGCGACCGGCCCTCGTCGGCTCACCCGGGCAGACCGGCGAAGAGGTCGTCCTCCCGGCCGTCCGGCCCGGCGCCGGGCCCGCGCTCGCCCTTGACCAGCCGGTAGTACTCGACGCCGAGCACCTCCTGGCCGAGGTTGTTCGACAGGGCGAAGAACGGCCCGTCGACGGTGATCTGGGTCGGGTGGGCGCGCATGGCGGCGTCCTTGCGGTCGGCGTACGCACGGGCGTCGACGGCGCAGTCGACCACCTCGTCGGGGACCACGAAGGGCACGTCGTCGACGTCCCCCAGCCCCTCGAAGGGCGAGGCCTCACCGAGCGCGGCGAGGGCCTCGATGCCCTCCCGCACCACCGAGCGCGGCATGGCCGACCAGTACACCTTCGCCACGTCCCAGACCGGGCCGAGATCGGGGCGGTAGCCGGGGTCGGCCGCGGCCTCGACCGCCCGCATCGCCACCCGATGGGCCTGGATGTGGTCCGGGTGGCCGTAGCCACCGAACTCGTCGTAGGTGACCAGGACCTGCGGCCGGACCTCGCGGACGACGGCGACGGCGTGCGCCACCGCCTCGTCGAGGTCTGCGTTCCAGAACGCGCGCGGGTGGTCGTTGGCCGGCGTGCCCATCATCCCCGAGTCGCGGTACCGCCCCGGTCCGCCAAGGAAGCGGACGTCCACGACCCCGAGCGCCGCCATCGCCCCGCGCAGCTCCCAGATGCGGTACCCGCCGAGCTGGTCGGCCTGGTCCGCGGCGAGTTGGGCCAGCTCCGGCACGAGGACCTCCCCCTCCTCCCCCAGCGTGCAGGTGAGCAGGGTGACGCCGGCGCCCTCGGCGACGTAGCGGGCCATCGTGGCGCCGTTGTTGATCGTCTCGTCGTCGGGATGCGCATGCACGAGGAGCAGTCGTCGGTCAGCGGTCACGGTCGGCCATTCTCCCTGAGGCCGTCGCCGCATCGAGGGGGCCGGGGGCCGCAGCGCCGTCCTCCCCCACCGTGCGGCGTCCTCCCCCACCGTGCACCGCGAGGGGGGACGCGCTGGGATCAGGTCACCTGATCCCAGCGCGAGGTGCTCAGCCCTCCGTGGGGACGACCGCGCGCGCCTCGGCGAAGTGGCACGCCGACGGGTGGCCCTGCCCCCGGTCGACCAGGGCCGGCGGCTCGGTGGCGCAGATGTCCTGGGCCTTCCAGCAGCGGGTCCGGAACCGGCAGCCCGACGGGGGGTTGGCCGGGCTCGGCACGTCGCCCTGCAGCAGGATCCGCTCCTTGAGCCCGCGCAGGTGCGGCTCGTGCACCGGGACGGAGGAGAGCAGCGCCTGCGTGTACGGGTGGGCGGGCGAGCCGTAGACCTGGGCGTCGGTGCCCTCCTCCACGATGCTGCCCAGGTACATCACCGCGACCCGGTCGGAGATGTGCCGCACCACGGAGAGGTCGTGGGCGATGAACAGGTAGGAGAGCCCGAAGTCGTTCTGCAGGTCCTCCAGCAGGTTGACGACCTGCGCCTGGACCGAGACGTCCAGGGCGCTCACCGGCTCGTCGCAGACGATGACCTCGGGCTGCAGGGCGAGGGCCCGGGCGATGCCGATGCGCTGCCGCTGCCCACCGGAGAACTGGTGCGGGTAGCGGTTGACGAAGTCGGGGTTGAGCCCGACCCGCTCCATCAGCTCCTGGGTGCGCTGCAGCCGCCCCTTCTTCGGCGCGACGTCGGCGTGCACCGACCAGCCCTCGGCCACGATGTCCCCGACGGTCATCCGCGGGTTCAGCGAGGCGTAGGGGTCCTGGAAGATGATCTGGACCTCGCGCCGGTACTGCTTGAGCGCGCGGCCGCTCATCTTCGTGACGTCGTCACCCTTGTAGAGGATCTGCCCGTCGGTCGGCTTCTCGAGGGACACGAGCATCTTGGTGACCGTCGACTTGCCGCAGCCGGACTCGCCCACCAGGCCGACCGTCTCCCCGCGGCGCAGTTGCAGGTTGACCCCGTCGACGGCGCGGACGTGGCCGACCGTGCGCCTGAGGACGATGCCCTGGGTGAGCGGGAAGTGCTTCTTGAGGTCCTTGACCTCGAGAAGCACCTCACCGGGCCGGTGCGCCGGGCGGGTCGCCGCCGCGTCGGCCGCGTCGGACAGCCTCTGCCGGTCGGCCTCCGCGGACAGGTCCGCTGCGCTGCTCCCGGAGCTGGCGTCAGACACCGAGGACCTCCTCGCTGTAGTGGCAGGCGGCCTCACGGCCCGGGACGACCAGCCGCAGCGGCGGGGCGTCGGCGACGCAGTCGCGACCCGCGGCGGCCTCCGCACCGGTGCGGCGCTTCGGGCAGCGCGGGTGGAACGGGCAGCCCGACGGGATGGCGGCCAGGTTGGGCGGCTGCCCGCCGATGGGCTGGAGCCGGCCGCCCTTGACCTCCACCTGCGGGATGGAGCGCATCAGCCCGTCGGTGTACGGGTGGGCCGGGTTGCCGAACACCTCGTCGACGGTGCCCCGCTCGACGATGCGGCCGGCGTACATCACGGCCACGTTGTCGGCGACCTCGTTGACCACGCCGAGGTCGTGGGTGATGAGGATCAGCCCCATCCCGGTGTCCCGCTGCAGGTCCTTGAGCAGGTCCATCACCTGTGCCTGCACCGTGACGTCGAGCGCGGTGGTCGGCTCGTCGGCGATGAGGATGCGCGGGTCCAGCGCGAGCGCCATGGCGATCATGACGCGCTGCCGCATACCGCCGGAGAACTGGTGGGGGTAGTCGTTCACCCGCTGCCTGGCGGCCGGGATCCGGACGCGCTCCATCAGCTCGACCGCGTGCTCCTTGGCCTCCTTGCGCGAGGTGCCCCGGTGCGCCCGGAACATCTCGCCGATCTGGAAGCCGACGCTGTACACGGGGTTCAGCGAGGAGAGCGCGTCCTGGAAGATCATCGAGATCCCCGGCCCGCGGACCTTGCGCTGCTCCTCCTCCGGCAGCGTGAGCAGGTCACGCCCCTGGAAGACGATCCGGCCGCTGGTGACCTCCGCCGGCGGGGAGTCGAGGATCCCCATGATCGCCTGCGCGGAGACGGACTTGCCGGAGCCGGACTCACCCAGGATGGCGAGGGTCTCGCCCTCCGAGACGGTGTAGCTCACGCCGTTGACGGCGTTGACCACCCCGGACTCGGTGCGGAACTCGACCCGCAGGTCGTCGACCTCGAGGACGGGTGTCCCGGCGCCGCGGGCGGGGCCGGGGGAAACGGACGTGGACGCGGTGCTCATGAACGCTGCTTCGGGTCGAGGGCGTCGCGCAGGGCGTCACCCATGAGGACGAAGGCCATCACCGTCAGGGTGAGGATGAGGCTCGGGAAGAGGACGGCGTGCGGCGCGGTGCGCAGCAGGCTCTGCCCGGTGTTGATCTGCAGACCCCACGAGATCGCCGGCGGCTGGAGCCCGACCCCGAGGAAGGTCAGCGTCGCCTCCGCGGCGATGAGGATGCCGATCGTGATGGTGGCGTAGACGAGCACCGGGGCGACGGCGTTGGGCAGGATGTGCCGCATCAGGATCCGGATGTCCGAGGCCCCCATCGCCCGGGCGGCGGCGACGTAGTCCGAGCTCTTGATCGCGATCACCTGCGAGCGGACCAGCCGCATCGCGGTCATCCAGCCGAAGAGCGCCAGCGCGATCGCCACCGCGATCACGCCCCGGCCGAGGATGCCGCTGCGCAGGACCACCAGCGCGCCCAGGATCAGCGGCAGCGCGTAGAAGATGTCGGCGATCCGGCTCAGGATGCTGTCGGTGACGCCGCCGTAGAAGCCGGAGATGGCGCCGACCAGGACCCCGAGCACCAGGATCACCACGACCGCCAGCAGGCCGATGATCAGCGAGTTCCGGGCGCCGTAGACGACGTTGGCCAGGTAGTCGCAGCCCTGCTGGTCGAAGCCGAACCAGTGCTCCGCCGACGGCTCGGCGTTGGAGTTGGACAGGTTGCACGACCGCGGGTCGACCCCACGGGCGAAGACCGTCGGCAGCAGCGCCATGCCGACGAACAGCAGGCCGAGCACGGCGCCGATCCAGAAGAGGAAGTTGCGCCTCAGCTGCCGCCAGGCGTCGCTCCAGAGGCTGTTCTGCCGGGCCTGCGCCTCCTCGTCGTGCGCGCCGGTCACGGCACCGGCCCCGGCCTCGTCGTGACCGACGGCCGTCAACTTCGGGTCACTCATAGCGGATCCTCGGGTCGAGGACGGCGTAGAGCACGTCGACGACCAGGTTGAAGAAGATGAAGACGAAGACCAGGAGCGTCACGATGCCGACCACGACGGCGCCCTCCTGGGCCCGCACGGCGTCGAAGACGGCTCGGCCGATGCCCGGCAGGTTGAACACCGTCTCGGTGACGATCGCACCGCCCATGAGGGTGCCGATGTCGGCGCCGATGAAGGTGACGACGGGGATCAGGCTGTTGCGCAGCGTGTGCCGGACGATGACGTCGCGGCGCGGCAGGCCCTTGGCGCGCGCGGTGCGCACGTAGTCGGCGCGCATGTTCTCGGCGATGCTGGTCCGCGTGAGGCGGGCGACGTAGGCCAGCGACCCGGCGGCGAGGACGAGGCCGGGCAGCAGGTAGCTGTACCAGCCCTCGTTGATGCCGGCGATCGGGAACAGGCCCAGCTGGAGCCCGAAGGTGAACTGCGCGACGAACGCGAGCACCAGGATCGGGATCGAGACGATCAGCGTGGTGCTCACCAGGACCACGTTGTCGAAGAAGCCGTTCTTGCGGATGCCGGCCAGCACGCCGGCGACGATGCCGATGACGATCTCGAAGGCGATGGCGACCAGCGCCAGCTTCACCGTGACCGGCATCCGCTGGGAGATCGTGTCCAGCACCTCGCGGCCGCGGAAGTCGGTGCCGAAGTCGCCCTGCAGCAGGTCGCCGACGTACTTGACGTACTGCAGCCACAGCGGGTCGTTGAGGTTGAACTCCGCGGTCAACTGGGCGACCACGGCGGGGGCGAGCGGGCGATCGCCGCCCAGGGCCCGGATCGGGTCGCCCGGCAGTGCGTAGACCAACGCGAAGATCAGGAACGAGGCCCCGACCAGGACGGGGATCGTGAGTAGAAAGCGGCGCGCGATATAGCGGCCCATGTCGCTCCTCGGTCAAGACGCGCCACGCCCATGTCGCGGGCGCGGAGGCGTCGTCCATGATGCGGGACGAGCCCGAGCGGCCGACCGCCGGGGAGCCCGACCCGGTCTGGGCGGGGGTCCCCGGCGGCGGCCGTGCGGTGCGGCTAGCTCAGCCCTGCGGCGTGACCCGCGTGAGGTCGATGTCGCCGAACACGTCGATGACCACGTCGCTGACGTTCTCCGAGTGGGCGGCCTGCTCCACGTCGAAGAACATCGGGATGATCGGCATGTCCTGGAGCAGGATGTCCTCGGCCTGGTTGTAGTACTCGATGGCCTCCTCGTTGCTCTCGGCGCTGTTGCCCTGCTGGATCAGCGCGTCGAACTCCGGGTTCGAGTAGAACGTGGCGTTGGAACCCGCCGGCGGCAGGGCCGCGGTGGAGTACAGCGGCTCCAGGTAGTTCTGCGGGCTCGGGTAGTCCATGCTCCAGCCGAGGCGGAAGGGACCGGTCACACCCTGCTCGTCCAGCAGCGGGAGGTACTCGGCGAAGTCGAGCTCGCCCCGCAGGACGTAGTCGACACCGACGTTCTCGCGCAGCTGGTTGCCCACGGCCTGCACCCACGCGTCGTGGCCGGCGCCCGCGTTGAACCACAGCTCGATCGGCTGGCTGCGGTCGAAGCCGGCCTCGTCGAGCAGCGCGTTGGCCTGGTCGACGTCCAGCTCGCAGTACTCGCAGGCACCCTCGCGGTAGCCGTCGACGACGGGCGCGACGTAGGCGTCGGCGGGCTCGCGGCTGCCGGCGAAGATGGCGTCGGAGATCGCCTGCCGGTCGACGGCCATCGACAGCGCCTGCCGCACCTGCGGGTCGGAGAAGCGCTCGTCGTAGGTCGGGTAGCCGAGGTAGGTGAACCCGGAGGACGGGGCCTCCAGGTACCGGTCGCCGAGCACGTCCTCCGCCGAGGCGATGGCGTCCGGCGGCAGGTCCGGCAGGACGTCGAGGTTGCCGGCCTGCAGGTCGTTGTAGCCGGTGTTCAGGTCGGCGTAGACCCGGAACTCCACCTGCTCGGCCTGGGCCTCCTCCTCGCCGGCGTAGTCCTCGTACCGGGTCACGGTGAAGCCCTGGCCGGGGACGAACTCCTCGGTCGCCTCGAACGGGCCGTTGCCGATCGGCTGGCTGCCGAAGCCCTCCGGGTCCTCGAAGAACGCCTCGGGCATGGGCCAGAAGGCGTTGTAGCCGACGGTCACCGGGAACTGGGCGAACGGGGTCGCGAGGGTCACCTCGAAGGTGTTCTCGTCGATGACCTCGAGGCCGCTCATCTCCTCGGCGGCCGGGTCACCGGTGACGTTGCCCTCGTCGTCGGTGGGGGCCTGCAGGTCGTCGTAGCCCAGGATGTTCGAGAAGAAGTACGAGGCACCCTGCGCGTTCGGGCTGTAGGCCGTGTAGTTCCACGCGTCGACGAACGACTGCGCGGTCACCGGGGTGCCGTCGTGGAAGGTCCAGCCCTCCTTGAGCTCGACGGTCCAGGTGGTGTTGTCCTCGGACTCGATCGACTCCGCGACGCCGGTGTACTGCACCTCGCCGTCCGTGGCGTACTCCACCAGGCCGGTCCACAGACCGGAGATGATCTGGTGGCCCTCGCTCTCGGTGGTGTTACCCGGGATGAGGGCGTTCTCCGGCTCGCCGACGTAGATGCTGTAGGTGCCGCCGCCGTCGGCGGAGGTGCCGCCGCCGCCGCCGTTGTCGTCGCTGCCACCACAGGCGGACAGCATCATCGCGGCGGCGACGCCGGCCGCGACGAGCCCACCTCTGCGCTTGCTCAACTTCACGTGCAATGCCTCCCTCGACCCGCGCGAGCGGGGGGAACGGACAGGTCGACCCACGACCCGCGGGCGACTGGATGGTCTCGAGCCGGACGCAGCCGGACCGGGGAGGACCGGGACTGCGACGGGTGGACCCTAGGCACGCCCCGGAGAGGGTGTCCACGGACGTCATCGAGTTGTGACCTGGGCTCACGATCCGCGCGCTGACCGTAACTTCCACGCCTCGTCGGGCATCCGGCGGGCGGTCCTCCCGCCACGGGCGCAGGTGGACCGGAGGCTTTCCGGTGCGCGTGTCGGGCAACGTCGGGGCGGGTACGACCGCTCCGAGCAACCGACGACCGGAGGTACTGCGATGAGCGGCACGGACAAGACGACGAGCAAGATCGAGGAGCTGTCCGGCAAGGGGAAGCAGGCGCTCGGGAACGCCACCGACGACCGCGACCTCCAGGCCGAGGGCAAGAAGGAAGAGTCCAAGGGCAGCCTCAAGCAGGCCGGCGAGAAGGTGAAGGACGCCTTCAAGTAAGGCCTCCGCACCCCTCGCACAGGGGCTACGGCGACGACGGGCGCCGCTCCCACCGGGAGCGGCGCCCGTTCCCGTTCCGACGGTGGCGAGACGGCTCCACGGCCCCGCCGGCGCTCAGCGGCGGGCGAGCAGTGCCCGGACGGCGGGGAGCAGGGGGCGGTCGGCGGGGATCCAGTCGAGCGCGTCGAGGTCGGCGGCGCCGACCCAGCGCAGTTCGGTGTGCTCCCGCGCCTCCGGCCGGCCGGAGGCGATCCGCGCCTCCCACACCCGCATCGTCGAGGCCCCGGGCGCACCGCCGCCGACCACACCGTCCAGGAGCACCTCCCCCAGGAAGGACTCGGGCACGACCGCCACCCCGAGCTCCTCGGCGCACTCGCGGACCAGCGCCCCGAGGTCGCTCTCCCCCGGGTCGACCTTGCCGCCGGGGAACTCCCAGCAGCCGTCGAAGGGCCCGCCCGAGCGCTGCGCCACCAGCACCCGGTCCCCCTCGACCAGCGCGGCACCGACGACCTGCACGACCTCGCGCGCCCGCAGCGCGGCCGCCGCGGCGTACGCGTCCAGGTGCGCCCGCATGGCACGGGCGACCCGGCGCCGCAGCACGACCCGGTCGACGACGGCTCCCACCGCGCCGGGCAGCCCGGTCTCCCAGGCGACCTGCTCCTCGACCAGCGTGCCGGCGCCGGTGGCGGAGAAGCAGCGCGAGTGGGTGACCCAGCCGCCCGACCCGACCGCAGCGGTGAACACGTCCCGCTCCGGCCGCACCGCGACGACCTCCGCCAGCGGGAACGGCCAGGGCCGGCCCAGGACACGGGCGACGTCGAACGCCACGGTCAGCGGCGCCTCCACCGAGGTGGTGAAACGCAGCTGGAACACCCGGGCACTCTCCCAGATCACGGCAGTATGGGCAGCGTGCGCATCAACGCCCGGGTCGACTACGCCGTCCGAGCCGTCGTGGAGCTCGCCGCGGCGGCCCCCGAGGCGCTGACCTGCGATCGGATCGCGACCGCCCAGGACATCCCCAACCGCTTCCTGCAGGCCATCCTCGCCGACCTGCAGCACGCCCGCCTGGTCACCAGCCAGCGCGGCCGGGACGGCGGGTACCGGCTGGCCCTGCCCGCGTCGGAGATCTCGATCGCCCGCGTGATGCGGGTGGAGCAGGGTTTCCTCGCCGAGGTGCACGGCCAGCGGCCGGAGGACGTCAGCTACCCCGGCGCCGCCACCGGCCTGGCCGAGGTGTGGGTCGCCGCCCGCGAGGCCTACCGCCGGGTGCTCGAGGGGGTGACCGTGGCCGACGTCGTCGCCGGGCAGCTCCCCCCGCACGCAGCCGAGCTGGTCGCGCTCGACGCCGCGTGGCGGTCCTTCAGCGAGCCCGTGCCGACCGAGGGCGGCCACGACGCACCGGCCGACGGGGCGCGGCCTCCCCGCCCCGTCGGGTGAGCCCTGCACCGGGCCGCCCGGAATGTGGGAGGATCGCGACATGACCGACCGCGGCAGTCTCCTCGTCGCGCGTCTGCACATCGACCTGGCGCTCGTCTCCAGCGCCGCCTGTCGCGCCGCGCGCTGACCCAGGTCCCTCGCGCAGCTGTCCCGCTGCGTCCCGAACCAGCAGCGCCTCCCACCCCGGCCGGCTGCCGGGCGGTCGGCGAGCGCAGGAAGAAGTACGCCACGTGAGCACCCCCACCCGGAGCAGCAACCGGCCGCAACGCGGTCAGGGCCAGTGGGCGCTGGGCTACCGCGAACCGCTCAACCCCAACGAGCGGATGAAGAAGGACTCCGACGGCCTCGAGGTGCGCCAGCGGATCCTCGACATCTACTCGAAGACCGGCTTCGACGGCATCGACCCCGGGGACCTGCGGGGTCGCATGCGCTGGATGGGCCTCTACACCCAGCGCGCCCAGGGCATCCCCGGCGGCAAGACCGCCGTGCTGGAGCCCGAGGAGCTCGAGGACTCCTACTTCATGATGCGCGCGCGCATCGACGGCGGGCAGCTGACCAGCGACGCGCTGCGCGTCCTCGGCGGCATCAGCACCGAGTTCGGCCGCGACGTCGCCGACGTCACCGACCGGCAGAACGTGCAGTACCACTGGATCCGCATCGAGGACGTGCCCGAGATCTGGCGGCGGCTGGAGTCGGTGGGCCTCTCCACGATGGAGGCCTGCGGCGACGTGCCGCGGGTGATGCTCGGCTGCCCGCTGGCCGGGATCCTCGAGGACGAGGTCATCGACGCCACCGACGTCATCGCCGAGACCGTCGCCAAGTACGTGGGCAGCCCCGAGTTCAGCAACCTGCCCCGCAAGTGGAAGACGTCGATGTCCGGCTGCGTCGACCACTGCACCGAGCCCGAGATCGACGACGTCTCGTTCGTCGGCGTCGTGAACGAGGCGGGCGAGGCCGGCTACGACCTGTGGGTCGGTGGCGGGCTGTCCACCAACCCGATGTTCGCCCAGCGGATCGGCGTCTTCGTCCGGCCCGACCAGGTCACCGACGTCTGGGCCGCCTGCACGTCGGTCTTCCGCGACTACGGCTACCGCCGGCAGCGCAACCGGGCCCGGATCAAGTTCCTCATGGCCGACTGGGGCCCGGAGAAGTTCCGCCAGGTGCTGCAGGACGAGTACCTGGAGGAGGCGCTGCCCGACGGCCCGGCGCCCGCCCCCGCGAAGCACGACCAGCGCGACCACGTCGGCGTCGCCAAGCAGAAGGACGGCAACAACGCCGTCGGCTTCGCGCTGCGCACCGGCCGGATCACCGGCTCGCTGCTCACCACGATCGCGAACCTCGCCGACGAGTACGGGCAGGGGCGCATCCGGACGACGACGCAGCAGAAGCTCGTCATCCTCGACGTCCCCGACGAGCGGGTGGAGGCGCTGGTCGAGGCCCTGGCCGAGCACGACCTGCAGGTGCGCCCGAGCGCGTTCCGCCGCGGCACGATGGCCTGCACCGGCCTGGAGTTCTGCAAGCTGGCGATCGTGGAGACCAAGCAGCACGCGCAGGAGCTCTACGCCGAGCTGGAGCGGCGGCTGCCGGACTTCGACGTGCCGATCGGCATCAACGTCAACGGGTGCCCGAACAGCTGCGCCCGCTTCCAGACCGCCGACATCGGCTTCAAGGGCTCGATGGTGCGCGACGACACCGGCGAGATGGTCGAGGGCTTCCAGGTCCACCTCGGCGGCCACCTCGGGGTGGAGGCCACCTTCGGTCGCAAGTTCCGCGGGCACAAGGTGACGAAGGCGGAGACCGCCGACTATTGCGAGCGCGTGCTGCGCGGCTTCCTCGACCGCCGGACGCCGGGCGAGTCCTTCGCCCACTACGTCTCCCGCGCCGAGGAGGCCTGGCTGCTGTGACCGAGGAGCCGGAGCCGGGAAGGACCCGGCAGCTGCCGGTGTTCCACTGCCCGTACTGCGGGGACGAGGAGCTGACCCCCTACGACGGGGAGTCGGCCGGTGGCTGGCGCTGCGGCGCCTGCCTCCGTGCGTTCACCGTCCGACTGCTCGCCACGGGGGTGCCGGAATGACCACTGCGATCGCACCGACACCGGAACTCGCCGCCGACGCCGATGCCCGCTTCGAGGGCATCGCCGACCCGGTGGAGCAGGCGCTGGCCGTGCTGCGCTGGGCCGGGGAGACCTTCGGCGACCAGTTCGCGATCACGTCGTCCATGGCCGACGGGCTGCTGTCGCACCTGGCCTCCCGGGTGATCCCCGGCGTCAACGTGGTCTTCCTCGACACCGGCTACCACTTCGCCGAGACGATCGGGACCCGCGACTGGGTCAGCAGCGTGCTGCCGATCACGCTGCACAACGTCACCCCGCCGCAGACAGTGGCGGAGCAGGACCTCGCCTTCGGGCCGAAGCTGCACGACCGGGATCCGGACCTCTGCTGCGAGCTGCGCAAGGTGAAGCCGCTGGCGCAGGCGCTGGCCGGGTTCACGGCCTGGGGCTCGGGCGTGCGGCGCGACGAGTCGCCGACGCGCGCCGGCACCCGGCTCGTCGACTGGGACGCCAAGCGCGGCATGGTGAAGGTCAACCCGATGGCGGCCTGGACCCAGGACGTCGTCGACGCCTACACGACCGAGCACCAGGTCCCGGTGAACCCGCTGTTCGAGATCGGCTACGGCTCGATCGGCTGCGCGCCCTGCACCCGGCCGGTCGCGCCGGGCGAGGACCCGCGGGCCGGGCGCTGGGCCGGCTCCACCAAGACCGAGTGCGGCCTGCACCTCTGAGGAACCACCCCTGGAAGGGCCTCGTCCCTCCCCGCGCCGCGGGCCCCGGGGACGAGGCCGTTCCAGTACGTCGCCGCCGTTCCCTCACGTCACCATGGGCGGATGCCGCGCCCACCCCGCCTCTCCCCTGACGAGCTCGCCGCCGCGCTCCGCGCCCTCCCGCTGTGGTCGGGGGACGTCGACGGCATCCGCCGCACCGTCGAGCTGCCGAGCTTCCGCGCCGCCGTCGCCGCGATCGTCGCGATCGCGGACGTCGCGGAGGAGCTGGACCACCACCCGGACGTCGACCTGCGGTTCCGGCGCCTGCACCTGACGCTGGTCAGCCACTCCGCCGGCGGGGTGAGCGAGCTGGACCTGGAGCTGGCCCGCCGCATCGACGCCCTCCTGCCCTGAGACGACGCGAGCCCCGCACCGGACCGGTGCGGGGCTCGCGCTCCTCTCAGCTGCCGATGCGGCCACCGTCCGGGCGGTAGACGACGGCGACGCTCGGCCGCGGGAACGGCCGGTACGCCTGCATGTCGGGCCACCGGCTCGACGGGTTCTCCACCGTGGAGCCGGTCGTCTCACCGGGGTGCTGCACGGAGACGAACACCGACCGGCCGTCCGACGGGATCATCGGCCCGCTGCACTCGGCGCCGATGGGCACGGTGAGGAACGCCTTGAGGTGGCCGCGCTCCGGGCCCTGGGTGGGAACGGCGAAGAGCCCGTCGTTCGTGCCCCCGATGGTGCCCGCCTCCTGGTTCCGCGTGGAGAGCACGTTCCCGTCGGTGGAGATCCACAGGTTGCCGGCCGGGTCGAACTCCAGGTTGTCCGGGCACGAGATGGCGCTGACCTGCGACTTGTCGTACCCGGCGAAGTACGTGCCGGGGTACTCCGGGTCGCCGCAGAGGAGGAAGATCCGCCAGTTGAAGGTCTCCCCGGTGGCCGACCCGACCTCTTCCCACTCGATGACGTGCCCGTTGCGGTTGCCCGGCCGCTCCTCGAACCTCGCCGGCGTGCCGGCCTCGTCGTCGGCGGGCACGAACGCCCAGGAGCGGGTGAGCGGATTCGCCTCGTCCGCCCCCGGCCGGCCGTTCTGACCGGTCCGGTTCGAGTTGTTGGTCAGCGCCGCGTACACCCGGCCGTTGACCGGGTTGGTCTGGATGTCCTCGGGCCGGTCCATCTTGGTCGGCACCTTCGAGGGATCGATGACCTGGACGTTGTCCGGGTCCGGGAAGTCACCGTTCTCGTCGAGCAGCTTGCCCAGCCGGTCGGCGGCCTGGCGGGTGAAGACCAGGACCCACGCGACGTCCTTGCCCGGGATCATCGACCGGCCGTCCTTGACCAGCGGGATCCAGTGCCCGACCCCGTCGAACTCCCCGTCGGCGGGCAGCTGCCCGCTGCCGTCGATCTCGGCGGCCGGCGAGTCGCCGGTGAAGCGGGCGACGTAGAGGTCGCCCTCCTCCAGCAGGGTCATGTTGTGCTGCCGCGTCGCCCGGTCGGTGCCCTCCCGGTACTTCTTCTTCGACACGAACTTGTAGATGTAGTCGAAGCGCTCGTCGTCGCCCGAGTACGCGACCACCCGGCCGTCCTCGGCGATCCGCACATCGGCACCCTCGTGCTTGAAGCGCCCCAGGGCGGTGTGCTTCTTGGGCGTCGAGGTGGGGTCGTACGGGTCGAGCTCGACCACCCAGCCGAAGCGGTTGACCTCGTTGGGCTCCTGGCTGAGGTCGAACCGCGGGTCGACGGTGTGCCACTTGCGGGTCGGGACGTCCTCGGCGCTGACGCCGTACCGGCGCAGCGCCGCCATCTGGGTGGCCTCGCTGATCGGCGCCGTCGTCCCGAAGTACTGGTTGAAGTTCTCCTCGCCGTGCAGCGTCGTGCCCCACGGGGTCACGCCCCCCGCGCAGTTGTTCAGGGTGCCCAGGACGGTGCGCCCCTCGGGGTCGGCGCTGGTCCGCAGGTACTCGGACCCCGCGGCCGGCCCGGTCAGCTGGAAGGGGGTGTCCGTCGTGATCCGGCGGTTGCGGTCGCGCTCCCGCGTGGCCCGCCACTGACCGGCCGGACCCTCCCGGCGGACCTTCACCACCGAGATCCCGTGCGCCATCATCGCGACGCGCTTGTACTCGTCGGGGATGTCGCCCGCGCCCTCCTCGTCGGCGACACCGGCGAACATCAGCTGCTCGTCGGTGTACTCGTGGTTCACCACCAGCAGCGCGTTGCGGTCGTCCAGGGGCAGCCACCCGATGAAGTCGCAGTTGTAGCCGAACTGCTTGGCCTGGGCCTCGGGCGTCTGCCGGTCGATGCGGAACGGCGGCGCCCCGGGCAGCACCGGGTCACCCCAGCGCATGACCACGCTGGAGGCGTACCCGGTGGGGACGACCAGCTCGTCGAGGAAGTTCTGCTGGACCGGCTGGAACGTCAGGGCCCCGTCGGCGGCACCACCGCGGCGGGACGACGAGGTCTGGGCCGCGGCCGGGAGAGCCGGTCCGGCCGCGACGACCAGGGCGCTGACGCCGGCCGCCTTCAGCAGGTTGCGCCGGCTGAACGACTGCTGGACCACAGCCGCGAAGGTCGGGTTGTCCGTCGGGTTGGGGATGGCGCTGTCGCAGGCGTTGCCGCACTTGTAGAAGCAGGTCGTGTGGCTGCGGCTGCCGTGCCGGATGCCGGAGAACAGGGGCAGCAGCGCGCGCTTGCGCGGCTCGAGGATGTCGGTCATCAGAACCCTCTGGGTCGAGAGGAAGTCGGGCGCGCGAAGCCAAACCGGCTCCGGCCACCACGACGTGACCGAGCAGTGAACGAGCGCTGACCTCCTGGCCACCGTTCTCGTCGCGCGCGGTGGATGGCCGCTCACGGCCCCGTCGCCCGGCTCGCCGGCAGGGCCGCGACGGTGGAACCGGAACCGCCTAGGGTCGTCGTCATGGAGACACGGGACGCCGCCGCTCCCACCGCCGCGGCCGGGGAGCCGCGCCGCCATCCCGGCCGGTGGCTGCCGGTGGCCGCGCTGGCCGCGGGTGCGGCGGTGCTTGCCCTCACCACGGTGCTGGCCGACGTGGTCGACCAGCCGATCTCCACCTTCACCCGCGACTGGCAGGTCACCGCCGACGCCGCCTGGTACGTCGGCGCCGTCAGCATCCTCAACGGCATGGTGTGGGCGACGACCGCCGGGCTGTCGTTCCTCGCGGCCTGGCTCGCGCCCGCGCAGCGCGGCCGGCTGGTGGGGCTGGGCACCCTGGTCCTGGTGCTGGCCGCCGACGACGCCCTGCTGCTGCACGAGACGATCGGCCCGTTGCTCGGGGTGCCCCAGGAGCTGATCCTCGCCGGCTACGCCGCGCTGACCGCCGTGCTGCTCATCGCCTTCCTGCGGCCACCACGCGACCTCGTCTGCGCCGTCTTCGTCCTCGGCGCGGCGCTGCTGGGCGCCTCGGTCGCCCTGGACCAGTTCGCGGAGGGCCGGCACCTGCTCGAGGACGGGGCGAAGCTGCTCGGCGCCCTGACCTGGCTCACCGTGCCGGTGCTCGTCGTGCTGCGACGGCCCGACGGCCGCTGAGGTCGGAGGTCAGCCCTCGACCGGGAGCACCAGCAGGCGCAGCAACCGCTCGGCCTCGGCGTCGGGGTCGGCCGTCAAGCCGGTGTGCACCGGTCCCGGCTGGACGACGGTGCTGCGGGGCGCGGTGAGCCAGCGGAACCGGGCCCCGAGCGCCTCCCGACCGGCCGCACCGACGCCCGGATCGGCCGAGCAGACGTCCGCGGCCGCCTGGAGCGCCCGGCCGATGGCCACCGGGTCGGCGGTGGGGTCCAGCGCGCGCAACCGGTCGACGTCGAGGTGCAGCCGCGAGCCCAGGTAGTCGCGCTGCCGGCAGTAGACGAGAACGCCGGCGTTGAGGAACTCCCCCCGCTCGACGCGCGGGACCACCCGCAGCACCGCGTACTCGAAGGTGTCCTTCATCGCTGGCTGATCCCCTCCGGCGGCGGCGGCCCCAGCCACGCGGGCCGGTTCTCCCCGCGCGGCGCCCGCCGGCGGCCCGCTCCCCCGGCGGCGGCCGCGGCGACCACCCCGGGCAGCCAGGCCGCGCGGGCGTCCAGCCGGGCGAGCAGCTGCTCGACGTACCGGGACCGTACGGCGTCGGGCGCGGCACCGGCCTGCGGGTCGTCGAGCCACTCGTCGGGCACCTGCGCCAGCACGCGGTCCAGCAGCTCCCGGGTGACCCGGCGGGCCAGCGCCGTGTCGGCCGCGGGCACGTCGGGGGCGCACTCGACCAGGGCGTGCGCGGACGCGTCGTAGGGCCGGGCCACTGCCGCTGCCGCCCCCGGCCAGTGGTGGTGGAAGGTGAGCGCGGCTCCGTGGTCGATCAGCTGCAGCCGACCGTGCCAGAACAGCATGTTCGGGTTCCGCCAGGAGCGGTCGACGTTGCCGATCAGCGCGTCGAACCACAGCACCCGGCCGGCGAGCTCCGGGTCGACCCCGTCGGCGCCGGCCTCGAAGTCCAGCGCGCCGGGGAGGTAGTCCAGCCCGAGGTTGCGACCGGCCGACCGCTGCAGCAGCTCCTGCACCTCGTGGTCGGGCTCGCCCACGGCCAGCTCGGGGACGACGTCGACGGTGACCAGCGCCGGCACCGGCAGCCCCAGCGCCCGGGCGAGCTCGGCGCAGACGACCTCGGCGACCAGCACCTTCACGCCCTGCCCCGCCGCGCGCCACTTCACCACGTAGGTGCCCAGGTCGTCGGCCTCCATGAGCCCGGGCAGCGACCCACCCTCGCGCAGCGGGGTGACGTAGCGGGTGGCGGTGACAGCAGGCAGCACAGTGGGGTCAACCTACGCCCGGTGCGGCTGCCCGCGTCGTGCCCGACGCGGAGGTACCCGTCCGCGTCGCCGAGCCGCAGCGGCGCTCGCGGCACCGCGGGCCCCTTGACCGCACCCGGCAGCGGGAGCGGGTGGACGGGACACTGGGGACGTGGGCCTCCTGCGCGCGACCGATCCGGCACTGCTCGCCGAGGCGCCGTTCACCTACGCCGAGGTGGGCGCCACGGGGGGCGAGGCGCTGCCGGCCGGCTACCACCACGCGGAGCACTCCGCGGTCGTGGGCACCGGGCCGGCGGCCTTCGAGCGGGCGGCCGCCGCGGTGCTCGGCTGGCGGGCGCAGCGCGGTGCCGGCCTGCGGATCCGCGCCTCGGGGCCGGCCGGCGTACCGGGCACCGTCGTGGTACTGACCGCGGGGCTGCCGCGGCTGGGGTACGACATCCCCTGCCGCGTCGTGTGGGCCGCCACCGAGGGGAACGAGCGGGGCTTCGCCTACGGCACGCTGCCCGGCCACCCGGAGAGCGGCGAGGAGCGGTTCACCGTCCGGCTCACCGACGACGGGGACGTCGTCTACACGATCCGGGTCTTCTTCCGCCTGGCCTCGCCCGCCGCCCGGCTGGCGGGTCCGCTGAGCCTGGCGCTCCAGCGGGTGGCCACCGCCCGGTACGTGTCGGCGATCCGCCGGGCCGTGCGGAGCTAGACGTCGCGGCGCACCAGCAGCGCCGCACCCAGCAGCCAGGCCGCCGCCGCCCAGGCGCCGGCCACGAGCAGGCCGGTCTGCCACGAGGTCGCCGCCGCGAGGAAGGCGTCCTCCCCCACCCGGAACGCCGGCAGCCAGCGCGAGACCCGCACGCTGAGCTCCGTGCCGGCGATCGCGAGCACCGGCGGGAGCACCAGCACCAGGGCGAGCGCGGCGCCGAGGGCGCCGGCGCTCGAGCGCAGGACCGCCCCCAGGCCGACGGCGAGCACCCCGGTGAGCGCCGCCCCGGCGACCTGCAGCCACAGCTGGCGCAGCACATCGGCATCGGTGGGCGGGATGCCGCCGGGGACGGCGGTGAGCCGGGTGGCGGCCAGCAGGCAGAAGGCGGCCACGACCGCGGTGAGGAGCACGCTCCAGGCGACGACGACGACGGTCTTTGCGAGCAGCAGCCGACCTCGGCGCGGCACCGCGGTGAAGGTGGCCAGCGCCAGCCCGGTGCGGAACTCGCTGCTGACCACCAGCACGCCGAGGACCACCAGCGGCACGGGGCCGAAGCCGAACCCGGTGAGCGCCGAGCTCACCGCGAGGTCCGCGCGCGGAGCCGCCTGCGTGGTGGCCGCGGCGAGCCAGCCCGCGCCGCCGGCCAGCAGCACGAACAGCGCCGAGCACCACCAGGTGGAGCGCGTCGACCGCAGCTTGGTCCACTCGCTGCCCACGACCGCGGAGAACGGCACGCCGCGGCTCACGGGGTGACCGCCCGGTACTCGACGTCGTCGCCGGTCAGCTCCAGGTACGCCTCCTCGAGGGAGGTGGCGACCGGGCTGAGCTCGTGCAGCCGCACGCCGAGGTCGTGCGCGAGGTCCCCGACCTCGGCGGCCGCCAGCCCGTCGACCCGCAGGGACCCGTCGATCTCCAGCTCGACCGAGCCGCCGGCGCGCTGCACCGCCGACGCCAGGAGCGGGGCCTGCGGGCTGCGCACCCGGACGGCGACGTGCGCGCCGAGCAGCTCGCCCATCGGGACGTCGGCGAGCAGCCGGCCACGGCCGAGGACGACGAGGTGGTCGGCGGTGTCCTGCATCTCGCTCATCAGGTGGCTCGAGACCAGCACGGTCCGCCCTTCGTGGGCGAGATCGCGCAGCAGCTCGCGCACCCACCGGATCCCCTCCGGATCGAGCCCGTTGACCGGCTCGTCGAGCAGCAGGACCTGCGGGTCACCGAGCAGGGCGGCGGCGATGCCGAGTCGTTGCGCCATGCCAAGGGAGAAGCCCCGCACCCGCTCGTGGGCGACCGGCTCCAGCCCGACCAGCCCGATCACGTCGTCCACCCGGCGCCGCGGCAGCGCGTTGCTCCGCGCCAGCGCGAGCAGGTGGGCGTGGGCGGTGCGCCCCGGGTGGCGGGCGCGCGGGTCGATCAGCGCACCGACCTCCCGCACCGGGTGAGCCAGCTCGCGGTACGGCCGGCCCAGCACCGTCGCCGTCCCTGCCGTGGGCCGGGCCAGGTCCAGCACGCAGCGCATCGTCGTCGTCTTGCCCGAGCCGTTGGGCCCGAGGAAGCCGGTGACCCGGCCGGGCTGCACCGTGACCGTCAGCCGGTCGACGGCGACCCGGGCGCGGTAGCGCTTGGTCAGACCGTCGAGCTCGATCACGCCGCCAGGATGGCGGGAGCCCGCCGCGACCGGCCGGAGGCGCGCTGCTCAGTGGCCGGAGGCGACGGCCGCGCGCTCCCGCTCGATCAGCTCCTTGCTCCGCACCAGGCGAATCAGGGTGACCACGAACAGCCCCCCCGCCATGTTGAGCAGCACGGTGTACCAGAACCAGCCCAGCCAGTCGATGTAGCCGAACGGGGCGCCGGCGTGCAGCGCGCCGAAGATCAGCAGCGAGTCCAGGATCGAGTGGAACAGCACCAGCCCGGCGAGCAGGAAGCCGCCGATCACCGAGGCGACGATCTTCCCCGTCTCGGAGTGCGCGCCGTGCTGCATGCGCGTCATCAGCGTGATCACGCTGCCGGCCAGGAAGGCCAGGGAGACCGCCTGGACGTCCAGCGGCGCCTCGACGAAGTGCGCCGCCGACTCGACGGCGGTGTCCGCCAGCTCGGGGAAGGCGAGGACGACCACCCACATGACCAGCCAGCCGCCGACGAGGTTGGCGACCAGCGTCCCGGCCCACAGCTTCGCCAGCTGGGCGGTGCTCGCCCGCCCGGCGAACACCGCGGTGACCGGGACCAGGAAGCCCTCGGTGAACAGCTCGCTGCGCCCGAGCATCAGCGCGATCAGGCCGATGCTGAACGCCAGGCCGGCGAGCAGCTCGCTGCCCGTGGCCTCCAGGACCGCCAGCAGGGCGAGCACGCCGACGGCGATCTCCAGCCCGCCGGCCAGCCCCGTTGCCAGCACCTCCCGCCACCGGCGGTGCAGGCGCTGCGCACCCTCGCTGACGATCTTCTCGAACGCCTCGGCGACCTCGTCCTCGGCGGGGACGTCGGTCTCGCCCAGCTCCGCGCGCTTCCGGTCCTGCTCCTGGTCCTCCACGGTGCTCCTCCGATCGTCGACACCGGGACCGGGGACCGGGCGGCGCGTTGGCGCGGCCCTACCCGGAGCGGTCCCGCCCCCACACGTGATCGTGCTCATCGCCGGTCATCGGCGGCGTGGCTACGGTCCGGTGATGACCATTCCCGACGAGCGCCTGGCTGCGCTGCTCCGCGCACGCGGCGCGGAGGAGATCGGCCATCCCGGCGGCACGCTGGCCGCGCACCTGGAGCGGGTGCAGCGAACGCTCGCCCGGCTGGGCGCCACCCCCGACGTGCAGCTCGCCGGCCGGGCGCACGCGGTGTACGGCACCGACGGGTTCGACGTCCGGCTGCTCGCCGACGACGAGCGGCCGCTGCTGGCGGCGATCATCGGTGCGGCCGCGGAGGCATTGGTCCATCGGTACGGCAGCTGCGACCGCGACCGGACGTGGGAGGACCTGGCGTCGACCGGTCTCCTGCACGATCGCCGGACCCGCGACGTCGAGCGGCTGGACGGCGCGCAGCTGCGCGCCTTCGCCGACCTCAGCCTGGTCAACGAGCTCGACGTCGCCGAGCACGCCCCCGGGTTCGTCGAGCAGCACGGCGCGTACTTCCACCGCCTCGCCGAAGCCTGGGCGCCGGTGCTCAGCCCCGCGGTGCTGACCGAGGCGCGCCGCGGCCTCGACTGCGGCCTTCCGCACCGCGGGCGACAGCCACCGCCCAGCCGATGTAGCTGACGTTCACCAGCAGCCGCGCGGCGATGCCCGGCCGCCGGTCGAACAGCCGGGTCGCCGTCGACGCGCGGCGCAACGGGTCGAGGTGGGCCGGCAGGTACGCGGTGACGAGGGCGGCGGCCAGCCAGGCTCCCGCCCGGCGGGTGGCGGGACGGGTGAGCAGCACCCCCGCGAGCACGTCGGCGGCGCCGCTGACCGCGACCGCCGCACTCGGCGCCGGCACCCACGGCGGCACGAGCCCCCGGAAGTACCCGGGGACGACGGTGCGGCCGGCACCCGACCCGATCATGAGCCCCGCCAGGGCCCTGGCGGCCAGATCCTCCACATCGCCTCCTCGGCCCTCGCCGGTCACGGCGGCTGCGACCGCCGCCCGGCACCCCGACCGTCACCGTGCACGACGGCCCGCCGTCGTGCCAGACCATGACACGCGTCACGGGTCGGGCGTGCGGACGGCGGCGCAGGTCGTGAACGACGGCACCTGTGCAGCGCCCGACCGGGCGGCAACGTGGGGGGTGCGACCCGGAGAACCGGCCCGACGGCGGCCGGCGGGGCGCGCCGAGGAGGTTCTGCATGACCACCGTCGACCACTCCCCCCGCGCCCGGCCAGGACCGCGGCCGGACGCGCCACCGGCGGTCGAGGTCGTGGACCTGTGCCGGCGCTACGGCGACTTCGAAGCCGTCCGGGGCATCTCCTTCGAGGTGCACCCCGGCGAGGTGTTCGCGCTGCTCGGCGTCAACGGCGCCGGCAAGACGTCCGCGCTGGAGGTGCTGGAGGGGCTGGCCCGGCCCGACGGGGGCACCGTGCGGATCCTGGGCGCCGATCCCCACCGCGAGCCCGCCGCCGTCCGCCCGCACCTGGGGGTGCTGCTGCAGAGCAGCGGCCTGCCCGGCGACCTCACCGTCGGCGAGACGGTGTCCACCTGGGCGCGGACCCTGACGTCCCCGCGCCCGGTGGACGAGGCGCTCGCGCAGGTCGGCATGACCGGCCGGACGGACGTCCGCGTGCGCAGCCTCTCCGGCGGCGAGCGCCGCCGCCTGGACCTCGCCCTCGCCCTCCTGGGCCGGCCGCGCGTCCTGGTGCTCGACGAGCCCACCACCGGCCTGGACCCGGAGAGCCGGCGGACGGTGTGGTCGCTGGTGCAGGAGATGGTGCGGGGCGGGACGGCGGTCGTGCTCACCACCCACCACCTCGAGGAGGCCGAGGAGCTGGCCGACCGGATCGCCATCCTGCGCGCCGGCCGGATCGAGCTGGAAGGCACCCCGGTCGAGATCACCGCGGCCCAGCCGGCCACCGTCCGCTTCACCCTCGACCGGGACGTTCCCCCGCTGCCGCCGCTGCCCGGTACCCGGCTCGTCGCCCCCGCTCCCCGGGTCGAGCTGCACACCCGCGACCTCCAGGCGGCGCTGACCACGCTGCTGGCCTGGGCCGCCGACCACGACGTCCAGCTGGCGGGCCTGCAGGCGCGGTCGGCCTCCCTGGAGCAGGCCTTCCTGGCCGTCGCCGACGGCGCCTCCCCGATCACCGACCGATCCGCCCCCGAGAGCAGGAGCGCCTGATGCCCGCCCCCACGTCCACCGCCCCGTCCACGACGTCGCCCGCCGGGCCGAGCCGGCTCCGGCGCACCCTCGCCCTCGCCGGCGCCGAGACCCGGCTCTACCTGCGCAACCGCACCGCCGTGGTGAACTCGGCGGTGCTGCCGCTGCTGCTGGTCGCTGCCGTCCCGCTGCTCGGCTTCGGTGACGGCGCGGTCCCGGTCGGCCCCCGGCTGCTGGTCAGCGCGATCGGCGTGATGCTGGTCTTCCTGACCTACACCAACCTGCTCACCACGTTCGTCGCCCGCCGGGAGGACCTGGTCCTGCAGCGGATGCGCACCGGCGAGCTCACCGGCGCGGAGGTGATCCTCGGGACCGCCACACCGACCCTGCTGATCACGGTGGGCCAGGTGGTCCTCGTCGGCGCCGGGATCGCCGTCCTCGGCGAGTGGGCGATGCCGGTGGACGTCGTCCTGCCGCTGGTGGCACTGATCGGCGGCGGCGCGCTGATGCTGCTGCTGGCGGCCGCGAGCACCGCGTTCACCCGCACGCCCGAGAGCGCGCAGATCACCGCGCTCCCGCTGCTGCTGGTCTCCACCACGCTGTCCGGGCTGTTCTTCCCGCTGTCCGTGCTGCCCGACCCGCTCGCCACCGCGGCCCGGTTCCTGCCGCTCACCCCGGCCGTCGAGCTGAGCCAGCTCGGTCTGGCGGGGCAGACCTGGAGCGGCGAGGCGGTGGACTGGGCCGGCGCGTGGAGCGCGGCGACGCTGCCGCTGGCGGTGCTCGCGGGCTGGCTCGTCGTCGCCGGCGTGCTCGCCCGGCGGGGGTTCCGCTGGGCGCCACGGCGGTGAGCCCGGCGACGGCGCGCCGGTCGGGCAGCATGGGCGCCGTGCCGACCGTGACCCGCTGGTGGGGCAGCCGCTCCGACCCCGAGCGCATCGAGCTCTACACGCGGTGGTCGTTCTACACGTTCCTCGGCGCGATCCCGCTCTTCGCCGTCGCGGTGCTCGGCGCGGCCGCCGAGCCGGTCCCGGATCTCGCCGTCGGCCTGTTCTTCGCCGGGTCCGTCGCCACGGCGGTCGGCGGGGTGGTGGTGACCCGCCGCGGTCTGGCCGCGCACGGCCGCGGCGAGCCGCTGCCCCGGCGCACGGTCCTCGGCGCCTTCGCCGCCGCGGGGCTGATGGCGGCGGCGGGAGCCTGGGCGTTCGGCACCGGGGAGCCGTCGCCCGCCGTGCCGTGGTCGGTGGCGCTGCCCCTGGGCACGGTGCTGACCGCGTGCGCGACGGTCTGGACCACCCGGCAGCTGCTGCCGCACACGCTCACCATCGGGGTGCTCAGCGGCTTCGCCGCCTACCTCGACGGGACGCCGGCCCCCGCGGCGGTGGCGCAGGGGACCGCGCTCACCCTGGCGGTCATCGGGGTGGTGCTCGCCTTCCGGTTCTCCGTCTGGGTGCTCGACGTCGTGCAGGAGATGGCCCGCAGCCGGGAGGTCCAGCTGCAGCTGGCGGTGGCCGAGGAGCGGCTGCGGTTCGCCCGCGACCTGCACGACGTCATGGGCCGGGACCTCTCGACCATCGCGGTGAAGAGCCAGCTGGCCGGCGCGCTCGTCCGGCGCGGTCAGCCCGGGGCCGCCGAGGAGCTCGACGACATCAGCCGCATCGCCGAGGGGTCGCTGCGGGAGGTGCGGGAGGTCGTCCGCGGCTACCGCTCGGCGGACCTCGGCGGCGAGCTGGCGGGCGCCCGCTCGGTGCTCCGCGCGGCCGGTGTCGCCTGCAGCGTCTCGGGCGAGGACGCGGGGACGGCGCTGCCCGAGCACCTGCAGAGCGCGCTCGCCTGGGTGGTGCGCGAGGCGGTGACCAACGTGCTGCGGCACAGCCGTGCGTCGCGGTGCACGATCACCGTGACCGTCACCGAGCAGGAGGCAGGACTGACCGTGGTCAACGACGGTGCGGACGCGCCCGGGACGGAGTGGGGCAACGGCCTCACCGGGCTCGCCGAACGGCTGACCGCCCTCGGCGGCCGACTCCGGGCGCGGCCGGCGGACGGCGGCTTCGCGCTGGAGGCCACGGTGCCGGTGGCGGTGCGCCGGTGATCCGCGTGCTGCTCGCCGACGACGAGAACCTGATCCGCTCGGCGCTGGCCGCGTTACTGGCCCTGGAGGACGACCTCGACGTCGTCGCGGAGGCGGCCTCCGCGGCCGAGGCGCTGGCCATGGCGCGGGCGCACTCCCCCGACGTCGCCGTCCTCGACCTGCAGCTCCCCGACCGCGACGGCATCTCGCTCGCCGCCGACCTGGCCGCGTTCCTTCCCGGCTGCGGCCTGGTGATCGTCACCGGGCACGGCCGACCGGGCCACCTCAAGCGCGCGCTCGAGGCGGGGGTGCGCGGGTTCCTCCCGAAGACGGTGAACGCCGGGGTGCTGACCACCGTCGTCCGCACGGTGCACTCCGGCGGCCGGTACGTCGACCCCGAGCTCGCCGCCGAGGCGATCAGCGCCGGGGACAGCCCGCTGACCCCGCGCGAGGCCGACATCCTGGAGCTCGCCGCCGGCGGCGCGCCGGTGGAGGAGATCGCCGCGCGCGCCCACCTCTCCCCCGGCACGGTTCGCAACCACCTCTCCGCCGCCGCCGCGAAGCTGCGGGCGCCGAACCGGCACGCCGCCGTCGCCGAGGCCCGCCGGCACGGCTGGATCTGACACCGGGCGGCGAGGGGCTCACCTGCGGAACGGCAGCCGCTTGAGCGCCCGGAGCCCGGCGGTCACCACCGTCGCGCAGCGCTCCAGCGGCAGCCCCGGCACCGGCCCCACCGGCAGCCCGCGCTGGACGGCGACGGTCTGGCTCTCGGTGTACTTGAGGATGCCCTCCCGGCCGTGCCGCCGACCGACGCCCGAGTCCGGGTCCAGGGTCGCGTGCGGTGCGGTCGTCGTCATCCCCCACTTCTACCCGGCCGGCCGGGCACCGACGACCGCTGAGCCGGGCCGCCGGTAGCAGCGAGCGACCGCGTGTGACCGCCCGGTGGTCCCACGCGGCGGGGGTGCCACGGCGGGTCGGCGCGGAGAATCGCGCCCGCACCGAGCCGTTACCGTCGCCGTCTCCGCGCACAGGAGACCCGCGACGGCTCGGAGGAGCAGGCATGTCCCGGAAACTCTCGATCCTGACCATGACGACGGTGGTGGCGCTCGGCCTCGGTGCCGGGACCGCGTCCGCCGGCGACGACCCGCCCCGCACGGGGTTCCCCGGCGCCCCCGGCCTCGGGGATCCCTACTTCCCGCTCGACGGGAACGGCGGGTACGACGTCGTCCACTACGACCTGGACGTCCGGTACGACCCGGCGACCGACGTGCTCCACGGGGTCGCGACGATCACCGCCCGGGCGCTGCAGGACCTCTCCAGCTTCAACCTCGACCTCGAGGGCATGGAGGTCCGGTCCGTGCGGGTGGGCTCCAGCGACGCGGCCTGGGCGCGCGAGGGCGGCGAGCTCACCGTCACCCCCGCCAAGGCGCCCCGCGCGGGGCAGAGGTTCGCCACCACGGTGACCTACGACGGCGTTCCGCAGACCATCACCGACGCGTTCGGCACCTCCGGCTTCATGCACACCGACGACGGCGCGATCGTGGCCGGCCAGCCCGACGTCGCGGCCACCTGGTTCCCGGCGAACGACCACCCCCGGGACGCCGCCTCGGTCACCGTCCGCGCCACGGTCCCGGAGGGCCTGGAGGCCGTCTCCAACGGCGTCCTCCGCGGCACCCGCACCGCGCACGGGTGGACCACCTGGGACTGGCGCGCGCAGGAGCCGATGGCCACCTACCTGGTCACGCTGGCGATCGGCGAGTTCGACCTGCGCGAGTACCGGGCCGACGGCATCCGGTACTGGGACGCGCTGGACCCCGACCTGTTCACCATGGAGCTCGACCCGGGGTCCGGGGGCGCCTCCGTCGGTGAGGTGGCCGAGGGGTCGCTGGCCCGGCAGCCGGAGATCACCGACTTCCTCTCCGGCGTCTTCGGGCCGTACCCGTTCCGTGCTTCCGGCGGCATCGTCGACGACCACCCGGAGTTCCAGTTCGCGCTGGAGACGCAGACCCGTCCGATCTACGCGTCGGCGTTCTTCTCCGACGCCGTGAGCGGCGACCTCGTGGTGGTGCACGAGCTGGCCCACCAGTGGACCGGCGACCTCCTGCGCATCGACGAGTGGCGGCACATCTGGCTCAACGAGGGGTTCGCCACGTACGCCGAGTGGCTCTGGCTCGAGCGCGAAGGGCTGTCCAGCCCGCAGCAGGAGTTCGACGCCATCGCCGCGGGCGCCCCGCCGGAGTTCTGGGAGCTCACCATCGGCGACCCGGGGCCGGCCACGGAGAACCTCTTCGACATCGCCGTCTACTACCGCGGCGCGATGACCCTCCAGGCGCTGCGCACCGAGGTGGGCGACGAGGCGTTCTTCGCGATCGTCCGGGAGTGGGTGGCGTCCCAGGCCGGCGGCACGGTCACCACCGAGGAGTTCGTCGCGCTCGCGGAGAAGGTGTCCGGGCAGCAGCTGGACGAGCTGTTCCACCAGTGGCTGTTCACCCCCGGGAACCCGACCGCGGCCGGCTGACGACCCGAGCGGCTGAGGGGCCCGGCCGGGCCCCTCA